>JBKJJX010000158.1:0-11209 GCA_046597825.1 Bacteroidota bacterium | reverse complement strand
TGCCGCGCCTGTACAAACAGGTTCGGCCTCAGGCGAAATACGAGCGTTCACTTCAGGTGATCATCTGGGCGAAGGAATCAGGAATGACGACAAAAAGCGGACTCATGCTCGGGTTGGGTGAGACACTCAATGAGGTGCAGGCTGTTATGCAAGACCTGCATAATGCCGGCTGTGATATTCTTACTTTGGGACAATATCTCCAGCCGACAAAAGAACACCTGCCTGTTGCTCGTTTTGTCCATCCGGATGAATTCTTGGGCTTAAAACATCTAGGAGTTTCAATCGGATTTAAACATGTTGAATCCGGCCCTTTGGTTCGCAGCTCGTATCACGCCTCTAACCATATATGAGACTGCCTGCAATTAACCACACTTAATCCCAAACTGCATTGACTCTCTAACCAATTTTCCCTAAATTAAAGAACTTTTTGTACCAATCTTTTCATCGTTATTACATTCAGGAGCTATTCCAGTGGACAAGGCAACAAAATTTTTTGGTACATCGGATGCTAATCCAAAATGGCACGTCATCGATGCCAGTGGCCAAACGCTTGGCCGTATTGCGTCGAAAGTGGCAACCCTGCTGCGCGGTAAGCACAAGGTGACGTTTACTCCGAATGCGGATATGGGCGATTTTGTGATCGTCCTGAATGCCGCAAACGTGAAGTTGACGGGAAAGCGCTCGGAGCTGAAAGAATATTTTCATTATACGGGCTATCCGGGCGGCGCAACATTTCAAAAATTTCAGGACCTTGTCCGCAAACATCCTGATAAAGTTTTCGAGCGGGCGGTGAAAGGCATGTTGCCGCATAACAGACTCGGACGGCAGATTATCAAGAAGATGAAAGTCTATGCTGGCGCCGATCATCCGCATATGGCACAGCAACCGGAAACTTTCAACCTCAATTAATTTTCAAGGAGTTCATTCATAGATGCAGCACATTCAAAAAACCAACGCCGTAGGTCGACGCAAGACTGCAGTCGCACGGGCAATTCTCCTGCCGGGTACCGGAAAGATTGTTATCAATAAAAAACCTCTTGACCAGTATTTCATGTTGGAGATGTTGCGTAGTGACGTAGTGAAGCCTTTTGAAGCAACCCAAACAACGGGTAAGTATGACGTTCGCGTCAATGTTGATGGCGGTGGAACAAGCGGTCAGGCTGGTGCAGTGAGACTGGCTATCGCAAGAGCGTTGGTTGAGATGAGTGAGGAACACAAGCCAGTGTTGCGTACTGCCGGTTTGATGACACGCGACCCGCGTATGGTCGAGCGAAAGAAATATGGCCAGAAGAAAGCACGCAAGAGATTCCAATTCTCGAAGCGGTAATAAGTTTCAAATAAACATACCTTTGGATCTTGCCGTGGTGCCTGTTAAAGGTTGCGGCAACGAGATGAAAAAGGTAGAAGATAAAAACCAAAATAAGGAATAATCGTATGCCTCGTGTAGAAGTCGCTGCACTTTTAGCAGCCGGATGTCACTTCGGACATCTAACCCGCCGCTGGAATCCCAAAATGAAGCCGTACATTTTCATGGAACGGAATGGGATTCACATTGTTGACCTCACGAAGTCCCGTGATCTGCTTGAAGAAGCCTGCAATGGCATTGCTAATGTTGTTGCGGACGGCAAGCGTGTGCTTTTCGTCGGAACAAAAAAGCAAGCAAGCGATATCGTAAAAGAAGAGGCCATTCGTTGCGGACAATTTTATGTGAGCGAGCGATGGCTTGGCGGCTCGCTGACCAATTTTACTACCATTCGCAAAAGCGTGAAACGCCTGACCAACATCGAAAAAATGGAAAGCGACGGAACGTTCGATAAGATTACAAAGAAGGAAGGACTGTTCCTTCAGCGTGAAAAGGACAAGCTCAACAATGTTCTTTCCGGCGTAGTGGATATGACCCGCTTGCCCGGTGCGTTGTTCGTCGTTGATGTGAAGAAGGAAGGAATTTGTGTCAAGGAAGCGAACAGGCTCGGCATCCCGGTCTTCGCAGTCGTCGACACGAATTGTGATCCCGATGGTATCGACTACGTCATTCCTGCAAACGACGATGCCTTCAAGTCTGTTCAGATTGTTGTAAAGACAATTGCCGATGCTATCCTCGAAGGCAAAGAGCGTGCTTCTGCCCGCCAGATGGAAACAGCAATGGAAAATGAATCCAAGAGCCGTGCAGCTGAGGAAAAAGTAGCGGTCAGTTAAGTTATCAAAAGAGAAAGAACATAAAAGTGGAAGTTATGCAGATTACAAATGAGATGATTAAGACACTGCGCGAAAAAACAGGCGCCGGCATGATGGATTGCAAGCGGGCACTCGAAGCGGTCGGCGGCGATATGAATCTTGCGATCGAGTTTCTACGAAAGAAAGGCGCGGCTGTTGGTGCAAAGCGCGCTGATCGAGCAGCAAAGGAAGGCATGATTGTAACGCGTGTCGCATCCGACGGCAAAAGCGGCGTTATCGTTGAAGTGAATTGCGAAACAGATTTTGTCGGCCGTAGTGAAGACTTTACCGGCTTTGCAAACAAAGTGGCGACCGTTGTTGAACAGAAGCGACCGTCCTCCGTTGAAGAACTGATGAAGCAAAACGCAGATGGCAAAACTGTCTCCGAATTGTATAACGACTTGCTGGCAAAAGTGGGGGAGAAGATTGATGTGAGGCGTCTCGCGATTGTCGAAACAAAGGAGGGAACTATCAGCGCGTATACACATCTCGGGAATAAGATAGGGGTCTTGGTGGAACTACAGGGCTCGGATGCAGCGGGCAGCCAGGGACGCGATGTCGCAATGCAGGTTGCTGCAATGAATCCGCTGGTCGTGTCGCGTGATGAAGTCGATAAGGGACTTATTGAGCGCGAGCTGGATATTTATCGCACACAAGCAAAGAACGAAGGAAAACCTGATCAGATTGTGGACAAGATTGCTGTCGGCCGCCTTGAGAAATATTATCAAGAAGTTGTTCTTATGGAACAAACGTTCATCAAGGATTCCGGTAAGACGATAAAGGATTACCTTGCAGGTGCAGGGCAGCCGGTGACAGTCAAGCGTTTTCTTCGATTCCATCTGGGTGAAGAAATAAAGTAATTGAGTGTCCCCTTTACGGGGACATTTTTTTATCCACCAACCTATAGTACATGGACAAACTCAAGTATAAAAGGATTCTGCTGAAACTCAGCGGCGAAGCATTGATGGGCGATCAGCAATTCGGTATCGACCCCGCAGTGCTGAAGCGGTATTCCCTGGAGATAAAATCGATCCACGATCTTGGAGTTCAGGTCGGTATCGTGATCGGTGGCGGCAATATATATCGCGGTGTTTCTAACTCTTCTGATAATATCGACAAGGTCACAGGCGATCACATGGGGATGCTTGCCACTCTCATTAACGCCCTGGCACTTCAAAGCGCGTTAGAGCATACGGGTTTGATCACGCGCCTTATTTCTGCGATTCGTATGGAAGTAATTGCCGAGCCCTTCATTCGCCGCCGCGCCGTACGCCATTTGGAAAAAGACAGGGTTGTAATTTTTGGCGCGGGAACAGGCAACCCGTATTTTACAACTGATACCGCAGCCGCTCTACGTGCCGTAGAGATTGAGGCGAACGTGATCATCAAAGGCACACGGGTGGACGGTGTGTACGATTCCGATCCGGAGAAAAATCCTGCGGCAATCAGATTCCCGGAAATATCCTACATGGATGTTTTGAAAAAGAACCTGAGCGTTATGGATATGACAGCGATTACGCTTTGCCGGGAAAACAAACTTCCGATCATGGTCTTCAATATGAATACGCCGGGTAATTTGCGCCGTTTGATTCTGGGTGAAGAAATAGGGACGAGGGTCGTAGAAATTTCAGGCTGATCTTACTATTACAAGCGTCGAGGTATACATGATAAAAGACATTCTCAAAGACACCGAGAACAGAATGCAGAAGGCGAGTGAAGTCGTGCGTCAGGAGCTGATAAAGATACGAACAGGAAAAGCGACCACCACGTTGTTGGACGGAATCAAAATTGATTACTATGGTACACCGACACCGTTAAACCAGGTAGGCAACGTTAGCGTGTCGGATATTCATACGCTGACGGTCACGCCGTGGGATAAGAGTATGCTGGATCCCATCGTCAAGGGAATACAGACTGCAAATATTGGTCTGAATCCGGTTAAGGATTCCGACCTCGTGCGTATTCCTATACCGCTTTTGAACGAGGAGCGTCGAAAAGAACTTGTGAAGTTGACAAAGAAATTCGGGGAGGATGGAAAAATCGCTGTCCGGAACATCCGCCGGGATGCCATTGAGCACTTAAAGAAGTCCGAGAAAGCCGAGCATCTTTCAGAAGATGACCGGAAGCGGGGCGAACAGGAAACACAAAAACTGACGGACAAATTCATCAAGGATATCGATACACTTTTGCAAATGAAAGAGAAAGAAATCATGGAAGTGTAAAACCATCTCGTCGTCAACATCTGAAAGCCGATCTCATGATCGGCTTTTTCATTTTGCAGAATGAAACAATACAATCTTCTTGGACGTAGTAAGAGTTAGAATGCACCATCATCTATTTGGAAGGTACTCCAATGGCCGATACGACTGGAATAAAGAAGCTCTATAAATCCCGCACCGAGCGGATGATTGACGGCGTGTGTGGAGGCGTGGCAAAGTATTTCAATCTTGACCCCACATTGGTCCGTATCGCCTGGGTTCTTTTGACTTTCCTGGGCGGTTCCGGGATCATTTTGTACATCGTTGCAATGATTGTTATGCCGAAAGAACCCTACATAATTCCTGATTACAGTAGCGAGTCCACCAGAACCGGAGCGCAAGAAGCTAAAACTGATCAGTCTCAAAAGAACAGTCTCTTTTGGGGAATTCTTTTGATCGTGGTCGGCGGACTTCTCTTTCTCCATAATATGGGCGTTTCGATCTGGCATCAGTGGTGGTCAATGGATTGGGATTTGGGGCTCGCGGTCTTACTGATATTAATTGGTGTAGGCTTTTTATGGGGAGGAAGGAATTCTTTGTCTCAATCAAATCTGAAACCTGAAGATTCAATACCGGCCTCAGATGCCGGTCCCGCGGGAGCAGCGCTTCCACGCAAGCTCTACCGTTCATTCACCGACAGCAAACTTTTTGGCGTGTGCGGAGGCCTGGCAGAACATTTCGGACTAGATTCAACGATCATCAGGATTGGTTTTATTGCGGGGGCGTTGCTAACCTCCGGAGTTGTTGTCGTTGGTTATATCGTTTTGGCGATCGTTGTTCCGAAAGCAATTCCCGTTTATAAGGCTGTTTAGATTACTAGCGGCTGAAATAACAAAACGTCCCGGCTCATGGCGAGTCGGGACGTTGTCATTTTTGAAAGGAATTGTTTTTTTTAGCGTTTTGTAAACCCACCTCGTGGCGGCGGCTCGCTTAGCCACATGTTGCTAACCTGGACTTCTTCTACCGTCAAGGTGAACTGAACATGCAAATCCATTTCTTTTTCCTTCAGGTTGCTGACTTTGTAAACTCGTTCGTAGGCAACAGCATCTTTTCCTACAATAGTAACTGGTTCAATTGACTCGCCGTACACGGAACCCGTGGCGTCCTTTATTCCTGACTCCAGGGTTGCGCTCGTAACGACGGAAAACGTATATGAATTTACTTCACCGGGAACCAATGTATACTGAATCTGACCGGCGACGTCGTACGTGTTGTCGACGGATTCATTGTTGCCAAATGTTAACTGTGTCTGTAATTCAAAAACGCCGTCGGGACTGGAATTGCTTTTCGTAACAACTGCTCCGGCATTATGCGAATCACTGCTGATCGGATTGAATTGATTGTTGTCTTGGCAGCCGATAACAAGAACCGAAACGACTACAGCGACAATGAAGGAAAAAGTTTTCATCTATACCCCCTGGCTTTTTGGTTAATGATGGTAACGCATTACATTCGTAGCATACTATCATTCAAAGTGCATGCCAAGCAATGTGAGTGAAAACTGATAGTTTTTTGCAACAATTGTAAAGACGAATCCAATAACGGGATATCTTTTGTAGAAGTGTGAATGTAGAAGGAAAAGTGCAGATTCTGTCAGGAAGAGCCTGATTCAGGTAAATAAAGAAGCCGCTGATGATTTTTCATGGGTAACAAATGTCTCACCAGCGGTTTTCTTGTCTAAACAGCAAAATATTTCTACATATTCTTTATTAATGCATCTCCGAAGCCCGAACAGGAAACTTCATGAGCACTTTCCATGAGTCTCGCAAAGTCATAGGTAACGGTTCTGGCTCCGATTGATTTTTCCAACGATGCAACGATTCTATCGGCTGCCTCGGTCCATCCCATATAACGAAACATCATTTCCCCGCTGAGAATAACTGATCCAGGATTTACTTTGTCCATCCCAGCATATTTTGGCGCGGTACCGTGAGTTGCCTCGAAAATGGCAAACCCATTTTCATAGTTGATGTTACCACCCGGAGCAATCCCGATTCCACCGACCTGTGCTGCAAGCGCATCAGAAATATAATCTCCGTTCAAGTTTAGCGTCGCGATTACATCATATTCCGCGGGACGGGTTAATATCTGTTGAAGAAAAGCGTCTGCGATAACGTCTTTGATGAGAATTCTTCCCGCTGCCGGCTTTCCGCCACAATCATCCCATGAAACAGTCGTATCACCGAATTCCCGCTTTGCAAGCTCATATCCCCAATCTCTGAATGCGCCTTCGGTAAACTTCATAATATTGCCTTTGTGGACAAGCGTAACGGATTGTCGCTTGTTGGCAATCGCATACTTGATTGCCGCTCGCACCAAACGTTCAGTTCCTTCTTTAGAGACAGGCTTTATGCCGATACTTGAGGTTTCCGGAAAACGAATTTTCTTTACTCCCATCTCTGTTTGAAGCCATTGCACAACCTTTTTTGCTTCAGGAGTTCCGGCTTTCCATTCTATTCCTGCATAAATGTCCTCAGTGTTCTCGCGGAAAATAACCATGTTGATTTTCTCGGGACTCTTTACTGGAGAAGGAACACCTTGAAAATACTGAACCGGACGAAGGCAAACGTACAAGTCCAGCATTTGTCGCAGTGCAACATTGATAGACCGAATGCCGCCGCCAACCGGAGTCGTCAACGGCCCCTTGATTCCAACAGTATAGTCTCTCATCACTGCCAGTGTGTCCTCGGGCAGCCAGGTGTTCTCACCATACACGGCGTTTGCTTTTTCACCTGCGTACACTTCGAACCAGATTATTTTCTTTTTCTCACCGTATGCCTTTGCAACTGCAGCATCAAAAACCCGCTGCGAGGCACGCCAAATGTCAGGTCCGGTCCCGTCGCCTTCTATGAAGGGAATTATTGGATGATCGGGGACTTTCAATTCTCCATTGGAAATAGTGATCTTTTCTCCGTTTGCTGGTGCGGTAACCTTCTGATATGTAGCCATTTATTTTCTCCGGGATTTAGAACTGTTTGATATGCTGACGAATGTTGTCGGCATAGTGTGACATGGCATCTCCTTCATACGACTTCAATTCCAGAACGAATTGAATATTGTCGTGTGGATAACGAGGAGTGACATGCATATGAAAGTGGAAGACCGATTGTCCAGCGATCTTTCCGTTGTTTGAAAAAATATTAAACCCCTCAAGATTGAGGCTTTTGACGATTGCGCGAGCAACGATCTGTGTCGCATGAAGTACATCGTGAAGATCGGATTCCGGAATATCAAGGAAGTCCAGGCAATGCATCTTCGGTATGACAAGTGCATGCCCGTAATGAATCGGGTTGATGTCGAGAATTGAAATGACCTTGCTGTTCTCGTACAACACTTCAGAAGGAAGCTCATGCCGTACAATTTTACAGAAGATACACTCCATGTCAGGTTCGCTTATCGAGCGGGACATATGAAGCTTTGAGATCGCCGGTGTAGATTGCCCTTGGACGGAACAGCCGGTTATCTTGTAAATACTCAACTATCCGGGCAACCCAGCCTGTGACCCGGCTTGCAGCAAAAAGCGGCGTGAAAAGTTCCGGTGAAATGCCATAACAGTAGTACACGATCCCCGAAAAGAAATCCACGTTCGGGAAAATTCCTTTGCTGCCATATTGTTGCACAACCCGCTTCTCCACCTGCAGCGCAATCCGGAATAAGTGATCGTTGCCGGATTCGTTGGCAGCCTCTTCAGCATATTGTTTTAGAATAACAGCACGCGGATCGTATGTTCGATAGACGCGATGCCCGAAGCCGCTGATTTTCTTTTTTGAGGCAAACGCGTTATCCAGCCACGTATCTGTATTCTCAAGCGAACCAATTTCAAGCAGCATCTTCACGACCTCTTCGTTCGCACCGCCGTGCAGCGGACCCTTCAGGCTTGCAATCCCTCCGGTCACAGCCGAATACATATCCGCAAGGGAGGAGGCAACCGCCATGCTTGCAAATGTTGATGCGTTCATTTCATGATCGACGTGTAGAATCATGGCAATGTCCATTACTCTTGCCATCTTCTCGCTTGGCTTTTTGCCGGTGAGCATCCAAACAAGGTTTGCTGTGTGTCCAAGTCCGGGATCCGGCAGCACGGCGGGCAGATCCGCCCGACGACGACCGACAGCCCCGACGACGACCGCCATTTGAGAAATTTGCCTTACTCCGATTTCAGTCCATTCCTTCAAATCAAACTTGTCGGCTTTCTTTTCGAAACTTCCCAGGGCAGAGAATCCGGTCCGGACTGCCGCCATAGGATTTCCATCGGAAGGAAGAGATTGAATGATCTCGAAAATTCCTTTTGGCAGATTCCTCGCCTGAATCAATTTTTGTTTGAACAACGAAAGCTCCGCTGATGTCGGAAGCTTTCCGTACAAGGTCAGATATGAGGTTTCTTCGAAAGAAGAATATTGGATCAAATCGGCAATCTCGAATCCGCGATAGACCAACCACCCCTTCTCGCCATCGACATAACCGATTTTGCTCTCGCAGACGGGAACGTCTTCGAGACCTTTGGAGTAGGATTGTTGTCCTACAAAAGTTTGCTTGCTCATAAATTCTGTTAAGGACTGGGAAGAATCAGGAAGGCTACATCTTCGAAAGAAGGAACCTCACCACACGAAAACATAGAAAACGTAACCAAAACGGCTTGGAAAGTCAACGAACGTTGGTTGTTTTTCACGTGATGTTTGGATATATTTTTTTGTACTTAAAAATATTTTTAATCAAGGAGACGTCAATGAAACGGTTTACCCCCATCATTCTTTTCTTCTGGGCGGTGGTGTTCGTATCAGCAGCAAGTGCACAGTATCTGACCTCTGCACGGTTATATCTCAAACAAAGAGAATGGGCGCTTGCCGAATCCAGCGCGCTGAAAGCCATTGCGAAAGATGATAAGGATGAAGAAGCATGGTTTGTGTTGGGACAGGCACGGTTCGAACTTAAAAAATATCCTGAAATGATCGATGCGTTTAATAAGTCGTTGGAAGTCAGCCAGACTTATCATGAAGAAATCCACCGGTACAAATTCAAAATTTGGGTGGACTCGTACAATGCCGGCATAAAGTATTACAATAAAGGCAGGGACAGCGTTCAATATCTCGATACAGCTTTGGATTCGCTGAAGCTCGCGATTAAAGCGATGCCCGACAGTTCCGCGAATTATTACGTCTCGGCACTATCCTACTACGGAAAAAAAGATTATCCCAATGCCATAAAAATGCTTGAAGCCACTCTCGAAAAGGACCCGAAGAAAGTCGAAGCAGTGCGGATGATCGGTCAGCTGCATTTGCAGGCCGGCCGGGATAAACGAGAGGCAAGGGACAGTTTAGGCGCTGCAGAAGAGTTCCGGCTTTCCACCGTTGCATTTGAGAAACTATATGAAAAGTCTCCCGGAGACGTCGACAACATCATCAGCCTGATTGATGCATACGAGCGGGCGGGGATGAATGACAAGGCATTTGATCTGACAAGCAATTGCGTCAAAGCGGATCCCTCAAATCGCATTTGTCGGTTTGCTTTTGGTGTGTATCTGTTGAAAAAAGACATGTACCAGGAAAGCATCGAACAATTCAAAGCCGTCGTTGAAAACGAAGCGGCAGAGAAAGATGCCATGTACAAGGACGCTACATATAATCTGGGAGTTGCGTATTTGAACTGGGGTGTTGCGATAAAAGAATCAAGCGACAAGAAACTGGAAGCGGCACGCAAGGCTGCAAAAGGGAAGAAGATGCCTGATGAAAAACAGGACATGACCTACAAGGAAAAATTCAAGGCGGCCGTTCCATATCTTGAAAAGGTGGCGGACTTTAGAAAAGACGACGCGACCATTTACCAGCAACTTGGTAAGCTCTATGCAAATCTCAATATGTCAAAAGAAGCAAAAGCAGCCTTCGAAAGAGCAGACAAACTTGTGAAAGAAGGCAAGTAAGGGCTGACCATAATCCAAACAAAGGTATTTTGATGAATGACCCACAGCAGCCCGGCGGACAACAGATCAATATAGAGTTAGGTGAAAAAGAAGCGGAGGGAATCTATTCCAATCTCGCAATCATAACGCATTCACCGGCGGAATTTGTCATTGACTTTACACGCGTGTTGCCCGGCGTCCCCAAGGCAAAGGTGCATGCGCGTTTGATCATGACTGCCCAGCATGCGAAACTTTTGCTTCACGCTCTGCAGGATAACATCAGCAAGTTTGAAAGCAAATTTGGAGAGATAAAAATTCAAGGTGATGCCCCCGGCGGAAACTTTGGTTTTCAGCCGCTGGTGAAAGACGAAAAAGTTCACTGAACGCCGTAGCAATATTTTCTTCTCCACATATGAGTCGCTCAATCTGAAACATGGTTGAGCGATTTGTTTTATGTAGGATGATCGTACTTTGTCCTACGTTCACATCACCCGATCCGCTACCTCATAACTACACTATACTTCCGTTAGATTTGAAGAAATGGCGACGCAAAGAGATCGTACACTCCTCCAAATCATCTCTCGAGACTACTCATAATCCCTCTTAATCGGCACTCCTGCATCCGCATGTGACGTGCATCGAACACAGTTTGTATTGGCACCTCTCTTGCTTTTCTAATACCAGATAAGGCAACACGCCTACATTTATTATTAGAGGGACTGATGCTTTTTAAAATGGATCGCTGTAATACCCGAAACCTAACGCCGCTACTTGTTCTGCTGATATTGGCACTCATGTCTCTTAATTGTTTTCAGGAGCCGTTGGCCCCGGTTACTCCGAC
>JBKJJX010000187.1:0-13766 GCA_046597825.1 Bacteroidota bacterium | reverse complement strand
GTTGTATCCGCAACGGCATCAACGCCGGGAAAATTTACCCGTCCGTCTTTTACGCGTCCACTGCCTCCATCAGCAGCTTCGGAATCAGCCCCATCGCAACCAGCCAAACAAAATTCCCTTTCGGAAGCGGAAGTTATTTCGCGATGGTCTGAATTTATTGCCGAAGTCCGCCGGCAGCGCATCAATGTCGGCACTGCGCTTGAATCGGCAACAGTCAACAGCGTAACGGGTTCCGTGATCCATGTGAGCGCCAACGATTTCACTGGCTCCACGCTTTCACGTAACAGGGAATTGCTCGGCGAGATACTGCAGAAGGTTTTTGGCTGTCGCGGAAGGATTGAGGCCAACGCGAGTTCCAAGGCGAAACCATCTGCCGCGCAGGCGAAGAATTCCGACGACTCACAGGCCTCCGATGAAGATCATCCGGTGATTAAGGCTATGATCCGTGAATTAGGGGCAGAACCCCTGTAAACGCGTGATAATCGTTCTTGACTTTGAAGGCTCATTTTCTGAATTTGATCAGTAGAAACAGTAGGATCCTGTACGAAGTGCAATAATAGTTACTCCTGCGCAGGTTTTCCTTCCGATGAAGGCATACCGCCCAAGGACAAATTGCCGGTGAACACCGGTTTTTTTCTCATGAGGTGAACGATGAAGGCTCGTTGGTCTGTAAGTGTGTTGATGATGGTTGTGTTGACGTCCGCCTCGTTGGCGGGAACGGGCATCGGGAAGTATGCCGGCGAATTCATTTCGCTTGGTGTAGGCGGACGAGCGCTGGGAATGGGCGGTGCGTTCGTTGCATTGGCTAATGATGTAACGGCGGGATATTGGAATCCGGCAGGGCTCTCGCATATCAACTACCCGCAAATTTCGCTCATGCATGATGAGCGTTACGGAAGCCTCGTGAACTACGACTACGGCGCAGTTGCAATGCCGGTCGGACCGAGTTCAAGTTGGGGGCTCAGCGTTCTGCGTTTGGGTGTTGATGATATTCTTGACAACCGCAACGCGGGACTCGACGTTAACGGCAATTACACCGTTGACCCGACCAAAATCCGTGCGTACGACGAAAGTAAGTTCAAGTACTTCAACGCAGCGGATTGGGCTTTCTATCTGACATATTCCAAAAAACAATCCGACGACTTTTCGTACGGCGCAAATCTCAAAGTCATCCGCCGTGAGTTGGGAGATGCCTCTGCAACCGGCATCGGGTTCGATATTGGTTTGTGGTACACGCCGGTGGAGAATGTTGTTCTTGGTGTAAACCTTCAGGATGTAACGACAACGTTTCTTGCATGGAACACAGGCACGAACGAACTCATCTCTCCCACAATGAAGATTGGGTCTGCATATTTCATCGAAGCGTTCGGCGGAAGGTTTGCGCCGGCAATCGATTTCGATATTCGATTTGAAAACAGAAAATCAGCTTCGACATTTGCTCTCGGGCCCGTAAGTTTCGATCCGCACATCGGGACGGAGTTCATGTTCAAAGAAGTCGTTGCATTCCGCGTAGGGTACAACGATGTAAAGCAGATGTCGTTCGGTGCCGGCCTTCATCTTCCAAAGTTGAATATTGATTATTCGTTCGCCCGGTTTGCTCAGGCCGCGGGTGAGCGCCTGGAAGACACGCATCGCGTTTCATTGATGTTCACATTGGAAGCAGATGAGTTTAAACGAGTAAACGAATTCTGAAATTGTTTTGGTCGTAAAAAAGGGAGTGCTCAGCTAATGAGTACTCCCTTTTTTGTTTGTCCGCTTTTATTTTGTCGGGAGATCAAAGACGCCATCCCAACTATCCGGCGGCGGATGAGCCGTGAAATATTTTATCCGCTCCAAATACAAACCCGTCGGATAATCACCGTCCTTTTGAAGCAGCGCGTTCCGAAATGTGGCCTCCGCTTCTTTCCAATTCTTCAATCTAAACAGCCGTAATCCTTCTGCATACAAATCCAGAAACTGTTTGAGGTCTGACTCAACATTTTTCTCTTTCAGTTGGATGAGCTCATATATGCGTAAGGGATCCGTTCTCCCTTTGACTGTAATCAGATCAAGCTCCCTGCCCACAATTTGTTCCTTGACCAGGTCATACGTCACCTGACTGACAATGATCCCGGTGTGATATTCTTTGTTGGCACCTTCCAGACGTGAAGCCACATTTACATTATCGCCAATAACAGTGTAGTTAAACGTCCGCTTTCCACCGACGAATCCACCCATGTTTCCCACAATCATATCGCCTGTATTTATACCAATGCGCACACGGAGCGGCGCGATGCCTTGTGTTTGCCAGTGCGTCCTCATTTTTGCAAGGATGTCCTGCATCTCAAGTGCGCTGGTGCACGCACGAAGCGCGTGGTCTTCTTGCGGTAACGGGGAGCCCCAGAAAGCTATGACAGCATCGCCCAAAAACTTATCTAATGTGCCGCGGTGTTTCAGAATTATTCCCGTCATCATCGTGAAATATTCGTTCAATAAGGCGACCAGCTGCTCGGTCTGCATTTTTTCCGAGATGGTTGTAAAACCTTCGATGTCGCTGAACAGAGCCGTCAACTCACGTCGTTCACCCCCCAGTCGCAGCTTATCCGGATTTGCAATCAGCTCATCGACCACGGTCGGATTGACATATGTGCTGAACATGTCTTTGATCATCACCCGTTGCTTGCGCTCCACGGCGTAGTGGTATCCGGTGCTCGCTATGTAACCGCCGACAACCGCAACGATAGGGGCGATGACAGCGATAACGAGATTGAACTTGATGAAGCAAATCATTCCCGCAACGCCAATCATTCCAATTGTGAAGAGGACAAGAATAAACGCCAGCAATTCCAGAACGAAGTGGCGCGTGCTTTGTCCGCTGCGCAGAGCAGAAGTGAGAAAAAAAATCCCAAACGACAATAATATGATGAGAATGATTTCCGAGAGCCGCGATTGGCGGCCAAGGAATTCGTTACGCAAAATACTCTCAATAACATTCGCGTGAATCTCGACTCCATACATCAGGTTACCATCGGTTTTCGAGCTGCCGGCAATTGGTACGGGGAACAGATCATGATCTTCCGGCATAGTCGAGCCCACCAGAACTATTTTATCCCTGAATGTCCCGTCATTCTTGTATCCGAACTCAGGATCGCTGAATGTGTTGATTTGTTGTCCGGTCCCTGCTTCTTCCGTGGTTGTTATGGTTTCATCGTCGATCACGTCTGCAAATTTTACGCGCTGGAATGTTCCGCTCGGTCCGTAGAAATTAATAAGCATCGACGATGGATCGAATTTCGGAATCGTGTGCCCGCCAAATTCGAAGCTGTCGTTATTATTCGTTGCAGTTGCAAGTGGAGGGAGAGACAAATAGTTATTCAGGACGGCGAAGCTGAATGTGGGAATGCGCTGAGGGGAATGCTCAGCTTTCTTCGCCGCGTTGTTTTCCCAGAACGGGCTGTACCGCCGGTAGACACCGTCCGCATCATTCCGAATGTTGACGAGTCCCAGCGAGCTGTCGACCGGAAAAAAAAGGTTACCGAAATCCTCTTCTCCTCTCACCGCCACGTAATTATCATCCTGCGTGTTCATCTTGCCAGCGAGGACAACAATACCCGTCTCGCGGATTGCGGACTTCAGCTCGTTGTCATTCGCCGGTGAACGCTGGTCCAGTTCACTCAAAAGAATATCGATGCCAATGGTTCTCGCTCCCGCCGCCTTAAGATTGCGAATGATATGAGCGTAGTACGATCTTGGCCACGGCCAGCGTTCCGGAAGGGATTTGAATGACTCATCGGATACTTCAACGATGACAATCTTGCTTGAATCCGGCATGCGCGTGCCGCGCTCAAGAAACCGGTAATCCAGCGAAGCAAGTTCGAGTCTCTGGAACCAGCGAAGATTCAGAATCTCCTCCTGCGTTAGCACAAGAGTCAGCAGCGTTACGGCAGAGCACACAATCAACTTGCGGATATAGGGTTTCATGTATGCTTATATGTCGTAGCGGATTTTGAGGCTGCCGAAATCATCGTTTGACGCTCCCTCATTCTTGAAGTAGCTGTATTGAAACCGGAGAGTCCAGTTTGGTGTGGCGTTCCATTGCATGTTAAGGTCGAGTGCAGTGCGTTTGAAATCACCAAACATCGGGCTATAGCTGGTGCCAACAACAAATTCTTCATCAAAGAATGAATACTGTGCAAACAAAAAGAGGGAGGAGTAGTTGAGCTCCGTTGCAACTGCAGGCACCGGGGAGGAAGGGAATCGGTTGTAATTGATCGTATAGCCGACGGATGTCTGAAGCGGAACAATATATTTTGTATCCAGATTGAGTGAAGCAGAAATATTTTTAACGTCATAATCCCGCGAGGTGTAATCATTTCTATTTGAAGTAGAAATGCTTGCCGAAACAGTGTGAGCGGCTTCCAACGAAAAGCGGTGCGCGACAAGAAAGAAAAACCGGTTTGTCTGGTCATCGATAGCGCTGTTGATGTTGGGGCCTGAAGCGTCATTCGCATTCACATACCGCGTCCATCCGGCGCTAAAGCTTGGCAAATCGGTGCCCGGGTCGTAGTTCACGGCGGCATTGAGAGTTGTGAACCATGTTGTTGTCAGTTTTGAGTCGCTCGTATTATCCCTCAGTCGTTCATATCCCAACGTAACGAAAAGGTTGTTGGAAACAAGCCGCCACCGGTCGAGAAGATTAATCCCGGCGACATCCTTGCGAAGGAAGGTTTGGCCGAACGAGTTATAGTCGCTGCCGCGGCTGATGTATGATGCTTTGAGAGTGTTGTCGAAGTAATTCAGCGTTACGCTGAAGTCGTACGCCAATGTTGACAGTTTCTTGAATGACAGCGGGCGGAGATTATCGTTGACGGTGATGAAATGTTTCAGAATATCGCGGGCCTCTTTGATTGTTGCCGCATCCTTCTTATAGACAGAATCAATATATGCATCTGTAAAATTTCCGCTGGAGATATCGCTGTTGTACGCGCTGAATGCTGCCTGGCCGGCGAGTTGAATCCGGTTTTTATCGAATTTGGAAATCGCATCAATTCCGACCACAAGATTTTCCTGCGGGCGTGTGCCGAAACGGATGGAGCCGGGATCGTCTTTCGCCTTCAGCCACGTGAGTCCGATCTGAAACTTCTCACCCGACCCGATACTCGGGCGTATTGCAAACATGTCTCTCGCATAGGTTCCGTAACTGTATTTTCCCCAAGTAAGGGAGTCGATGCGCGCATATGCTGCGGTGGGATCTGCCGCCTGTTCCGTGCCCAACTGGAAAATCGGAATAACTTTAAGAAGCGCCCCATCAATATCACGCACGGTCTTACCCAACGCCATATCCACATTGAACACACCGAGATGAACCGATGAGTTTAGCCCGCGGACTCGCTTTCCGTTGAGAATAAGATCGGGAAACATCGGATAGCTGTCGCCATATCCGACCGCGAGCCATTGTGATTCGAGGGAAACATAATAGCGGTTTTGAGGCTGCCTGTCAGGCTGTTCATCTGAAGTAAGAAACAGATTTGAGTTGATACGCCAATCTCCCTGCGAACCCGTGAACCGCATGCCGCCCCGCTTGTACCACGTGGAAATATTATTCACGCGTTCATTTCTGATCTCCAGATCAAATGTTCCATTGGAAACAAAAGCGCCCTCGACAATCTCTTCCGCTTTTCCATCGCCGACCACATTAAAAGAAGTGCTGACTTGTCTGTACAAATTTCCATCTCGCGTGAAAAGCAGGACACTTACTTTGTGCCGGCCCGGTTTCAAGCGCAAGCCGTGGTTGTCCGGAACATACACGAGTATGTCATCGCTGAGGACGGCATATTGTGAGACGTCTGCTCCATCAAGAACAATTTGTGTGGCCCGGCGGACGACGGTCGAGTCGGCACGAAGAAGCGAAACAGAAATCAGCACATCACTTGATTCAAACGTTGAGTTTTGTTCGGGACTGAGAAACACTGCCTGCTGATCTTCTTCCTTTTGACGAACAGGAAGTTGAAGCGTTTTGCTGGGTGCCCGTGTCAACGGCTCGGGGCTGTCGTTCAGCGGATACGCTTCCATTGTTCCCGATCGGTTTATGATTACCAGATAATAGTCGATGTACACCGGCCGGACAACATCCGCCGGCAGGGAAACGATTGCGGTATTGCCGCGTAGTTGCATTTCAACATGCGTCCACTCACTTTCGCCGAACGTCCGGTAAACAAAATACACGCGCTCAACCAGTTCACCGCGCTGCAGTTCGGCGCGAAGTGTAACGGGCATTCCGCTTTGTGCCTCGGCGGGAGAAATTGAACTGATGGCAGTTGAAACCTGGGCCGGCGAAAGAAATGGAAAACAACTTGCAGCAACAAGAAGGAGAAATCCGAAACGAAAAGACCGCACCGCTTTACAGGCGCTGCCGGGGAAGAAGTTCATGAGATGCGTGAGGAAGGTAAAACTATAGGAAAGCCCCGGAGTATGATGAACGACAGGGCCTGCAGCTGTGTCATGCGCCTATTTGAATTTGATTTCAATCTGTTTCTTTGAGCCCTTGCCGTCATTCAGATCGATCTCCAGTTTATTATCCTGGTCACCGATACGCGATGCAAGTTGGGCGGCAAGCTTTTCCTCCGGCGTGGACGGGCGTACCTGCAACTTTCCGTCCGGTGTGGAGATGCCCGTGAATCCCCCGGCTACATCGGCCCCTTCCGATGATTTTATGTTGGTCAACGCAACAAGGCCTTCCAGGACAATCAGCTTGTCCAGTGAATCCTGAGAATCAAACTGTCCGGTTGTTCCGCGAATGGAAGCGACGGAGGTTGGTGAGGAGAACCGAAACTCTTCGTCCGTTTGTTGCTTCTTGATATTGAAGCCGATCACGCCTCGTTGCAACTCGGTTGATTTCGAAAATGAATTTCCATGCTGTGTACCCGTCAAGACAACTTCCGACTTCTCGCGGATGCGCAGCATGCTGTTATCTTTGAACTTGATGATGGCGATTGATTTTTCGCCTGTTCGCACACGTTCACCGGAGTGAAGAGTTTCACCCCGCTTAGCAATCTGCCATTCTTTTCCAACTTCCTGCCGCGTCACGTCCAAAATAACTTTGCTCATCAGGCCGATAACCATTTCGGGCGGAGGCGTTGCCCCCAGCAGGAGGAGCGCAGTGAGACTGAACAGAACGTATGAGTGTAGTCGTGATTTCATGTTCAGGCGTCCTATTCTAAATTCACTGCACTGACCGACTCGGGGTTGGAACGGATTTCGTTCAACACCTTCAACAAATCGGTTAAGGAAATAGGAGCTCCGTTAAAGCGATATGTGCCGGAGGGTGAAAGTCCATCTGCGCGAATCTGATCGAACACGGGCTTCCATGTTGTCGGCAAGGTCGATTCCAATTCCTGCAGAAGCCATCCAATTGAATTCCGCCGCGAGGTCGATACGGTAAACGATCGCGGCTGGCTGCGAAGCTGAAGTGACGTTCCTCCGGCAACTCCCACCAAACCAGTTACATACCAGACGTATCGCTTGCCGGTCTGCAATGCCCGTGCGCCCGTTGGTGGATAACGGAAGGATCTTGTTGATACCGTGGCGGTCAACTGTGGCGTGCCTGATGCAATTTCTTCCAACGACTGCTGGCCGGAAAGCTGTTCAAAAATTGCAATCGTTGCCCGCGGTCCGTCGTATTGCCATTCGAACAACGGAAATTCTTCTACCACTGTCTCGCCGTCCGTAGGCGCCATCAAAATCGGAGTCGATGGATTTGAAAGCACGAACGTGAAAATCCTTGTGTCGCCTGATGAACCATCCGCAGTCCGTACATCCACATGAAACGTATAACTGCCGGCAGGCATTGCGCCGCTGGGCAAGGCAACATCCTGAAACGCTGTCTTTGCGCTCTGATTAAAAATGTACATCGAATCGGGAATTGGCTTTCCCTTACCAAGTTCAAGATTGGTAACAGTGCGGCTTCCGTTAATGGGAAAAACTTTGGAGATGAATTGTGCGGCAGACATGTAGGATGCGCCGCCCGCAAGCTCCACATCAAGATTGATGGTCATGATGGCATCAACTCTTCCCGGCGCGGACATGTTGATTGTAAAAAGCCACTTTGGCGTCGTGCTGTTGAGGAAATCGAGATCGGTAATGCTGAGCGCGTTAACAGGCGCGGGAAGAGTAGTGATCGAGATTTGTGCGCCGGCAAAGACGGGGAAGAACAAAAGCGGAGCGAGTATACTCCGCAAGCTTTTTCCAAATCGGGTGTTTCGTTTCATAATTCCCTTCTCGACAAGTTCGACAGCGCAATTCCTCTCAAATGTTAAGGAAATCTGCATTTGATAGCAACGGGTTTATCCCTCAACAGGCATGGGTTATATGACATAAAATGAAAAGAGGAGAGCCCTCACAGGTTCTCCTCTTCTCTCAATCTTTCTTCCGGCTAAAAATTCCGGATGTCGTTGTACACGGCGAACGCCATGAAAGCAAGCAGAAGCGCGAATCCTGCGCGTTGCACTATCAATTTGAATTTCACCGGCAACTCCCGCCCGATAATTCCCTCGACGATGAGAAACAGCAAATGTCCACCATCAAGAGCGGGGATCGGAAGGATGTTGAGGAATGCGAGACTCATACTCAAAAACGCCATCATGATCAGATATGTTACCGCGCCGACTTCCGCCGCCTGCGATGCGATCTTCGCAATCTTAATCGGGCCGGCAACCGATTCACCAAACGTTGCCTTGCCGGTAAAGATGCGTGAAATACCTTGAACGGTCAGCGTGATAACATTGAACGCGTTTTTCGTGCCGATACCCAGAGCCTCGAGCAAAGAATATTCCGTCTTGGTCGTCGGACCGGTATATCTGCCCGCGAGAGAAATGCCGATCAATCCCTTCTCTGACGGAATCGCCGTTCCCGTCATTATGTTGTCGCCGCGGCGCCATTCAACCTGAAGCGGTTTGTTTGCATGCGACTTAACGATATCGATCACCTTGCGATCGGAGCCGATTTTATTTCCGTCGAGCCCGACAAGCACATCGCCGTGCTTCAATCCCATTTTATCTGCAGGCTTGCCCGGGTCGACCGTTTCAATTACAATTTCCGTATGTGCAGGTGCGATGCCGAATGTGGCGTCGTTCATTCCCTTCATCGCTGATTCCGGAACATCTACCTCAACCTTATTACCGCTCCGCTGAACAAGGAAGTGAAGGTTGTTACCGATATTTTCAATATAGACATGGTTTCTAATCTCGTCCCACGTGGCCATGGGTTGATTGTTGATCATCAGGATCTTGTCGCCGCTTTGAATTCCCGCGATAGCCGCGGTACTTCCCTCCATTACATATCCAACTTCGGTCGTATCCCAAACGGTTTTGCCCTGCACATAATTGATTCCCCAAAATATTGCTATCGCGAGGATGACATTCATGATAACGCCGGCGGAGATAACCACCATTCGCTGCCAGATTGGCTTTGATCGAAACTCCCACGGCTGCGGTTCATGTTCCAGATAATCGGTGTCGAAGCTCTCGTCAACCATGCCGGAAATCTTTACAAATCCGCCAATGGGAATCCACGAGACGCAATAGTCCGTCTCACCGATTTTCTTCCCGAACGCACGGGGCGGAAAGCCGAGAGAAAAAGTATCGACCCTCATTCCAAAGAGTTTCGCAGCCAGGAAATGTCCGAGCTCGTGAATGAAAACAAGTATCCCCAGCGTGACGATGAAGTAAAAGATCGTGTTCAGAATTTCCATGACATTCCTTATTGTTGACTAATGTACCGCAGAAAGCTGAAGGACACTCCGGCGTGTCTCAGCATCAATACGAACAATTTCATCGAACGTTGCACCGTGTGCAGGCGTGTGCTGTGCCAGAGCTTCTTCAATTATTGCCGGGATTGCTGCGAACGGTATTTCTTCCTTCAGAAATTTTTCGACCGCAACTTCGTTTGCGGCGTTCAAGACTGTCGTTGCCGTTCCGCCCATTTCAAGCGCTTTGAATGCAAGCGCAAGACATTTGAATTTTTCAAAATCAGGCTCGTCGAATGTCATCTGCTTTAATTCTGAAAAATCCAATCTCTTGTATGACGATGACGGACGCTCCGGGTACATCAGTGCGTATTGAATCGGCAGTTTCATATCCGGTATGCCAAGCTGTGCTTTGACTGAACCGTCCCTGAATTCAACCATCGAATGGATGATGGATTGGGGATGAATGACAACATCGATTTTGCTTTGCGGCAATCCGAATAACCAGAACGCCTCGATCACTTCAAGTCCCTTGTTCATCAACGTTGCGGAATCGATTGTAATCTTATTTCCCATCCGCCACGTTGGATGATTCAACGCATCGGAAACAGTGACTGTATGAAACGCATCCTGATGCAGAGTGCGGAATGGCCCGCCGGAAGCTGTGAGGATCAGCCGCTCGACGCTCTTGATGTCTTCACCCTGCAAACATTGAAGAATTGCGCTATGCTCGCTATCCACCGGCAGCAGCCGGACGTTATGTTTCTTCACGGCGGCCATGATTATTTCGCCTGCGACGACAAGTGTTTCTTTGTTCGCAAGCGCTATATCTTTGCCCGCCTCGATAGCGTGTAACGTTGGTTTCAATCCCGCAAACCCGACGAGCGAACTGACAACCATGTCAACATCATCGCGCCCGACAATATCACATAATCCCTCTTCACCAACAAGAATCTCTGTGGCTCCGTTTGTGAGTTTCCGTAGAACTGACGCGTTACACTCTTCCAACACAACAACGCCCCGCGGTTTGAACACGCGGATTTGTTCCCGGAGAAGATCAATGTTCCGGTGTGCGGTCAGGTAGGTGGCGCGGAACCGGTCGGGAAAGCAAGCGGCGACTTCAAGCGTGCTGCGGCCAATGGAGCCGGTAGAACCGAGAATCGCTATATTTTTTTTGTTACTCAGAAACACTCCGTAGAAACAAAATCACCAAGAGATTCGTTGTAGAATCTGACCTTGGTGATGTTTGGTTGTAAAAAGGTACGGAAATGACGAATGGTTAGCAAGGCAGCGAATATTACCGAAAACAAAAAGGCGAAGCCCATATTCGGGGTTCGCCTTCGGGGGACTGTTCAGCGCCGGATTCTACTTCATCAAGATTAATTTGCTAATCTTCGAATATTTTGAGTACCCGTTCGCATCCGTGGCCGTGAAGCGTGCGAGGTAAACGCCGCTTGCAACAATCGGAGCATTCCATACTATCGAATGATACCCTGCTGCTTTTTGTTCGTTCACAAGTTCTGCTACCTTCCGGCCGAGAACGTCATAGACAATCAGGGAGACCATTGCGGGTTTCGGTAGGTCATATTTGATTGTCGTTGATGGATTAAATGGGTTCGGGTACGGTGGGAAAAGTTCGAATTGTGTCGGAAGACCGGTCGAGAAGTCTGGGACAGAAGTAACAATACGCGTAGTGTCCCCATACAAAACGCCGTCTATTACTGCCCCTTTTAAGTAAATATAATAGAAGCAATCGGGGCAAGTGAAGAACATAAGGCCAAACCCTGAGGCAAGCCAATGAACTTCCGTAACTACACCCGATGTATCTGTTGAATCACGAGTCTGATAAAAAACAAAACGTTTTATGGTAGTTTGTCTTCCCAGCAAAAAAGCTTGTTCAACACTGTATACTCTGCACATTGCGTACCCCGGGGGGCCGCCGCGAGTTGCTCTAACCCATTTATCTCCAATTTGTGCTTCCAATTTGTACAGAATTCCATAACTAAATTCCAAAGCTCCCCATACCTGTTTGAGAGTGGTATCCACTACATAATTCTTTGTCCAAAAGTGCACATTGGGGTTGATGAGCCTTGAACGTTCTGTCACATAGATTCTACCATCGGTACCGACTGAATCCCGCAGCATAAAACTTTGAAGTGTGTCTATTAAGTATGGTCCCTCGGCCAGAAAGTACTCCCACATGTTGCCCGTGCTATGCGGAAAAAAACTCAGCGGGTCTTGCCCGTTTGATATTTGCGAGAGGGAAACCAAGAGGATGCAAGTAATTGAGATTCTAACCGCTACCGTAGACATTCGATATCTCCTTTCACCAAGCCAACGAAGATGAGGAAGAACGTTATGAAATCAAATTATGATTTGAGGTTGTCCAGTGGGGTGCGCCCGCATCGTTGGATAGCGTCGATTGATTTCTGGTTCAATATACTGCTTCGCTAAAAGGGTTGTCAATTAAATTCTCATATTAATTCATGTTGTTTCATAGCACTGATGGCTTAGCAACACACCGACAATATTGTTTAGTCCATCAAAATTGATATATTATTTCAGGAAAACGTGGATAATGTGCAGAAAGACGATGAGACAACGACATAGGTTTTTATTTTTATTGCTGGCGATTCCGGTTTTCCTTTCCGCGCAAACCAACGATACGAACAGCAGATTTCGTCTTGCTCAGAGTTACGAACAGGGCGGTGATTTTGAAAATGCAGTCAAGCTGTACAAAGAACTCCTCGTTGTCGATCCCTCCAATTATGTAATCTTCGACGGACTGCGCCGGTCGTTTCTTCAGCTGAAGAGATATGACGAAGCGATCGGCTTGATTCAGCAGCGGCTTGCCTCCGCACCGCAGGACATCAATCTGTTGTGCATGCTTGGAAGTGCGCAATATCAGGCAGGAAATGAAAAAGATGCATACACTTCCTGGGACCGCGCCGTCGCAACAGACAAAACCAACGCCAATGTGTACCGGCTTGTTGCGAATTCACTTCTCGAAAACCGCTTGCTTGAAAAAGCTGCCGAGCTTTACCGTCGCGGACGAAAAGAAATCGGCGACCCGAATCTCTTCACGCTTGATCTTGCCCAGCTTCTTTCCGTGACAATGGATTATGCCGGAGCGACAACGGAGTTCCTGCGCTACCTCGCACAAACTCCGACACAGCTCGGCTATATTCAAGGCCGCATGTCGCAGTTTACGGGAAAGGAGGATGCCCGCAACGCAGCTATCGAGGTCACTCTTGCCGCTCAAAAACGCTCGGACGATCCTGCCCTCAATCGTTTGCTTGGTTGGCTGCTGCTGGAGGGGAAACGGTTCGATGAAGCGTTTGATGTCTACAAGAAAATCGATAAGGCTTCGAATGCACAGGGTGCGGAAATTTATTCTTTTGCAGAACGGGCATACAAAGAAGGCGCATATGCAGTCGCCGCCCGGGCATATCAGCAAGCGATTGACATTCCTCTTTCGGCACAGCGTCTTCCGTACGCAAAGTTTGGTTACGCTCTTGCGATGAAAGAACTAAGCGTTCAATCAGATACGCTTCGCGAGACAACGTCCATGCAGGGCAGTATTCCCGAATCCAATTCTCGGTTTGCAACAGCGATCGATTATTTCAGAAAAATTATTGCCGAGTATCCGAACTCGGAATTTGCCGCGCGCTCGTACTACCAAATTGGTACGATCCAGATGGAAAAATATTTTGATCTTGATGGGGCGTTGTCCTCGTTTCAAAGTGTGGAAAAATTCGTTCCGCAGAACAATCCGGTGCAGCTTGATGTAACGCTCAAGATAGGCGAAGTTCTTACGGCCAAAGGCGATACTGTAAGGGCAATCGAACGATTCCGTAAAGTTGTTGCCGTGCAGAATGCAACACCCGATCAGCAGGACGAGGCGACGTACCGTCTCGCGGAGCTTGCATATTTCGGCGGCAATATAAAAGACGCGATTGCATTGCTCGATAACATCAGCTCGAATGTGAAGGCTGATTTTGCAAATGATGCTATTCTGCTCCGCTCCTTTCTGCAGGAAAATTCC
>JBKJJX010000141.1:0-5938 GCA_046597825.1 Bacteroidota bacterium | reverse complement strand
TTAATGGACAAGGCGGGCGAGTTCATGGACAAAGCTGTCGGTGCCGGCGCATCAGGTTTCGGCGGTTTACAATATGAAGCATCGAAACAGCGCGAACTGGAGCGTGATGCGTTGGTCAAAGCCGCTGCTGATGCGCGCTCACGCGCCGAGGTGTTGGCAAAGGAATTGAGTTCGACTCTTGGTAAAGTAATCACGATTAGTGAGAACGTCCGTGGCGGAAGTCCAATGCCCGTGATGCGTATGGCTTCGATGGACGCCTCCTCCGGTGCCGCTCCCGTAATGACCGGCGAGTTGTCCATTCACGCTGAAGTGAATGTTACATTTGAATTGAAGTGAGGAAATGATGAACGGCAGTTTACTCAATCGAATTACAATCAATCCGGAAATTTCTCACGGGAAGCCGACTATTCGCGGACTTCGCTATCCCGTGGAGAACATCTTGGAGCTGCTTGCTTCGGGAATGTCACATGAGGAAGTTCTAAGCGATTACAAGGATATGGAGAAAGATGATATCTTCGCGTGTTTGGAATTTGCTGCGCGGCTCTCGCAAGTTAAGAATATCTATAGAGCCGTTTCGTGAAATTTCTTGTCGATGCTCAACTGCCAAGAGATTTGTCCGAATGGCTGAGAATAAAACCCATGAAGTACCAGAGATGAATAGCGAAACAATCATTGTGCATTACTAATGTTCAAAGAACTCACAGAAAAATTATCGTACCCCGCTGTTGAACAGGAAATCCTGAAGTTCTGGAAAGAGAACCGGATTTTCGACAAGAGCATTTCTATGCGTGAAGGAAAGCAGGGCTTTACATTCTACGAAGGCCCGCCGACCGCGAACGGGCGTCCGGGAATTCATCATGTCATGAGCCGGACTTTGAAGGATCTTGTGTGCCGCTACAAAACGATGCGCGGTTTTCAGGTACATCGCAAGGCGGGATGGGATACGCACGGACTTCCAGTGGAAATCGAAGTGGAGAAAGCGCTCGGCTTCAAACACAAAGATGAGATCGTACAGTACGGCGTTGCAGAGTTCAACCAGAAGTGCCGCGAATCCGTCTGGAAGTACAAGGCGGAATGGGAACAGATGACCGAACAGATGGGCTATTGGGTTGACATGTCCAAGCCATACATTACGTTCGAGAACAACTACATCGAATCCATCTGGTGGGCGCTGCAAAGATTTTATGACGAGGGGATGATTTACAAAGGCTACAAAATTCAGCCGTACTGTCCTCGTTGCGAAACGCCGCTCTCATCGCACGAAGTCTCGCTTGGTTATCAGGACGTGAAAGATCCGAGCGTCTATGTAAAGATGCGATTGAAGTCGCAACCCGACACGGCGTTTCTGGTTTGGACGACAACTCCCTGGACTCTCATCTCCAACGTCGCACTTGCCGTTCATCCTGATGTTGACTATGTGAAAGTCGAACATAAAGGCGACAAACTGATTCTCGCTGAAGCCCGTCTTGGTGTGTTGGAGGGTGAGTACAACATTGTAGAAAGAATGAAGGGACGCGAACTCGTTGGACTTGAATACGAGCGTATCTTCAATTATCACCCTGTTGACAAGAGAGCATTTTTTGTTGTCGAAGCTCCATTTGTTACAACAGAAGGCGGCTCCGGCATTGTTCACATGGCACCTGCGTACGGCGAGGATGATTATCAGACGTCGAAGAAACATAATCTTCCCACAATTCATCCGGTGAACAAGAGCGGCGAGTTTACCTCCGAGGTAACGGACTTCGCCGGCAAGTTTGTGAAAGACGCCGATCCGCTTATCATTCAAAATCTGAAACAGCGGGGAATTCTTTACCGAAAAGAAACGATAACGCATAGTTATCCGCATTGCTGGCGCTGTGGCACGCCGCTGTTGTATTATGCACGCGAGTCGTGGTACATCAGCACAACGAAGTATGCGGCGCGCATGATTGAGCTGAACAAGCAAATCAACTGGGTGCCGCCGGAAGTTGGCGAGGGCCGGTTCGGCAACTGGTTGGAGGAAAATAAAGATTGGGCGCTTTCGCGCGACAGGTTTTGGGGAACGCCGCTGCCAATCTGGGTCTGCGAGCAATGCAAGAAACAAAAATGTGTCGGCAGTATTGCCGAGCTGAAGCAGGGGAACAATGTTCCTGGGTCGCTCGATCTTCACAAGCCGTTCGTTGACAACATAACGTTTACCTGTTCTTGCGGTGGGACGATGAAGCGAACGCCCGAACTGATTGATGTTTGGTTTGATTCCGGGTCCATGCCATTTGCACAATGGCATTATCCGTTCGAAAACAAAGAACTGATCGATTCAGGCGAGCAATATCCGGCTGATTATATTTGCGAAGGGATTGATCAAACACGCGGATGGTTTTATTCTCTTCATGCGATCGGGACGTTTCTCTTTGATCAGCCTGCGTACAAGAATCTCATTGTCAACGAGTTGATTCTCGATAAAGACGGACAGAAGATGTCCAAGTCCAAAGGGAATACAGTTAACCCGTTTGATGTACTGTCAAAGTACGGCGCCGATACGACGCGATGGTATCTCGTGTCCACGAGTCCGCCGTGGCGTCCGACCATGTTTGATGTCGAAGGTTTGGGAGAAGTGCAGAGAAAATTCTTCGGCACTCTCGTCAACTCGTACGCGTTCTTTGCGCTGTATGCGAATATCGACAAGTTTACCTATGCGGAGCCACGCATTCCTGTCGCCGAGCGCCCGGAGATTGACCGGTGGATTCTTTCTGAACTTCATTCGCTCGTCAGGCGATATGGAGAGATGATGGACGCGTACGATGTAACGAAGGCGGCAAAGAGTGTGAGCGCGTTCACCATCGATCAACTTTCAAATTGGTACGTTCGTAGAAACCGCCGGCGCTTCTGGAAGAGTGAAATTGGTAAGGATAAAACAGCGGCATATCAGACTCTCTATGAATGTTTGATAGGAATTGCGAAACTTGCCGCGCCGTTTGCTCCGTTTATTGCTGAAGAATTATTCCGTAATCTCAACGGCGTAACGCATCGTGAGACGGAGGAATCGGTTCATCTTGCCATGATTCCTGAAGTCGAGACATCTGTCATCGATACCGCACTTGAATCCAAGATGGCGCGTGCGCAGCGAATTGTCGAGCTTGTACGTTCAATGCGTATGAAATCGAATTTGAAAGTACGTCAGCCATTACGGCGAATCATTCTTCCAATCTCAAATGAAGAAGAGCGTGTTGCTGTTGAGCAGATGGAGGATTTGATTCTCGAGGAAATCAATGTAAAGGCAATTGAGTTCGTGAGTGATGAATCGGGCGTTGTAAAGAAAAAAGCAAAAGCGAATTTCAAATCCATTGGCCCGAAATTCGGAAAGTCCGTGCAAAAAGTTGCGGAACGAATCAAGGAAATGAGCGGAGCGGAGATCGCAGAGCTTGAACGAAACGGATCGTACGTGCTGCCGGTGAATGGCTCGACGTACACTGTGGGAAAAGAAGACATTGAGATTTTGCGCGAAGATATTCAGGGCTGGCTTGTGGAATCGGAAGGCGGACTGACGGTTGCACTCGACACGGAGTTGACGGACGACCTGCTCGCAGAAGGACTTGCCCGTGAATTTGTAAACCGGGTTCAGGGAATGCGACGAGATGCCGGGTTCGCGGTGACGGACAGAATCGCCATTTTCTACAAGGCATCGGAGAAGCTTTCGCTCGCTCTGCAACATAAAGCTGACTACATCCGGAATGAAACACTTGCTGTGGAGTTCAGTCCGGTTTTCAAATCAGGTACGCACACTGCAACGCAGGATATTAACGGAGAAGCGGCTGAGATTACAGTCGAGCGCCGATCTTAACCGCACACTAATCAGACAAGGAGCAATACGCGATGGCGAAAAAGAATGTAAAAGCATCGGGCGTAAAGACCACAATTGCGATTATGAAAGAGAAGGCGGCAAAACGTGCGCAGACGTTAAAGAAAGCCAAGGCGTCTGCAGCAAAAAAACCGGTCAAGAAGAGTGTCCCGCCCCAAAGCAAGCCAGTTAAGACGCCGCCGGTAAAATCATTTGCCGACCGGGATCTGAAACGGTTCAGAGATCTGATCATCGAAAAGAAAAAGGAAACGATGGAAGAGCTTGAAACCCTGAAAGAGAGCATGATGGACGTGACGACCGGAGAATATGTAAGTGAGAATTCTACTTACTCACTGCATATGGAACAGGGCACCGATGCGATGGAGCGCGAAAAAACATTTTTGTTTGCATCCCGCGGAAGCAAGTTTGTGAACCAGCTCGATGACGCGCTTGTCCGTATCGAAAACAAAACCTACGGTGTCTGTCGGGCCTGTCAATTGCTTATTCCCAAAGAGCGGCTCGAAGCTGTTCCTACGGCGCAAACATGCGCAGAATACAAAAACACTAATCTGCCGTGCGAGCGTGGCCGGATCGCATTAAGCAAAAAGAAGAACTGAGGCGCATGTGAGGGTTCTCTGGCTTTCGTTTTGCATTGTCATTGTAGATCAGATATCCAAGCTGTGGGTAAAGGGTATCAGTCTTCCTTCCCTCGGGATTTATTGGGAGGGGATGCGGTATGGGGTTAGTCGCCCTATCCTGGGTGATTTTTTCAGGCTGACGTATATAGAAAATCCCGGCATGGCGTTTGGGATTGATGTAGGAGGAAAACTTTTCTTCTCTCTGTTTTCCATTCTGCTGAGTGCCGGCATTGTGTATTACTTGTATCGTGCACGCAATGAAAATTTTGGTTTTCGCATTTCGCTTGCATTGATTCTCGGTGGAGCGATAGGGAACCTTATCGACCGGACGTTCTACGGATTTCTCTTCCATGAAGCTCCGCTGTTTTACGGTCGAGTGGTTGATTTCTTCGATGTGGATTTTTTCGATATACATATTTTTGGATACTCTCTTTCCCGGTGGCCGGTGTTCAACGTCGCGGATGCTGCGGTCACGGTTGGCATTATCCTGTTGCTGGTTGTTCAACGACGCAGTGAAGCTGCCGCCGTTCCCCAAACTTCGGGTGCTGGCGAGCCCGCCGAACGGCTTGACACTGCTATTCTTCCTCCTCCGACGGTAGATTCCTCATCTGCCGGAAAATCCGACACGTAAGCCCAATTCAATGTCTCACGAAATTGAAATCATCGTTCCTGCAGGGAAGAAAAAGGAACGGCTCGATGTCTTTCTCACTCATCATGTGCAGAATGCGACCCGCAATAAGGTACAACGGGCAATAGTCGAGGGAGCGGTTCTGGTGAACGGGAAGAAGCCCCGCTCAAGTCATCGGGTAAGTCCCGGCGAGGTCATTCACATAACGCTTGCAAAACCTCCGCCCCAAAAAGCTGAGCGCGAAGACATTCCTATCGATATTTTGTATGAAGATGATGAACTGCTTGTGGTCAATAAAGCAGCAGGCATGGTTACACATCCCGGCCATGGAAATTATACAGGTACGCTCGTGAATGCGTTACTGCATCACTGTAATCATCTCTCGACATTAAATGATGAAACACGTCCCGGGATCGTGCATCGGCTGGACAAAGATACATCCGGTGTTATGGTTGTGGCGAAGACGGATTTTGCTCATGTGCAACTGGCAAAACAATTCTCCGCAAGAACAGCCGGACGCGAGTATTGGGCGATTGTGTGGGGAACATTCAAGGATCAAAAAGGAACGATCGAAGCGCAGCTTGGCAGAAGTAAATCCGACCGGAAAAAGATGGCGGTCGTTCGTGAGGGCAAGCAGGCTATCACGGAATTCACTGTGATTGAAGAGTTTGAATATCTTTCATTGATCAAACTGAAACTGAAAACCGGCCGCACGCACCAGATACGCGTTCATCTTGCTCATATACATCATCCGGTCTTCGGGGATCCGACTTACAGTGGTCGGCAAATTGTTGCCGGCCCCGGCACGCCGAAGCAGAAAGCGGAAGTGCAACGCCTGCTGAAGCGAATCGACAG
>JBKJJX010000112.1:0-21906 GCA_046597825.1 Bacteroidota bacterium | reverse complement strand
CGATGAATACCCGCGCTTCATCAGCGCCATGGTGAGAGATGGAAATTTCGTGACATCTTCCAGGCCGACCGGAGTGACTTCAATCCCATCGAAATCAGAACCGATTGCCACGTGATCGATGCCGATGAGATTCCTGATGTAATCGATGTGCTTGATGACGGTGTCCATATTGACAGTGCTCGTTGAAGAAAGAAATGGAGGATAAAAAACAACGCCCACTACTCCTCCGCGCTGAGCGATTGCAACAAGCTGTGCATCTGTCAGATTGCGATAATGGTTGCGGAGAGCGCGGGCACCGGAATGGCTCGCGATAATCGGGTTTGTTGTCATCGCCAGAATATCCTCGATCGTTTTGATTCCTGTATGTGAGACGTCGATGATCATGCCGAGGGAATCCATCGTGCGAATTACTTGCCGGCCAAAATCGGAAAGTCCACGCGTTGCAGAAAGCGGATCGGCCGCCGCAGTTGCCCACGCCGTGCTGTTGTTCCATGTGATCGTAAGATAGCGCCCGCCCCGCTGATACAGTGAAATGAGCTTTGTAAGATTGTTTTCTATCGCATGTCCGCCTTCAATCCCAAGAACTCCTGCCAGCTTTCCTGCAGCATTTGCTTGCTGAATTTCTGCCGAGGTGCGCGCCTGGGCCAACTCCCCCGAGTAGCGCCCGACCTGCACATTGAACGAATCAATTATCACCATTGCCTGCTGATATGCTGTAGAAGGAAACCGGTTCGGATCGACCCATATGGAAATTATTTGCGCATCGACTCCTCCATCACGAAATCGGGGAAGATCGGAATGATGAGTCGTGTGCCGCACGCCCAGCTGATATCCATCGATTGCCACTTCCATCACATCGTTATGCAGGTCGATGAAAAACGCCCGGCGGTGGACGGTTTGCAATGCGAAGTTGATGTTTGTATTTGAGTTGAACGGAACAACAACGGAATCGGGTTCATATCCGACATGCGACGCAAGAATTTTGTAATCAGAAATAGTCACTGAAGACGGAAACGCGGTAACGCCGCCCGATTGCCGGATCTCTCCGAATCCGCCATTGCTACCGCCATCCAGCTGCACCATTTTTCTTGTCTGGCGCAGGCCGCTCATCTCAACAGAATAAAATAAAACGCCGGCAGCCCCTTTGCTCGTCCACGGAACGGAGTACTCGCCGGGAGACAGCGGGAAACTTTGCTCATCAACCTGCTGCCCCAGAATGGTATGAACCTTCAATGTTAACACTGCCGCCCTTCGCACCGAAAAGCGTATGACGGTCGACGGGTTGAACGGATTGGGATAATTCTGTCCCAGCGAAAATGCAATGGCCTTTCCTTCATCTTCGCGGACACTGTTGCTCATGAATGTGAACGACCACGCTCCGCTCGCGTTCGTGAACACGGTATAGCGTTCAGTGCTGTTGACACTGTTCACAATCTCGATGCGGCATGAATCCAGCGATGCAAGCGTTGTGGTATCGCGGACAATGCCGCTGAGCGTGACAGTCTGTGCAAATACGGGGGGGACGACGCAGAGTACAACAAGCAGCATGAAAATCGTTCGCATGTTTTTTCTGTAATAAAGGAAAATAAAAAACGGATTGCGCTTCCCTGGTTTGGACAATCAATCACAAGGTCGGAGCAATCCGTTGTTTACAATTACCGCTTGCTTATTGAAACAGCGTCACGCTTGTCATGGCCGAGATAAATTTGACGGGGCCGTGCGATTTTCTGCTCCGGATCCAGCAACATCTCCTGCCATTGCGCCAGCCAGCCGCTCATTCTGCCGATCGCAAAAAGAACGGGGAACATGTCGACAGGAAACTTCATCGCCTGATAGATCAGGCCGGAATAGAAGTCGACGTTCGGGTACAGCTTGCGCTTGATGAAGTATTCGTCTTCGAGCGCAATACGTTCCAGTTCGAGAGCGATTTCAAGTTTCGGATTCGGGCCGACTATTTCGAACACCTGGTCCGCAAGCTTCTTGATGATCTGCGCACGCGGATCAAAGTTCTTGTAGATGCGATGCCCGAAGCCCATCAGCTTGCCTTTGCCGTCTTTTACCGTGCGGATGAAAGCGGGAATATTATTCTTGCTTCCGATCTCATCCAGCATGTACAGCACCTCGGCATTCGCACCGCCATGCAGCGGCCCGTACAATGCCGCAGCGGCGGCTGCCGTTGCGCTATACGGATCGACCTGCGAGCTGCCGACACCACGCATCGCGTTCGCACTGCAATTCTGTTCGTGATCCGCATGAAGGATGAAGAGTATGTCCAGCGTTTTTGCCAGCACAGGATCCGGTTTGTACTTGGGCTCGGCAATTTTGAACATCATGTTCAGGAAATTTTCCGCATACGTGAGTTCATTGTCCGGATGGACGTACGGCATGCCGATGCTATGACGGTACGCGAACGCCGCAAGAGTCGGGACTTTTCCCATCAGCCGGTAGGTTGCAAGCAAGCGCTCCTGCGGATCGTGGATTTTCTTTGCAAGAGGATAGAATGTTGACAGCGCGCCGATGGTGCTGACAAACATTCCCATCGGATTCGCGTCGTAGTGGAAGCCGTCCATGAATTTTTTGACGTTCTCATGAACGAATGTGTGCGTTGTGATGTTTCGTGTCCATTCATCCAGCTGCAGCTTGTTCGGCAGATCGCCGTGAATCAGCAGGTATGCGACTTCAAGATACGAGCAGCGTTCCGCGAGATCTTCAATCGGATAACCGCGGTAACGCAGTATGCCCTTATCGCCGTCAATGAATGTGATTTTGCTTTTGCATGATGCGGTGTTCATGAATGCCGGATCGTACGTCATCAGTCCGAAATCATCAGCGTTCACTTTCACCTGGCGGAGGTCAATGGCTTTGATCGTTCCATTATCGATCGGAATCTCGTACGTCTTTGCAGTACGATTATCCGTGATAGTAAGCGTCTCAACCTTCGTCGTCACTTTTTGGTCGAGTGGTGATGCAGCAACAGAGTTCATGATTTTTTCTCCTTCGGATGTTTGTGACATGAGCAGGTAATACAGGAGAGGATTCTCAGAGAATAACGGGAATGAAGAGCAGGAAGGAAGAAAGTCCCGAGAGATAACCTCTCATGCAATGTCCTGAAAAAGAACGTAGACTTTCCGGCTGAAACGTATGGAGATGCGGGACTAAAAACAAGTGTTTGCCGGTTAATTCAGCGCCTCTTCAACAGCATGGCGTGGATTCCCAGGAAGCATTTGCCGTTGACATTTTCATCGGGCGGAGATATCTTTCGGCTGCAGCGTCCATAATGGGCGCCAAGTTGTTTTGCGGTAAAACATTCTTATTCTCAGAGACACGCGGACGAATCAATACTCATGAAAAACATTAAGGAACAATCAGGTCAACCCGAGTCATGGGAAAGCGGCGAATCGTATCAGCGTTACATCGGCCGCTGGAGCCGACTCGTCGCTGATGAATTCATCGGTTGGCTTAACGCACCTCCCCAACAACGTTGGCTCGATGTGGGTTGCGGTACGGGCGCGTTGACTCGGACGATTCTCGAGCTTGCATCTCCTGCCACCGTGCAGGGTGCCGATCCCTCGCAAAGCCATATAACATTCGCACGTGATATGATACATGACGAGCGTGTTGCATTCTTAGTCGGCACAGCTGAGAAGCTGCAACTTCCAGGTGATTCCTTTGATGTTGTAGTATCAGGACTCGCCTTGAATTTTGTGCCTGATCCTGCGCGGGGCGTTGTCGAAATGAAACGCGTGGTATGCCGGCGCGGAATCATCGGCGCATATGTGTGGGATTATGCCGACAAGATGGAACTCATGCGCTATTTCTGGGATGCTGCGGTGGCTGTGGATGAGGCAGCGATTCTGCTCGATGAAGGAAGCCGTTTTCCACTGTGCAACGCTGAGCCTCTGGGAGAACTGTTTATTGCGGCTGGTCTTCAGAATGTGGAGGTTTGTCCCATTGATGTTGCAACCAGATTTGAGAACTTTGACGATTATTGGTTGCCGTTCTTGGGCGGACAAGGTCCGGCTCCCGGCTATGCGATGTCATTGAGTGAAGAAGGGCGTGTCCGCTTGCGGGATCGAATTCGCTCTGCTCTTCCGATTGCCGGCGACGGGTCGATCAATTTGATAGCAAGGGCTTGGGCGATAAAAGGAAGAGAATCTTGAACATCACGATTTCGAGGTTGATACAATGACAAAGAGCAGAATGAATCCGAGAGTTGATTTTTATTTTAACAAAGCCAAAACGTGGCAGGAAGAGATCAGGAAACTGAGAATGATTGTTCTTGACTGCGGGCTGACCGAAGAATTGAAGTGGGGCGTTCCCTGTTATACATTTGAAGAGCACAACATCGTTCTCATCCATGTGTTTAAGGAATACTGTGCGTTGTTATTTTTCAAAGGCGCCTTGTTACACGACCCCAACGGTATTCTGGTCCAGCAAACGGAGAATGTGCAGGCAGCGCGGCAGATCCGGTTCACCGGTGTCCGGGAAATCGTGAAGATGAAAGCCATCCTGAAAAAATATATTCAAGAAGCCATTGAAGTGGAAAAGGCCAGTTTGAAAGTGAAATTCAAGAAGACAACGGAATTTATTATTCCTGAGGAATTTCAACATAAACTCGATGAAGTCCCCTCCCTGAAAATTACCTTTAAGGCGCTCACGCCGGGACGGCAACGGGCATATATTCTTTATTTTTCTGCACCCAAACAATCCAAAACGCGTGCGTCAAGGGTGGAAAAACATATGCGGCAAATTCTCGGCGGCAAGGGATTACACGAATAGTAATTGGCAGACAGCAATAAACAAAATCACCAATAGGCACTCATCATGAAACCCGGTAACTACAACAGAAGAGCATTTCTGGGCGCCCTCACAGCCGGCACCGGCGGAGGGATTCTTCTCAATGCGTTCACTCGCACTGCCCAAGCTCAATCAACTTCCAATCAGGAAGCCAACAGCGAATATCTCTTTACGCCGGGAATTGTTTATCTGAACACCGGAACGCTTGGGCCCTGCCGCAGGGAAACAATCGAAGAATCAAAGAAAGCATGGGAAGAACTCGAGACACTGCCGGTAAAGTTCTACGGAAAGTTCGGCGCGGAATCGCTGGCGGAGAAAACAAGAACCACGGCGGCGCGGTTTCTCGGCTGCGATGTCAGCGAAATTATCATTACGCATAGCACGACCAACGGGATGAATGCTGTTGCGCAGGGTTTGCGGCTAAAGGCCGGCGACCGTATCCTTACAACAGACCAGGAACACGGCGGAGGTTTGCTCGGCTGGAAATATTTTGAAAAATATTACGGCGCGGCTCTCGACATCATCACGATTCCCCCGGAAGAACACAATGCGGCCGCAATACTTAACAGGATCAGTGACGGCATCAAAAAAGAAACAAGGCTCATCAGCATCAGCCATGTGTTTTCATCCACCGGACTGCGGATGCCTGTCGCGGAAATTTCGTCGATGGCGCGTGCGAAAGGAATCATCTGCATTGTGGATGGAGCACAGGCAGCAGGCGGCATCCGCGTCAACGTGAAAGAGCTGGGATGTCATGCGTACGCCACGAGCGGGCACAAGTGGCTGATGGGGCCGAAGGGAACGGGGCTTTTGTATTTATCGAAGGAAGTGCAGGAGACGATTCGCCCGATGCAGTTCGAGGAATCGTACAACACATACACTGATTCGAACGGTGTGGTAAACCTCGCGTGCATACTGGGACTTGGCAAAGCCATTGAGTATATCGAGTCTACCGGCATTACAAACATCGAAGAGCACAACATCGCGCTTCGGAAGAGGCTGTATGGGAGACTGTCCGGAATGAAGAACGTAACAATCGTGAGTCCGCCGGCGGGACCTTTGGCTTCTCCGATGCTTGCGTGCCTGATCCCCGAAACAGTTGAACGAACTTCATTTGTGCGAATGCTGTTGGATAAGCATAAACTCAGCATCCGTCCCACACATAAACAATGGTTCAACGGAATCAGGTTCTCGCTGCATGTTTTCAATACTGAAAAAGAAGTAGACTTTGCCGCTGACTGCATTCACAAAGAGTTGGAGACATGATTTCTGCAACCAACTTCTCGTGCACGCGCAATCGGAAGCGCTAGGAATTTACAAGGCAGATAACGACTTCATCTCTCAAACGCATACCGCAAAAATAAATGACTTCCTTCTCGCTTCACTGAAACCAGCGTCGCCCAGAGGGGATTATCCGGAGCGAAAACTTTCTGCGCGACAATTCCAAGCCGCTCGACCGAACTGATCCGTCCCGCAACATGCGGAGCAAGCGTCAGGAACAACTCATCCATCCACCCTTCTTCAAATAATTCACCCATTAAATGCGGCCCGCCCTCAACGAGAATTATTTTCGCTGAAGGAAGAACGACAGCGATGGCGGCGAATATTTCATGGACAGTGAGATGCCCGGCTTTTCTCGGAGCAATCACCTTCACCGTAGCTGAGAGTGAAAACTCTTTGAGAAGCTTCTCCCCTGCTTCCGTGGTAATAATCAGTACGGGCACGTTGCCTGATTGAAACACGGGCATTGAATGATCGAGAACGCCGCTGGCTGTCACGACGACGTTTAACGGCGCGGGTGCGTGCGTGACGGTCCGCCGTAGCGAACCGTACGCGGACGCGAGCGGAGGATAAATGTATTCCGCAGTCCAGATGTGTTTGGGAGAAGCGCGCAGCGTTCCCGCCCCGACAATAACGGCATCGGCAACCGAGCGCAGCAAACCCATCACCGCGCTGTCTTGTTCATTCGAGCCGCTGATAACATCGCCGGTGGCTTTGCCCGGAGCGTCGAGCGCAACGACACCGTCAATCGTGCTGACAAAGTTGCTGATGATATACGGGCGATCAGTTCGCGGCGGAAAGCCGAACCGGCCGTACAACGCCTCCAGATCGGGAGGCAAGATGAGATCATTGCCCCGATTGGAATCAAAAAGAAGTTGTAATGGTGGAAGGGAATTCATGAACGTTCCGCAATTCAGGATTGGTGTAGAATAGAAAGAACGAAAGACTTGTGCAAGCCGGTGAGGGAACGGTAATGTGAACGAAGCAAACGTCATTCTTAAATGCCTTGCTCAGAATCTATTCAGCGAACGTTGATTGGATGCTGAATAGATGTATTACAGCGTGACTTGGTTCCATTGCAAGGTTGAGAATCATGTGCTTTTTGGATAATTTGAATCGCATTTTAATTCACTTCTCATTCAAGCCTGTAATTGCTCATCGCACCGATAACCAACCACGAGAAACCATGACGCCGGAAAACAGCTTTCAGCCCGACGGTCCGGGAAATACACTGGACAAGTCCGACATCATAATTATCGGACTGTTGATCATATTCCTCTTTGCATCGACACTTTCCATTGCGGCGATGAATATTGCATATGGTTCTGCCGCAATTGTCTGGGTTGGCAGAATGATTGCGCGACGATCATTCACGTTCCCCCGAACGCCGTTTGATATGTTTCTCGCAGCATACATCGTCGCGGAAACGCTGTCCACCATCTTTGCATACAATCAGCCACAGTCCATGTTGTACATGTACCGCCGGATAACGCTGCTTCCGATCATCTACATCATCTTTGCCAACACCGGCAATACGCGGACGCTGAAACTGCTCACAGGTGCGTTCATCGCGTCGGTTGTCTTTGTTTCGTTGTGGAGCCTGCGGGATGTAATCCTTCACATTCACGAGTACGTTTTATTCCAGCGACGGCTGCGGGAGTTTCAGATGTACATGACAGCGGGCGGGATGATGATGTTCGGCATGCTGCTGCTATTGCCGTTTGTGGTGCACGCAAAAACTCCGCCAAAAATCCGCTGGCTTGCCCTTGCTGCGATGGTGCCGGTCGCAACGAATCTGTTCTTCACATTCACACGCAGTTCGTGGCTGGGCTTTCTTGCGGGTGCAATCATCATCGGCACGTACCGCGCAAAGAAAATCTTTCTTCCGATAATTATTATTATTGGTGCGGGAGTAATGTTCTCATCGCCGGAGATGCAGGAAAGGATGTCGAGCATTTTCAATCCTTACCACGTGAATAATATTTCCCGGCTCCATATGTGGCAGGTCGGCTGGAACATATTCCTCGACCATCCCATTCTCGGAATCGGCGACATCGGCATCGACAACGTGTGGACGAAGTACGCACCTCCGGACTGGCCCGTCGAGGGACATCTGCACAACAATATCATTACGGTGCTCGTCACCATCGGCAGCCTGGGATTTATCGCGCTCGCAGCGCTGTTCATCAAACTATGGCTGGTCATCTCACGAATCGAAAAGCAGTTGCACACTCAATGGTTTCACGGATCGCTTGCCCTCGGCGCGCTTGCCATGTTTGCCGGATTTCATGTGAACGGGATGTTCGAATGGAACTTCGGCGACGCGGAAATAATAATGGTCGTCTGGGCAGTTACGGGGTTGGTGTTAGGGGCAGAAAAAGTTGCTGAACGCGAAGGCCTTTTTCAGCAACAGAGCTAATACATATAGTCGTTGATGAGATCCTTCCCCTTTGCATCCTTGTGAACCGTGAGGAACACTTCGATATAGAATGCCGGGAACATGAAGCCGAAATATTTTTCCCACCGACGTGGAAACCAATTCCCCAGCAGACTGATTCCCAGCACTTTGTAGATGTCTGTAAACCAGAGCTTGTGTTTTTTTATTTTGAACAACCCCGTATTTTGCAGCGTCGCAAACGTAATCCAGCCGAAATGATGGTAGTGCTCAAGATCGCCGTAGGAAAGCTGTGATGTATAATGCGGTGTGATAATCCGGACTGTCCCATTGTCTTTCGTTATCCTGTGCACTTCGTTCATCAGCAACAGGGGCCGGTCAACGTGTTCTATTATGTGTGACATCTCCACGTAATCGAATTCATTATCCGCGAACGGATACGGAAAGTTATTCAGGTCGTGAACGACATCAACATGAGGTGCCGGACGTTTATCCAGCCCGATCGAACCTTCCTTTTTCTTATGCGGCCCGCAACCGATGTCAAGAATTTTCATGGACGTTTTCCTTTCCCTCTTCAATGAGAGATGAGAGTGAAGCATACACTTCGTCGACCGGGACACTTTCAGTTGTATTATCCCTGGCGCGTATTGCAACGAAATGAGATCCTACCGGTTTCCATTCCTCCGGATCAGTGGGGCCGAACACCGCAACAAGTGGAACGCCGACGGAAGCGCAGATATGCATTACGCCAGTATCGTTGCAAACAACCGCGTCGCACATTCTGAAGCGCGCAGCCAACTGCCTGATTCCTCCCGGCGGAACACGGACAATATCAAAGTCAATGAGCCTGCTGAATTCTTTCTCAAGTTCGGATTCCTGCTGCCCCCAAAAGAGAAGTATCTGCGCGTCTTTTTCACATTGCAATCTTGTTGCCAGCGAAGCGAATGATTTCACCGGCCAGCGGTTCTTTATCTTGCCCGCACCGAGATGAAGGCCGATCCGCTTTTTATTTTTGTTGATTCCTGACTCCTCCAACTCGCGCCACGCCGCCTCTTCTTCATCACCGGACAAGAACATTTGCTCATTACGGGAGATTGCATCAACGCCCAAAGGATGAACAATATCCAGATTCCTGTCAGTCTGATGGCGGAACCCTTTCGTGTATCCGGAAATGATGTTGTAAAATATGGGCGAGTCGAATCCGGCAAGCGCCGGGAATTCTGATCCTGCAACGTACCTCGCCCCGCTGAACGATGCTATCAAGTCGCTGGTGATTGAATGGCTGACAGTATTGAGAACAATCGCCATGTCCCAACGCTTGCGGATTTGCTTCCAGAAAGAGTAGAGCTTCGACGGCGTCCACCGATGATTTTGCCTGTAGAACAATACGATTTCGTCGACGTAGGGATTGTTCACCACACAATCCATCTGATATTCGCGAACGACAACACCAATCCTCGCCTGCGGAAAACTTGTTCGGAGAGCCTGAAAGACCGGCGTCGCGAGAAGAAAATCACCGAGCATATCATGCTGGCGGATTACGAGAATGGAGTTGCAAGATGCCAAATCGACTTCCGACGGGTCAAGCACGTCCGCTTTTCCGCCGAGGGATTTTAGAAAGAATTTCCGAAGCGTCAAATCGATTTCCTGGAGTTCATTTCATCGGGAGGAATTCGTACCAATATAAGCAATCAAAGCCGTAAAACAGAAAGACCCTCACCGGTTGCGACGGTGAGGGTCTACGTGTTGAAATAAAGCGTTCTGTTATGCTTCAGTAAGGGACAATGTTTCTTTGTCGTGAACTATTGCAGCGGGTCGTGCTTCCAGTTTTTCGTCCCGCAAACGCTGCGATTCGAATACTGCCATCGCCGTGATGTTCACTATGTCGTTCACATCATTCCCCGGCACAAGCAGGTACACCGGCTTCTTGATTCCCATAAGGATCGGACCGATTGCAACTGCACCGCTTAAACATTTCAGCAGTTTGTATGCGATATTCGCCGAGGTCAGGTCTGGACAAATCAGGATATTCGCGCCGCCACGAAGCGGACTGAACGGATAAAGTTCCTCAAGAATTTCCGGTGATACTGCCGCATCTGCCTGCATCTCTCCGTCGATGGCGAGTTCGGGCGCACGCTGTTTTACCAGCTTCACCGCCGTTTGTACCTTCGTCGCCAGTGGATGATTCGTACCGCCAAAACTGCTGAACGAAAGCATCGCTATCTTCGGAACGATATTAAATTCCTTCACCTTCTCCGCAGTCAGCAGTGCAATCTCCGCAAGATCCTCCGCCGTCGGTTCGATGTTAACTGTTGCATCTGCAATGAAGATCGTCTGGTTCTTGAAGATCATCATGTAAAGTCCTGCAACTTTCTTTACTCCTTCACGAGTCCCGATAATCTGTATCGCGGGGCGTAGGGTATCCGGATAGTGCTGCGTAAGGCCGGAGATTAGGCCATCCGCGTCTCCGCGCTGCACCATCATCATGCCGAATACATTATGCGTCGCCATTTGACGTTCAGCCGCGAACCGCGTCACGCCCTTCCGCTGGCGCATCTTGTAATATTCGGTCACGTACTCATCGAACTTCGGCGACTTCGACGGGTTGATTACCTCCACGCCGTCAAGTTCAAGTCCGAGGTCTTTGATTCGTTGATGGATGAGCGTGCGGCTGCCGAGTAGTATGGGCTGTCCGATGTTGTCATCGACGATGATCTGTGCGGCACGAAGTATTTTTTCTTCTTCACCTTCGGGAAACACAATCCGCTTCGGTGATTTCTGCGCCTTGCGGGTAAAGAAGCGCATCACTTCATGGGATTTGCCGAGACGCGCCTGCAGCGAATCCTTGTAGGCTTCGACATCCGCAATAGGCTGGCGTGCCACCCCGGTTTCCATTGCCGCCTTTGCCACTGCAACGGTTTCCCACAGCATAACACGCGGATCGAACGGCTTCGGAATGATGTAGTCCCGTCCGAACTCAATTCTCTTCCCACCATACACGCGCATAACGGAATCGGGCACATCTTCCTTCGCGAGTTTTGCCAGCGCGTACGACGCCGCAACCTTCATCTCATCATTGATGGTGGATGCACGGACGTCAAGTGCCCCGCGGAAGATGAACGGGAATCCGAGCACGTTGTTTACCTGATTCGGGAAATCCGACCGGCCTGTCGCCATGATAATATCCTTGCGGACGCTGATTGCGTCATCGTAGGTAATCTCCGGATCGGGGTTCGCCATTGCAAAGACGATGGGATTATCCGCCATGGATTTCACCATGTCTTTTGTAACAACATCCTTCGCCGATACGCCGCAGAAAACATCGGCTCCTCTCATTGCATCGGCAAGTGAACGTGCATTTGTCTCGACAGCGAAATACTCTTTGTACGGATTCATCCCGTCGGTCCGGCCTTTGAACACGACACCTTTCGTGTCGACCAACAGCATATTCTCCCGTTTCACACCAAGCTTTTCGTACAACTTGGCGCACGCAATCCCGGCAGCACCTGCGCCACTGAATACTACACGCACCTCTCCAAGTTTCTTCCCGACAATTTCGACTGCGTTGAGCAATGCCGCCGCGCTGATGATCGCCGTCCCATGCTGGTCATCGTGAAAGACAGGGATGTTCATCGTTTTTTTCAGTGACTCTTCTATGTAGAAACAATCCGGTGCCTTGATATCCTCAAGATTTATTCCGCCGAACGTCGGTTCGAGCATTTGCACGGCTTTGATGATGTCGTCCGGGTTTTGCGAGTTGAGTTCAATGTCAAACACGTCGATGTCCGCGAATCTTTTGAACAGCACTCCCTTCCCTTCCATTACGGGTTTGCCCGCAAGCGCTCCGATATTGCCGAGTCCGAGTACCGCAGTTCCGTTTGAAACAACAGCGACGAGATTTCCTTTCGCCGTGTACAAATATGCATCCTCGGGATTGTTCTCTATCTCTCTGCATGGTTCGGCAACGCCGGGTGTGTAGGCGAGCGAGAGATCCCGTTGCGTCTGACATGGTTTGGATGGAACGACTTCTATCTTCCCCTTCCGTCCCACTGAGTGGTAATCGAGTGCTTCCTGTTTGCGTATCATTATTTATTCCTTTGAGTTGTCGTTGGTAATATTCGTCAGCGTGTCTCGTTCATCTCCATCGCTGATAAATGGCGGATCGCCGATCATGGAACTGATTGTCCACTCCGGCTCCTGAACAAACTGTGCCTGCCGTTCGGGACAAGGAGCTACATGGCAATGCGGGCAATATGCTTCGATACAAGGATCAAGGTGAATCAAAACGGTGGCATTGTTTTTCATCTCTGCAGAAATCTTCTTCACAATGTCGCCTTGAAACGCATGCGACTTCTCAACACTCCAGTAAAACGGGATAATCAAATGGAAGTCCAGATGATGCAGTCTGCCAGAGCGTATGATGCGCAGGTGATGCATATTGATCCATTCACTCGTTCGCAGCCGGTTGACTATTTCGTGAATGCGTTCGAGAGTGGGGCGATCGGCTTCGTCCATTAAACCGCCGACCGATACGCGCATGAGTTTGTATCCTGAAAACAAAATGTTGATCGCCACGGCAATTGCAACGAGCGGATCAAGAATTGTATAGCCCGTAAGATACACGAGACCGAGTCCGGCAACAACGCCAAAGCTGGTATACGAATCTGTGAGAACATGTTTGCCATCGGCAACGAGGGTGAGCGAGTCCGTTGCTTTCCCGCGTTTAATGAGAAACCAACCGAGCAACAGATTCACAACCGAGGCGGCAAGGATGATGAGCATGCCGATGTCAAGATCAACAAGCTCTCTTCCGAAAATCATATCGCGGACAGCAGCATAGATAATCGCAAACGCGGCGACAACGATCAGACCGCCTTCGAGTCCTGCGGAGAAGAACTCCACCTTGCCGTGTCCGTAGGGATGCGATTCATCTGCGGGACGTGAACTCACAATGATGCTATACAACGCAATGGATGTCGCAAATACATGCACAACGGATTCCATCGCATCGGAAAGAATCGCCGCCGAATGTGTCAGGAAATACGCGGTGGTTTTCATCCCGAGCATACAGAAACCAACCAGCACCGAGATGAGCGCCGCTTGCTTCCGCAGCCGGTGATCGTGTTGTTCGCTCGTTGTCATTTAAAGGAGTGCAGCGCCTTTACATAGTTCGCCCGCTCAAACGCAGCTGGGTCTGCAACAGATTTCTGGCTCATACTTCCTTTCATCTGTTGGATTGAAATATATTCGTGTTCCAGCAACCAGGTGTCGAGTTCGGCAAGTACTTTCGTCAAATGTGCAGGACCGTTTTTCAACAACGCAGAGCACATCATCGTCGCATCGGCTCCTGCCATGACCATCTTAACAACATCCTGAACTGAATGAATCCCGGTGGTCGCGGCAAGACTCAATTTCACTCTGCTGTAGAGGATCGCAACCCATCGCAGCGGCAGACGCATTTCACCGGGCGAACTCAGCACAACGTTCGGGACCACCTCCAGTGTCTCAAGATCTATGTCCGGCTGATAGAAACGATTGAACATCACCAATCCGTTTGCGCCGGCAAGTTCAAGCCGCTTTGCCATGTACGCCATCGAACTGAAGAACGGACTCAGCTTCACCGACACAGGAATATTCACGGTACGCTTTACTGCATGGAGAACTTCAAGATAACGGTCCTCGACATCCATGGATGTTACGTGATGATCAGTCGGAATGTAATAAATGTTCAGTTCCAGCGCGTCGGCGCCGGCTTCTTCAATTTTGCGGGCGTACTGAATCCAGCCACCGATGGAGATACCGTTCAGACTGCCGATCACGGGAATTTCAAGCGACTGTTTTGCCTTGCGGACCAACTCCACATACTCGTCAGGACCGACATTATACTCACGCGCCTCGGGGAAATAAGTAAGTGCTTCCGCAAAGCTCTCCGTACCGTAATTGAGATAGTGATTCAGCTCGGCTGCTTCATGCGCAATCTGTTCTTCGAAGAGAGAGTACATGACAATCGCCGGAGCGCCAGCATCCTCGAGCCGCTTCATACTGTCGAGTGAATACGAAAGCGGGCTTGCTGAAGGAACAATTGGGTTCTTGAGATGCAAACCGAGATACGACGTTGATAAATCCATAATGCCTCACATAGTTAATAGTTCATAATTGTCCAAACAGCTTTGCAACCGACCGGTGCCAGCTATGAAAAGACCGGACGGGAGGCGCGTACATCAACACACATTTTTTCGTTACTGCGTTCAATCCCAAACGCCTTGCAGCCTCAACAACTTCAGCAGACTCGCCTCCCTGTTGCACCCAGACGTTCTGCACAGCGATGGATGCAGCTTCCTCCAATACGGAAACTGCATGTTTGGATGGAAGAGAAACCAGAACTCCGTCGATCTTTCCTTGCAACGATTTGAGATTCGGATAGCACGCTACACCGGCAATCTCTTTTTCGGTGGGATGTACTGCGAATACCTGGTAGCCGCGTTGTGTGAGTTCCGCATACGCGTAATTACCAAACTTTCGTTTGTTGCGCGAATAGCCAACTACGGCAATGCGCTTGCAGTCTACAAAATCCTGAATTGATTGATCGACTTTCATGTAGTTTCAATCTCCATCAACTCGTGCTAATCTGTACGGCCAATCCGCTGATGAGCTGCCCGAAGGATGTGCGTGTTTCCACCGCCGTCGTGACTCTTGCAGCCTCCGATTGATTATTGTTGACTATGTTACCCTTCCGCCACAAAAATGTAAACCTAATTTGCAGATGGTGAAGGTGGCACTGCCGGTTTCGCAATCGCTCCATTCCCATCGCTTGCCAATTCCTCCAGCGCTTTCCACCGAGCATCCACGTCTTCCTGAGCAAGCTTCATCAAACGCTTCGCTTCTTCGGGATGGCTCTTCGTCAACATCTTGTAGCGCGTTTCCATATACGCGTACTCTGCGAACTTGATCTTCGGCGCTTTGCTGTCAAGCTTCAGCGGATTCTTTCCTTCCAGCGCGAGCATCGGGTTGAAGCGGTAGACGGGCCAGTGTCCGCACTCGACTGCCATTTTCTGGTTCGTCATCCCCTTCGTCATGTTAATGCCGTGCGCGATACAGTGGCTGTACGCAATGATGAGCGAGGGTCCGTCGTATGCTTCCGCTTCCATGAATGCACGAACGGTCTGCGCGTCATTGTAGCCCATCGCAATTTGAGCGACGTACACGTTGCCGTATTGCATGGCAATGCGTCCGAGATCTTTCTTGCCCAGCGGCTTACCGGCCGCAGCAAACTTCGCAACAGCTGCGCGTGGCGTCGCCTTGGACATCTGCCCACCAGTATTGCTGTACACTTCCGTGTCCATTACCAGAATGTTCACGTTCTTGCCGGAAGCAATCACATGGTCAAGTCCGCCGTACCCGATGTCGTATGCCCATCCGTCGCCGCCCATAATCCACACACTCTTCTTTACAAGCATATCGACAAGACTCAGCAGCCGCTTCGCATCTGATGAGATGTTGCTCATAAGTTTCTTTTTTAGATCTTCAACGCGCTCGCGTTGTTCGTAAATTCCCGTTTCAGTTGTTTGATTGGCGTTGAGAATGTCGTTGGCAAGCTGGTCGCCAACCTCACTCCTTAACTTCTCAACCAATTCTCTCGCCATCTCATTTTGTTTGTCGATGGAAAGCCGCATGCCGAGGCCAAACTCTGCGTTGTCCTCGAAAAGAGAATTGCTCCATGCCGGTCCCCGTCCTTCTTCGTTTTTTGTCCAGGGAGTTGTCGGCAGATTGCCACCGTAAATCGACGAGCAGCCCGTTGCATTCGCAACCACCATCCGGTCGCCGAACATTTGCGTTGCAAGCTTCACGTACGGCGTTTCACCGCAGCCTGTGCATGCGCCGGAGTACTCGAATAACGGCTGGAAGAATTGCGAGCCCTTTACCGAATCTGCCTTCACGGTCCGACGATCGACATCGGGCAAGCTCATAAAGAACTCATAGTTTGCCCGCTCGCGTTCACGGATTGGCGGCTGCTCGATCATGTTGATTGCCTTGAAGCGTGTTTCCTGCTTGTTCTTTGCCGGACAAATTTCCACACAGATGCCGCAGCCGGTACAGTCTTCCGGCGCAACCTGCACAGTGTACTTCGCGCCTTTGTATTCAACGCCTTTGTAGTCCATCGACTTGAATGTTGATGGCGCACCGACGAGTTCCTTCGGATCGTACACCTTGATGCGGATCGCCGCATGCGGACAAACGATGCCGCATTTGTTGCACTGAATGCACGTCCCGGCTTCATCCCAAATCGGAATCTCAAGCGCAATGTTCCGTTTCTCCCATTGCGCAGATCCCGTCGGGAATGTCCCATCCTTCGGGAATGCGCTCACAGGCAGCAAGTCCCCAAAACCTGCAATGATCTTTGCCGTCACGTTCTTCACAAAATCCGGCGCCTTATCGGAAACAGTCGGCGGCATTTCAATTTTGCTCGTGACCGTTGCCGGGATTTTCACTTCAAAGAGATTGGCAAGTGTCGCATCAACGGCAGCGTAATTTTGCTGAACGATTTGCTCGCCCTTCTTGCCGTATGTTTTTTTGATTGAATTCTTGATTGCAGCGATCGCTTCGTCCTTCGGCAGCACGCCGGAGATTGCAAAGAAGCATGTCTGCATGATTGTATTGACACGCCCGCCCATTCCTGATGCCTGTGCGACTTTGTATCCATCAATGACATAGAATTTGATCTTCTTGTCGATGATCTGCTGCTGAATGTGCCGCGGCAATTGATCCCAGACTGTGTCGGGACCGTAAAAGCTGTTCAGAAGAAATGTCGCGTTCGGGATTGCATTCAACAACACATCGTACTTCTCAAGGAAGAACCATTGATGGCATGCAACAAAATTTGCCCGTTCGATCAGATAGGTTGAGTGGATCGGACGCGGACCGAAACGCAAATGCGAGGTCGTCGTCGAGCCGGATTTCTTCGAGTCGTACACGAAGTAGCCTTGCGCGTAGTTCTCTGTATCTTCTCCGATAATTTTTATTGAATTCTTGTTTGCCCCGACAGTTCCATCTGCACCAAGTCCGTAGAACATCGCACGCACAACATCATCCGGCTCCGTGCTGAATGATGCGTCGTACTCCAGGCTCGTAAACGTCACATCGTCATTGATGCCGAGCGTGAAGTGGTTCTTCGGCGTCGCCTTCTTCATCTCATCATACACGCCTTTCACCATCGCCGGAGTAAATTCTTTCGACGATAACCCGTACCGTCCGCCGATAATTTTCGGGAATGCGAATGGCAGTTTGTTGTTGATAAACGATTCGGTAATCGATGTAAGAACGTCCTGATACATCGGCTCACCGGATGCGCCGGGTTCTTTTGTTCTGTCGAGAACAGCAATACTCTTGACTGACTTCGGCAACGCGTCGATGAAGCGTGCCATGTCGAACGGCCTGAACAGCCGGACTTTCAACAGCCCGATATTCTCTCCCTGTTTGTTCAGATAGTCAACTGTTTCCTCCGCGGTTTCAGCCCCTGAGCCCATGATGATAACTACACGTTCAGCAGTCGGTGAACCGACATAGTCGAACAGCTTGTATTTCCTTCCGACGACTTGTGCAAACTTATCCATCGCCTTCTGAACGATATCGGGAAAAGCGTTGTAGAACGGATTCACTGACTCACGCGCCTGGAAGAACACGTCCGGATTCTGTGCCGTACCGCGAAGAACGGGGTGTTCCGGCGAGAGCGCCCGCATCCTGTGCTGACGAATAAGCTCATCGTCGATCATCGCGCGCATATCGTCTTCCGTTAGTTGCTCGATCTTCATTACTTCGTGCGATGTGCGGAAGCCATCAAAGAAATGCAAAACGGGAAGCCTGCCTTCGAGTGTTGCTGCCTGCGCAATCAGCGCCATATCCATTACTTCCTGAACGGAGTTCGATGCAAGCATCGCAAAGCCGGTTTGCCGCGCCATCATCACATCGCTATGGTCGCCGAAGATCGAGAGGGCGTGCGAGGCAACAGTTCGGGCCGAAACGTGAAAGACTGTGGCGGTTAACTCTCCAGCAATCTTCAACATATTCGGCAGCATGAGCAGCAAGCCCTGCGATGCAGTGAACGTGGTCGACATTGCGCCCGTTTGCAATGCACCATGGATTGCGCCCGCAGCGCCTCCTTCACTCTGCATCTCGGTTACCGAGGGGATCGTGCCCCACAAATTCTTTCTGCCCTGTGCGGACCATTCATCCGCCCATTCTCCCATATTGGACGACGGCGTGATCGGATAAATGCAGATGACTTCGTTCAGCTTGTGAGCAACGTATGCGGCTGCTTCATTTCCATCGATTGTGACGTATCGTTTCGTATTCATTATGTCAGTGACTCCGGTTCAGATTGGTTAGTTATATCGTGCGGGAGAAAGCGGGTTTCGATTCGCCCATCGTTTTGATGTATGCATCAAAACACATTGCAATATTTCTCAGCAGCAAACGTCCCGCTCCCACAACGGTGATCTTTTCAAGAGAGAGTGTAACAAGTCCATCTTCAATAAATTGTTCGAGCTGTTCCAGTGAGGATTCGAAATACTCGTCAAAATGAATATCGAAACGCTCCTCAACGATGGATTTGTCGAGTTCAAGATCGCACATCAGACGGGTGATGACGTATTTTCGAATGTGGTCATCTTCCGTCATGCGGTATCCGAGATGCGTTGCAAGTGTTCCCGCATCGAGCGCTGCATAATACTCCCGCAGTGTCTTATGGTTTTGTGCATAGATGGATTGGAAATGGCTGATCGATGACATGCCGAAGCCGTACAGATCGGCGCCCGATTTTGTCGAGTAGCCTTGGAAATTTCTGTAGAGTGTTTTTTGCTTCTGTGCAATCGCCAGCTCGTCCGTCGGCTTTGCAAAATGATCCATGCCGATGTATTCATAGCCATGAGCGGAAAGGCGTTCAATCGTCATCTTGAGAATGTCGAGTTTCTGTTCGGGTGTCGGTAAATCTTCTTCGTGAATCATTTTCTGGTGGGGCTTCATCCACGGCACATGCGCATAGTTGAACACGGCGATCCGTTCCGGACTGAATCGTAAAACCTTGTCCACCGTTTCTTTGAATGATTCCACCGTCTGGAATGGCAACCCGTAAATCAAATCGATGTTGATGCTTTCAAAGTCCAATGCCTGGGCCCATTTCAACACTTGCAGAACCATCTCTTCCGGCTCAATGCGGTTCACTGCTTTCTGGACGCGTTCATCAAAATCCTGCACGCCCATGCTGATGCGGTTGAACCCGACATGCCGCAGTGTGCCGAGGTGTCGTTGGGTGAGTTCACGCGGGTCAATCTCGACACTCATCTCAACATCGGGATCGACGTTGAACGCCGCCTTGATGTAATGCGCGATATCGAGGATTTCTTCCGGCTTCAGATGCGTTGGTGTTCCGCCGCCCCAGTGAATTTGCGTGACCTGCCGGTGAGCGCCCAGGAGCGGAGCAATCATGTCGATTTCTTTTTTCAGATAGTTGAGATATTCCGTAATGCGATCCCTGTCCCGTGTCACCATCATCGTGCAGCCGCAGAAGTAGCAAAGTGTGTCGCAGAAGGGAAAATGAAAATACAGGGAAACATCCGAACCGGCTTCAGAAGTATTCGTTGTTATGATTTCCCGTTTATAATCTTCTGCAGAAAATGATGGGCTGAACAGGGGTGCAGTAGGATAGCTCGTGTAGCGCGGACCTGGACGGTCGTATTTGCGCAAGAGGTTTACATCAACGTTGGATAATAGGTTTTGCATAAGAACGGCTCCTCGATATCTGCTTCTAATAAGGCAAGAGGGATGCCAGCAAGAGGAGCCGAAAATGCGGCGAAAAGAGCTAAAAATAGCAGAAAGACTGGGAAATCTGGTCAGGATTTGGAAAAAAAAGATTCCTGTTCTCAGCTTTCGGAATAATACTTTACGCCTTTAAGCAGGCCCGGAGTGCGAGCCGGCGATTACCTTTGAGCGCGTGTATGCGATCAACCCGCCCGCGTCAATAATTGCTTGCCGCGATGCGGGCATCGGAACAACTTTAAAGTGGCGGCCGGTTGTCTCATTCAGAATTGTGTCCGGCGCGATGCTCAATTCGTCGCCTTCGCTTGCTTCAATATCCGGCACCTCAATCAACCGCAATCCCAGGTTGACAGAATTTTGCAGAAAGATGCGTGCAAAACTCTTCGCAACAATCACGAGTTCATGCCCTTTGAGTGTTGACACTGCTTGTTCACGCGATGAGCCGCATCCGAAATTCTTTCCCGCAACGATGGCGCTGCCCGGCGCAACCTTCTCCGCCTGTAACCGCGCATTGAACGCTTCGTCATCTGCGAAGGCGAACTGCGGAGTCTCCGACGGCAGCACTGTTGCCATGTACCGTCCCGGGTAGATAATGTCGGTTGAAATATCGTCGCCTAATTTTATAATAACTGTTGCCATGTTAGCTCCTTCATAAATGCTGGTTCCGGCCTTCTCCGGGCGAGGCGAAGAACCTCTTCGCTACCCTTTGATGACATTGCGCTACCCTTTTCCCAAATGCGATGCGGAGTGTAAATTGTATTGAGACCCTTCGTAGAAAACGCTCAGGGCTTAGGAACTTGGGTCTGTAATCACTCCGGTAATCGCCGATGCTGCCGCTACCGCGGGCGAACAGAGATATACTTCTCCGGTCGGATTTCCCATTCGTCCTTTGAAATTTCTGTTCGTGGTCGAGAGAGCGACTTCGTTGTCGCCAAGCGCGCCCTCATGGATGCCCAGGCAAGGTCCGCAGCCGGGGTTCATTACAACTGCTCCTGCGTTCATAAAGTCCCCGATGAATCCTTTGCCGAGCGCCTGCCGATAAATTTTGCCGGACGCAGGAAAGACAAGCATGCGGACATTCTTCGCGACTTTCTTTCCGTGAAGAATTTTTGCCGCAACCTCCAGATCGTCGAGCCGGCCGTTGGTGCATGAACCGATGACAACCTGATGTATTTTTACGTTGTGGATCTTATCGATGGACTTCACATTATCCACTGTGTGGGGACAAGCGATTTGCGATTTCAGCTCAGATACGTCAACAGTAATAATCTGTTCGTACGTCGCATCAGCGTCGGCCGACACGAGTTCTATCTCTGCGCTTACACCGGCTTCATGGCGCAAATAGCGAACTGTCTCTTCGTCCGCAGGAACAATGCCCGATGTTGCACCTGCTTCCACCGCCATGTTGCACAGGACAAGCCGTCCGGAAGTTGACATGTTGTCGATCGTTTCTCCGCCGAATTCAATCACCTTAAAGTTTGCACCTTCAGCACCGATTTTTCCTATCAAATAAAGAATGAGATCCTTCGGCCCGACGAACTCCGGAAAATGTCCGGTCACGTTCACACGAATTGTTGTGGGCACCTGAACATTCAGGACGGAGCCCAACGCCCACACGCTCG
>JBKJJX010000064.1:0-13921 GCA_046597825.1 Bacteroidota bacterium | reverse complement strand
AAATGGATGAGATCAATCCCGACATGCCGCAATTCGACGTTGCGTTGGTCGTTGGTGCGAACGATGTTGTCAACCCCGCAGCGCGCTACGACAAATCAACGCCAATTTACGGCATGCCGATCATTGATGCAGACAAAGCAAAAACGGTGTTCGCAATCAAGCGAAGTAAGAATCCGGGCTTTGCCGGCATTGACAATGAATTATATTTTTCGGATCGAACATTCATGTTGTTTGGTGATGCGAAGAGTGTTGTGGGTGAATTGGTGAAGCAGTTGTCGGGAAGCACCCACTAAAGTCTAACTGTTCTTTTTTCACACTACGAACCTTCTATGCTCAAACGCCTCACCCTCACCCAACTGATCTTTCTCGGCATGGGTATCGGTTTGTTTGTTGGATGGATGTGGCCGGATGCTGCGGTAACACTCAAACCTCTCAGCACTATTTTTATTCGTCTCATCAAAAGCATTATCGCGCCCTTGATTTTTTCCACGCTTGTTGTGGGAATTGCAGGTCATGGCAATCTGAAGCAAGTCGGGCGGATGGGAATTAAAGCACTGGTGTATTTCGAGATTGTTACAACACTCGCCCTTGTTATCGGGCTCGTGGCTGTAAATCTGACGCAACCGGGCGTTGGGGTTCACCTTCATCCGGATGAACATGTCGCGGAGTTTGCAGGAAAACAGCAAACGTTTTCCGAAATTGTTACGCACATTTTTCCGCAGAGTTTTTTCCAGGCTGCCGCAGAGGGTGAGGTTCTTCAGGTTGTCGTGTTCTCGGTCTTGTTCGGCATTGGCCTCGCGCTTGTGCCGGAAGAAAAACGGAAGCCCATGCTTTCGTTCTGCGATTCGCTTGCCGAGGTGATGTTCAAGTTCACCGGCCTTGTCATGAAGCTGGCACCCATCGGTGTTGGTGCAGCCATTGCCGTGACAGTCGGGCACAAGGGACTTGCTGTACTATGGAATCTCGGCTTGTTGATCCTGACAATGTACGGCGCGTTAATTGTGCTTGTCCTTTGTGTGTTCGTCCCCGTTGCCATCATTGCGAAAATCCCTCTGATGAAATTTGCCCGCGCTGTTCGGGAGCCCGCAATCATTGCATTCTCTACCACAAGTTCCGAAGCGGCATTGCCGAAGGCGCTTGAAGTAATGGAGAAATTCGGCGTCCCACGGCGTATCGTATCGTTTGTCCTCCCGACGGGCTACAGCTTCAATCTGGATGGCAGCACATTATATCTTGCTCTTGCTTCGCTGTTCGTCGCTCAGGCGGCAAACATCGACATGCCGTGGCCACAACAGGTGCTGATGATGCTGACGCTGATGATGACATCCAAAGGAGTTGCCGGCGTACCGCGTGCGTCGCTTGTAATACTTGCAGGAACACTTGCCTCGTTCGGCCTGCCGCTCGAAGGCGTCGCAATCATTCTCGGCGTCGATGAGATTCTGGATATGGGGCGCACCACTATCAACGTCGTTGGGAATTGTCTTGCAACGGCAGTGATTGCGCGGTGGGAAGGGGAGTTGAAACCATATAATGAGCTCGCGGCAATCGAGGTGTAACAACAAACATTTGGGGACCCTTCTCTTTCCGCCAACCCCACAAAGTCTAGCTTATCGTCTTCAATCATAGCTTCGATTGTGTTCTCGACACTGGCCGCAGGAGAGCTTGCCTCCCCTATATTCGATTGCGAAATGTCACCGAGCATTCATGTCTTTCATGTGTCGTTTATGTTTTCTTTTATCAATTGTATACAATATGGTTGCGTAAGGGCAGTTCGTCAATAGCCAAACGGGATTAAAATCACTAAAGGGAGAAACATTTTATGCGAAGCAAAGAAGACTGGATGGCGATCATCAACGTTAATGCTCGCCGTCTCGTAGCGAAGGGGGATTTTTCGGCTGAACAGATTTCGAATAAATCGGGAATTCACCTTGCCACGATTTCACAGCTAAGGAACAACACGGCAATCAATCCGCAACTATCAACCCTCGTCAGTTTCTCGCACGCCGTTGACGGCGACGTGGATGATCTATTTCTCCCCAATAGCGCTGTGGCGAGGCCGGTAAAAAAATACGTCACCTTCTCCGGCTATGTTGCCGACAAGTTCTGGCTCTTGATGAAAGAGTTTGAGATCAAAGGGGATGACAAGGAGATGCGAATCCGGTTCGATCACTTCTTCAAAAGCATAAGAACTGAAACGCAGACCGGGCTGAGCGAGGAGGATGAGGTAAATTTATTCTGGAGGGACGTACTTGTCCACGGGAGACAAGAATAATGGCATCGGTTTATAGTGTGACAGAACCCCTAAAACGACGAAGCCCCGCATGTGCGAGGCTTCGTTTGGTTTTGAGTCGTTGGATCTTTTACATTGACGCCATTTTGCTTGCCTTCATTCTCACGAATGCTGAATTCAAAATCGGCAATCCGTTAAAGCCCGAGGCTTTTGCGTAATATTCCTTCGCCTTTGCTTTATCCCCTTTGCTCTGATACGCCGAACCAAGCCGATAGAGGTTGTACGGATTCTGTTGGCTCGCCTGGTTCAATTCTGCAATAGCTCCGTCATAATTTTTCTCCGCCATTGCGATCATGCCCATCAGCTCGTGCGAGATGCGAATCTGGTTCTGGTTTTTGCTCATCTCGGTGCCCTTACGGAATTCTTCCGCTTCTGCTTTTGCTTTCGCCATGTCCTTCTTGCCAATCGCAACTCTCGCCATATTATAGTGATTAAATAAATGTGCATTATCCTTCACCTGCTGCGAGACATCGGATTGATCTGAGAGTTCTACGGATTTTTGGAACGCTGCAGCGGCATCATCATATTTTCCCATCTCGACAAGAATATTTCCCTTCATTGCAAGGTCGCCGGACATTTGAGGAAGATCATTGATCTTTTCTCCCATGGCATACTGTTTATCAACCTCCTGAAGAGCTTCGTTCATTTTTCCACCGTCGACGTACAGAACCGTTTGGTTAAACATCGCCGTCCGGGTCTCACCATCGTTGCGCGCCATGTCGCTCAACTTCTTCAACTCAGCTGCAGCACTATCCTGCATCCCCTTGTACATATAATTAGTGGCGATACCGCTGTATGATGCAACAAAGTGCGGATCAATTGCCAGCGCCCGGCGGTAGTGGGCTATCGATTCATCGAAGCGTCCCATTTTCATCAACAATTCTGCATATGAATCATGCGGGTTGGGATCATTCGGAATCATCTCGGTGTATTTCTTGAATGCTTTCTCGGCCTCTGCATAATTTCCAACCTGACGGTATGCGTAGCCCATGATATTGTAGACGGGAGAGAATGACGGATTGATCTCCATCGCTTTCTTGTAATGCTCGGTCGCGCCATCATAATCCTGTTGTCCGAAGAGGAAACCTCCCATTGCAAAATGCGCCCGTTCGTCTTTGGGATATTTCGCAACAAGTGTTTCCAGATACTCACGTTGTTTCACAGAGTTGCCGCTCGTGCCCGCATCCGCAGAAAGGATAAGCAATCGTTCACCCTCTGAAGCCTTATCCGCATGTGCAACGGCGTGCTTCATATGTTCGAAAAATTCCTTTGCTGTTGCTGACACGTTTGAACGCGCGAGATGAGCAGATGCGAAGTTCGGGTCAAGTTCGATTGCCTTGTCATAGTGTTCAATGGAGTTGGTTTGTAACAATTTGTCGGACAGATCGCGTCCTTCAAGAAATTGTTTCTTCGCTTCATCGGATGATGTTGTAACCGGTATCTTTCCGTCATCTACTTTTTTCTTTGCGCAGCCGGAAAAAAGAACCAGTACTGCAAGACAAATCGCAACATACGTTGATGCATATGACCACTTCATGGTTGCCTCCTGTTTGTTTTTTTATGTGCAGTAAATAACCCTGCCGTGATTACCAGAATGATGCTGAAGATTTACTGTCTTTGATAAGAATGATTCGATGGGTACTCAATGCCGCTTGATGACCGGTCGTGTAGCGGAAAGTTTTTGACTAATTCATACGGAATAGCGTGGGCAAGGTTACCCAATGTGAGGCGAAAAAACAAGGGATAATTTCACTCCGTCGGCTTGTCTGGCAACGGCGCGCTTGCAAAGAAATCCCGATAAAACCTATCGGTATAGCTACTTAGGAGTTCCTCCACGCGCTCCTGTTGGGGCGATCGAAAGATCAGTCCGGCGTGATGTTTCTTGTCAAGCCGCCACACCACTTCCGGGTCGTTGTACGCCTGAAGGTCGGGCGTTTCCTGCTTCGCAAGAGAGATCATCAACCCCGCGTAATCAGAGCGCAGCTGGTTGACCTGGTAATCTCCATTCGAACATTCTATTTTCGCCCATTCCGCCCACAGGTTCAATCCGGATGCAGCCTCAACCAGTTCTGCGATATGTGCACCGCCGACGCGTGCAGATGTTTCAAGAAAATAAAACTTACCATCTGCATCGCCCTGTATGAACTCCGTGTGCGAAACTCCTTCGATAAGTCCGAGAGATTGCAGCGTAAGTTTGTTCATAGCACGTAACGCATCATCGTCCGGCGAACCGCGCAAAACAGTCCGGCTGCTGAACACGCGTCCTTCATGCGCGACTTCCATCGGCGGACGCCCGTACTTACAGACGACGCAAAAGACAATTTCTTTTTTGTAGATGATTGAATCGACGTGATAGATAGCTCCGGGTATGAATTGCTCGAGTACATAGAAAGACTGCTTGTCCCCCAGCGTGTTCAATGCATCCCACAGCTCAACTTCGTGATGAATTTTTTTTATGCCGATAGCCCCTGCCTGCATGCGCGGCTTTAAAACATACGGCGGCGAAACATTCGCCAGGAATAATTTGATCTTCTCGTAATTCAGAACATGAACAAACGGCGGTACTGCTATCCCCGCGTTCTTCGCTTTCGTTCGCATTGCAAGCTTATCCCTGAAGTGGCGCGCTGTCGTATCGCCCATGCCGGACATTCTGAAGTGCTCGCGCAACGCAGCCGCTTTCTCCACATCAAAATCATCCAGCGCAACAATTTTATCAATATGAACAGTCCGCGCCATGAAGCTGACCCCATGTATCATATCGTTCATGTTCCATTCCTTGTCGACGTCGGGAATGTAGTACATTTCGTCGATGCTTTCTTTCGGCCATTCTGCGTTCTCCAGGCTTTTTGATGTGAGCAGAATAACGCGGGCACCTTGTCGCTTTGCCTCCCGAAGAAAGTCGAACCCTTTATGATAACTGGTGATGCAGAGAAGTGTAATGGAAGAACTCATTCCGTTAATCCTTCCGTGGTAATTTCATGATAGGATATATTCGTTCGCCTTTGTCAAAATACGGGGAACGTTCGTAAAAGAAGTTCAACCGGAGTCCGGCATCGGATGCAAACTCTTCATCTTCTTCGAGTCTGGCTTCAAATTCCTCCTGCAAGAGTGGGCTTTCTTCCAACATCCTTTGCGCGATAGGTTCCATGACGTACGCTTCAGCGTATTCCTTCCTCTCAAAAAAGGCATTGAAGAATCCCCAACTCACAAATGAATCCGGTGACTGCGGTTCCAGCAAATGAACGATAACCCTCATCAAACGCTGTTGCATGTAGACGATGAACGTGCCTGCAGGAAGGAACGCTGTCTCAACAAAAGGTTCGACGTCGGACTCGACGCGCTGTCGTCCTTCGTATGGTTGCGATGCAAACTCAGTATCTACAAATCTATACCGTTCAACTTCCAGCGTTTCGCCTTCATCCAGCTGATTGACTTCAACACCGTGAATCTTCAGAATATCTGCGAGCGCGGAAAATTCTTTCGGGATTGCATAGGCGAAGGGAATATCCACCTCAACCTCAACATCAGCTTTATTGTAAAGAGGGATTTCTATTTCGATGGGAGATTCAGTGTACTCCGGCACGGTCGTACCAGTGATTGCGCTTTCTTTTTCCGTTGACGTAAAACCTTTGAACAAAAACGGTTCGAACTCTTCAGTACCCTCCAGCAAAAGCGGGAAAGGTTTTCGCTCATGAACATAATCGTGAACCGTGTGCGAATCGGCAAAGTAGTTGATGCTTTTCAAATCGTTGTGATGCGCGTTGATGAACTCGAGCACTGCCGTGTTTATTGCCTTTGTCGAGAGAACGCGGTTCGCGAAAGGCTTCAGCGAGTGTGTTTCAACGAGCAGCAGCAATCTGTTTTGCAGCGCCGCATACCCGCTCGAATAGCGCGGCAACGCCGGCCAGTCCGTAATTCCCTCTGCAAGGGCTGAACCGCGCATTTCCAAATACGGCCCCGTGATAAATCCGCCGGCTTCGACCTGACCGATTACATGCGGCATTAACTCATGCTTCGCCCACTGTGCAAGCCCGCTATCTATATTTTGATGCGTTTCAATCCCGTACGTGATATGATATTGGTAATCTGCGCCGTTGGTCGTATGATTATCGATGTAGAAATCCGGCTGCCATGATGCGTACAATTGCAACAATGCTTTCATCTCCGGCGTGTCCGCCTTCATATAATCACGGTTCAAATTGAGATTCGAGCTTGTCGTCCGCCATCCCATGTTCGCGGGTCCATTCTGGTTCGGTCGATTGTATGGACTTGTCCGCTCATGTCCATCCACGTTGAGTATCGGGATGATGACCAGAACACAGTTCTGCAGCAGATCGGCACGCTCCCCTGTAATCAAAATCTCGCGGAGCAGCAACATGCTTGCGTCTTTTCCTTCAATCTCTCCGGCATGAATTCCGTTTTGAATAAGAACTACAACTTTCCCGTTTGCACGCGCTGCCTGCGGTGAAAAGTCCCCGTTGCCAACAACAATAAACTTCAATTCCCGGCCTTGCGGCGACATGCCGAATGTAAACATCTCGGCTTTGCCTGTTGCTTCAAACTGCCGGGAATACTTCATCGTCTCGCCGTAATTCGGGGATTCAAGGAAGTTGCTGCGTTCAAAATGAGTTAGAAACTCGGGCGGAAAATCCATTTGTGGTTTCGATGATGGGGCTGCGAAGATTCGGGGTTCGATGATAACATACCAATCCGCTCACTTACATACAAGAATTCTAATCCCTCCGGCTTTATGAACTGTTTCTTTTTTTTGCAGGAATAATCTTACGAATCAGAATATACTGGACTTGTTTTCTACAAAAGCGTCAGTCTTTCCGTATATTTATTTGTAGCATGAAACTTGCTCTTACAAGCTTCGGCCAACCTGTCTCTTTCTACAAACGGCAACGAAAGGATTTTCTCAATGGAAGATGCTCTCCTGCTTCATAGAATCCAATTTGCGTTCACAATTTCGTTTCACTATCTCTTCCCCCAACTCACCATGGGACTCGCCCTCCTCATCGTGATTATGAAATGGATGGGATTGCGCACGGGAAACGAAGTCTACAACACAGGCGCACGGTTCTGGGCAAAAATTTTCGCCATCAATTTCGCAATCGGTGTTGTCACCGGTATACCGATGGAGTTTCAGTTCGGAACAAACTGGGCACGCTTCTCCACATTCGCGGGCGGCGTTATCGGGCAGACACTTGCGATGGAAGGCGTGTTCGCTTTCTTTCTTGAGTCCAGCTTTCTTGGTTTGTTTCTCTTCGGAGAGAAGCGGCTCGGCCCGAAGATGCATTTCTTTGCCGCGTTCATGGTCTTTGCGGGTTCCTGGCTCTCGGGCTATTTCATCATCGCAACAAATGCCTGGATGCAGCACCCCGTTGCGTATGAAATCGCATCCAACGGGAGCGTCACGCTTACAAGCTTCTGGGGTTTACTTTTGAATCCGTGGATCACGTGGCAGTATGCGCACAACATGATCGGCGCCGTCGTAACGAGCTCGTTCGTTGTCGCCGCGGTTGGCGCTTTCTATCTGCTTGCACATAAACATGAGGAACACGGAAAAGCGTTTCTTCGGCTCGGCGTCATAGCCGGACTGATCTCATCGTTCCTTATGGCGTTCCCGACCGGCGACCAGCAGGGAAAGAACATCGCATTCCATCAGCCGGCAACTCTTGCAGCTATGGAAGGCTTGTTCGAAACAAAAGATGGCGCCCCCCTCGCGCTTATCGGACAGCCTGATATGGAAAAGCGGCGGCTCGATAATCCGATTCATATTCCAAAAATGCTCAGCTTCCTGACATACAATCGGTGGGGGGCAGAAGTCAAAGGCCTCGACGCATTTCCGGAAGAGGATTGGCCGACAAATATTCCCCTGCTCTACTTTAGCTATCATATTATGGTCGGGCTCGGAACAATGTTTATTGCCCTGATGCTTGGCGCAACGTGGCTGCTCTGGAAAAATAAATTATACACCGCCCGCGCATTCTTGTGGATGGTGATGCTTGCGTTTCCTTTTCCGTATATCGCCACGACTGCGGGCTGGACAACTGCTGAACTTGGCAGGCAACCCTGGCTTGTGTATGGATTGATGCGCACAGCAGACGGAACTTCAGCAACGGTATCGGCGGGCAACACACTCTTTACGTTACTCGGATTTGTCGGAATGTATTTCGTGATGGGAATGCTGTTCCTGTTTCTTGTCGTCAAGACAATCAATCAAGGTCCGGGACACAAGGCGGCTGTGAATGATTCTTTGCTCACTTCAGCAGAAAGGGCTCAATAATGGAAATCCTCTGGTTCTGTGTTGTCGCCTTTATGCTCGCCATGTACGTTATTCTCGATGGCTTTGATCTCGGAGCCGGCATCCTGCATTTGTTTGTTGCAAAGAACGATGACGAACGCCGCACCGTGCTGAACGCAATTGGTCCGGTGTGGGATGGAAACGAAGTCTGGATTCTCGCTGCCGGCGGAACACTGTTCTTTGCTTTCCCGCTGTTGTACGCGTCAAGTTTCAGTGGCTTTTATCTTCCACTCATGATTGTGCTCTGGCTGCTGATGCTGCGCGGACTCGGCATCGAACTGCGCCACCATGTCGACAATCCCATGTGGAAAACATTTTGGGATGGCATGTTCGCTCTCGGCAGCATCCTTCTTTCGATATTCCTGGGCGCAGCACTCGGGAATGTTGTACGTGGTGTGCCATTGAATGCGGAAGGATATTTCTTCGAGCCACTCTGGACTTCTTTTACCGTACAACCGGAAGCAGGTATTCTCGATTGGTTCACGGTCCTGATGGGTTTGGTGGGATTATGCACGCTGACTGTTCACGGAGCTAATTATCTCGCAATGAAAACCGAAGGCGTCGTCCAACAACGATCGCGCCGCATTGCTTCATTTGTAGTATGGGGAGTAGTCTTATTTTCGATCGCAACACTTGTTGCAGCATCGTCGATCCGGCCGGCAATCTGGAGTAATTATGCAGAACATCCGTGGGGATACATTTTTCCGTTGCTGGGAATTCTCGGCATCACCGGAATGATTCATTACAACCGCACGGCAAAAGACACACGCGCATTTCTTTCTTCCGCTACATTCATCGGGGGGATGCTGGCAAGCACGGCGTTCGGATTATTTCCCGACGTTCTGCCGTCATCCTCTGACCCGAAATTCAGTCTGACTGTGTACAACACTGCGGCGTCGGGTTACGGACTTGGAGTCGGCATAGTGTGGTGGACGATCGGAATTATTATTGCACTCGGATATTTCACATATCTCTTTTATTCATTCAGAGGAAAGGTGAAACTGCATTCGGAGGGTTACTGATGTAAGCAGAGTCCCCGGCTGACCCGATCAGAAGTTTCGTTGCATCTAATGAGTAAAGAAAGGTACCCTGCGAGTTTTGCACGCATCGGAATAGGCCTTTCGAAACTGCGATTCAAACGTCTCAATCAGGGAAAATTTGTCTGTTTTGGAACGATTTTGATGGCATGCAAACTGCATTCTTAACGGCAGGACTTCTAAAGCTCGGAAAGAATTGAAAGGCATTACAACAAATGGCACTTAAGCGAGCGACAATAAAACAACTTCAAGGCACAACGCTTATTGCAAAAGGGAGCTCGAACCATTGGGTGACAATGGATGGCGGGCCCAACACCGGCGGCAGCGATGCTGCTTCAACTCCAAAAGAACTTCTGTTGTTCGCCCTCGGAGGTTGCACTGCTATGGACGTAATTCCGATTCTGAAAAAGAAGCGCGTGCCGGTGGAGAGCGTTGAAATCAATGTTTCAGGAAATACACAGGAAGAACATCCCCAGGTGTTTGTTGATCTGCATGTCGAATACGTTATCTACGGCGAAAATATCAATCCCGCGGATGTGGAACGGGCAATCGAACTATCAACCACAAAGTACTGTTCGGTTTCAGCGATGATATCCAAGGCCGTGACAATCACACACTCGTATCTCATCAAGCCGACAAAGACTGTGGTGCTTCCGGAAGGAATCAGCGCAAACTAATTTCCGTTCACACAAACAGACGTCGGGGATGCCGAAAGGCGTTTCCGACTTTTCATTTCCTGTCCTTCACCACCAACAAAGCATTCGCTACAGGTCGCTCGCCGGTCGAGTCGGAGGGTGAATTCACAACCTTGTCCTCAACGACCATTGCCGTGGAGCCGCCACCGTCAAGGTTGAGCGCTTGATAGCAGCCAATTTCAATCATCAAGGCTGCAAATTCCTTCAATGACATTCCTACGCTTGATTGTTGGCGTCCATCAACGGTTACAAAATACAGGATAGTACCGTTGCCGGAAAATCCGATGCCTGTCCTCGGATGACGTGTTTCAGTAAATTTCGCCGTCAGACCCGGAAGGCTGTCGGTCGCAGGAAGATTTCTTCCGTCAGCAACAATCCGCGGCAACCCTCCGACAAGTGTTTTGAGATGTTCTTTGCGCGGAAGAAAACCAAGCACGAGTCGAACTGTGTCTCCAATGGCAATGCGTTTAACTTGCGTTTGATTGAAGGCGTGAGCGCGCAACAATTGCATTGAGTCTCTGACACTGAATTGTTCTCCCGTCTTTAACGAATCCCATACGACCGTTACAATAGTATCGCCGTTACGCCGGGCGGTGTGAAGAACGAGCACGCTCTCGTTTTCTTTGCGGGCATATATCCCGAAGAAACGGTTGAGCACAACCATTGTCGAATCTTTCAGGCTATTCACCGCATCAATGCCGAACCGCGCATCGGAAGTAATCGCTGTTCCTTCGAATACAAATTTTTCGATGTACGGCGTGCGTGAGTAACCGAGAGCGAACTGCGCGCGCAGCGGCTTCTTCACACCTTTGACGATCTCCCCCTCGATTATCTGATTGAGATCGTTCTCGCCGGTTTGCATGTTGAAGAAGTCCGCGTTCATTGCTCCAAGGACCTCCCGGTTATCTCGGGATGCCCGTCGCGCAATCGAGCTTGTCGTTTCTCTTCCCTTCAAGCTGTCGAACGCTCGTGCGCTCAAGATGTCCAGGTTCCGTTTCTTCAAATCAATCGTGAGTACATGGATATTCCACGGCCCAACTTTCCGCACAATTTGCCGGTGAATTACACCGTCCGTTACGACACGTTTAACAACAGAATCTGCCCCAGAAGAGAAAATCGTCAATGCCCCGGTTCTACCGTAAGGTGGCGCAAATTCGGTCCGTGGAACAGGGGCGCATGCAGAAACAAAGAGAAGAATTGCAATAAATATTCGGGAAGGCATCGTCATAATCTCAGGGCTTGAACTCCGCAGGTAATTTCTTCGTCATTCCGAAATAGTGTTTAATGATGGCAACAGTTCGCTTTGCGGCTTTGCCGTCACCGTAAGGATTTGTTGCGGACGCCATTTTGTTGTACGCGACTTTGTCGTTCAGCAGTTTCTTTGCTGTAGAAAAAATCCGTTCCTCGTCCAACCCGACCAGCTTTACTGTTCCATAAGTAACCGCTTCGGGACGTTCCGTTACTGTGCGCAAGACGAGGACCGGTTTGCCAAGTGCCGGCCCCTCCTCCTGCACTCCACCTGAATCTGTTATGATGAGATGGGACTTTGACATCAGGTTTACGAAATCGAGATAATCGAGCGGCTCGATCAAATGAACATTGCTGATGTTTGCCAATGTCGGTTGAACGATCTCCCGGACAACCGGATTCAGGTGAACGGGGAATACGAAATTCAATTCCGGATACAATTCTGCCAACCGCTTGATTGCCCGACAGGCGCCGAGCATCGGCTCGCCCCAGTTTTCACGGCGATGCATCGTGAGCAGTACAATTCTTTTTTTCTCTCCAACAATTTCGTTAAGACCGGCACGGGTGAACAGATAATTCTTCCGCACAGAAATGTTCAGAGCGTCAATGACGGAATTGCCGGTAACAAAAATCTTCTTCTTCGAAATAGCTTCTTTGAGAAGCGCTTGTTTTGCGGTAACCGTCGGGGCAAAATGAAGCTCTGCAACAGCGCTGGTAAGCCGCCGGTTTATCTCTTCGGGAAACGGATTCAATTTGTCGTTTGTGCGCAACCCCGCTTCCACATGTCCGACAGGAATTTTTCTGTAAAACGACGACAGGCTTCCGGCAAACGTCGTGGTCGTATCGCCTTGCACCAGAACCATGTCCGGGTTGGACTCCTCCATGATTTGGTCGAGCGCCGAAACCGTCTTGCTAGTAAGCGAGGCAAGCGTTTGCCGTTCCTGCATGATGTTCAGGTCATAGCGGGGAGTAATCTTGAACACATCCAACACCTGATCCAGCATCTGCCGGTGCTGCGCTGTCGCAATGTTGATTACGTCGAAGTGTTTTGATTCACGTTGAAGCTCCAGAATTATCGGAGCTAGTTTGATCGTATCCGGCCGGGTACCGAAGATAACAGCAATTTTTTTTGGGGGATGCATTGGGGTTTTTGTGGAAAGATGTTTTTCAAATCTACGCAAAAGCTTTAATCCTTCCAACCGCGGATCAGTACAAGGCTTGCACTTTTCTTCGATGCTTCCTATTCTACATCGCACCGAAGAAGGTTCCCATGCATTTTGGTTATACTCAACTCTTGATTCAATCGTAATGAAAAAACAAAGACGGATTTTAGTTGTACGGACAGACCGGCTTGGTGATGTTGTTCTCGCCACACCACTCCTTCGCGCATTGCGGCAGACCTTCCCGGACGCCTTCATTGCGGCGATGGTGCAGCCCTATGCGCACGATGTCCTATTGCACAACCCTCACCTGAACGAAATCATCTTAGATGATTTCAACGGAGCCGATAAAGGAAGAGAAGGTTTCTGGCGCCAGGCAAAAATTCTGCATCGGCGACGCTTCGATACAGCATTACTCCTGTTGCCGACTGAACGTGCGGCGTGGATGACATTCTTTGCAGGCATTCCGTTGCGTGTCGGAGTTGGGACGAAATTGTATGGCGTGCTTACGTTTATGCGTGGAGTCAGCAGGAAGAATTATGTTCCCTTGCGTCATGAAGCCGACTACTGCATGGATCTGGGAAGACAAATTGGGGTCCGAACCGATGATCTGGCAACAGAAATATTCATTACAGACGAAGAGCGCTCTGCAGGTAAACAAATTCTGATTAATGCCGGAGTCAAACAAGATGACACCGTCATAGCAATGCATATCGGTAGCGGCAATTCAGCGCCAAACTGGAATCCCGGACGTTACGGCGAGCTCGCGACATACCTGATTGGACGAACGTCGGAAAATGTAAAAATCATCTATCCTGATGGAACGAAGCAATCAACGCTTCCAACAGGTCCACGCATTATTGACTTGCGTGCGCAACTCAACCTTCGGCAGCTGATGAGCGTACTCAGCAATCTCGCTCTCGTTTTTTCATCGAACACCGGCCCGATGCATATTGCAGCCGGATTGAAAATACCAACCGTCAGTCTTTTCTCTCCGCTCACGGCATGCTCGCCTCTATTGTGGGGACCCAAGGGCAATGAAAGCCGCATTCTCCTTCCGCCGGCGGGGTTTTGCCAAATTCGCTGCCCCGGCGATCCGAAACAATGCCGGCTTGATGAAATCACTGTCGAAGATGCGGGCAATGCAATTCTTGATCTTTTGAATTCTACCAAAAGCATCGCGT
>JBKJJX010000048.1:0-9603 GCA_046597825.1 Bacteroidota bacterium | reverse complement strand
ATCTCTATCAATTCAAGAGCAATGAGCTCAAGCGTGAAGAACGGTAGCGAAGAGGTCGCACCATTCCTTTGGGCAAGGACTTCTCGTGAAAGGTGACGGATCCTACGCTTGGTGGGGACAATAAGAATGATGTCGTGGAAATTGTCAGCATCTGACGTACCTGGTGATATCGCAGGATGCGTATTAAGAGTGAGAGTTACAGGCATGACCTAAATGCATTAATGAAAGGGATACGCTTTTTAGCTTACAAAAAAAACTTACCAGCTGCAACGAATTCGCGGCACACACATTGGAAACAAAATCAGGAAGCGTGGAGAATTCGCTTGCATTTCTTTGCATCAATAATAATATTCGTCGGAGAAAATGAGTAAACGATATTTGGGGAGGAACGACAGAGCGGATATGCTTTCTCGCTTCACAGGAACCTTTTTGGTCCGCTTAGGTAGTTTTAGGAGAGTGTGATAGTTATCATTTTGCCAGCTGCACAATTAGAGTATACTAAACGCAGTTGTGTTACTTTTTTACTCGCTTTCACTCATAAAAGAATCGGGAAAAATCGTTACTGACAGATTTCAGGACGATAAGCCCAGCCAACCCGGTAAAGAAGCTAATCATAAATTCAGGATCAGATAGGACGTCAAAGGGAGATTCCTCTGCAACCGCCCAAAAATAGACCAGCAGTTCTTTTTTCGCGTGAGCTAGAACGGTATGCGACGACCCTTTCTACTTTTTCCGGGGAAGAGCAATTTCCCGTCTCGCTTGTTCCGCTAACCTCGGACTTGCTCGATCACCTCCAGACCAGTGAATACGGGGTCATTGTCGTTGGCGCGGGTAATCCTGCGGTCACGGATCATACGCTACTTAAGCACATCGCAGACAGACAGCAACTCACGTCCGTTATCGTCGTCTCCGAGCGCCCGGATGTAAACAACGCGGTAAAATTAATGAAAGCCGGAGCGTTCGACGTTCTGGTTACGCCTATTGAACCCGGAAGGCTGGTACAATCCACTGAAGATGCCCTCGCCGAGTTCACTCAGCGGAAAGCACGTCGCAGGTCGGAAGAGCGCAATAGAGCGCTTACAAGTTTTGAGGAGATCGTTGGAGAAAGTCCATCGATCCAACTCATCCGGCAAACAACAAATACAGTCGCTCCATCGGACGCAAATGTGTTTATCTGGGGTGAAAGTGGAACCGGCAAAGAGCTCATTGCAAAGGCACTCCATTCCAAGAGCAAACGTGCATCCAAACCGTTCATTGCCATTAACTGCGCAGCTCTTCCGAAAGACATTTTAGAGAATGAATTGTTCGGGGTTGAAAAGGGTGCTTTCAGTGGCGCGCTGACACAAAAGCCGGGTTGTTTCGAGCTGGCGGACGGCGGAACTCTGTTCCTCGACGAGATCGGGGAAATGAGTGCCGAGACTCAGGCAAAACTCTTGCGGGCGATTGAAGAACAATCATTCCGGCGGCTTGGCGGACGGCAGGAAATAAGAGTCGATGTACGAATTCTGGCAGCAACAAATCGCGACATCTCAAACGCTCTCGATCAGGGAACACTCCGTTCAGATCTTTATTATCGCCTCAGCGTTGTAGAAATTGAATTGCCTCCGTTGCGAAATCGCAAACAGGATATTGTACCGCTCGCAAATCATTTCCTCCGGATGTTCGGACTGAAATATGGAAAAGAAATCAGAGGATTTGCGAGTGATTATATTGAGATGTTAGAATCATATCACTGGCCGGGGAACATTCGTGAACTGCGTAATGCAATCGAGCGTGCCGTCGTCATCTGTCCCGGCGAACTAATCTCTGTTCTCGACCTTCCGGAAAAAATCCTTAAGACTCAGAACGAGATCATGCACATCAGTATTCCTCTTGGCAGTTCGGTGGAAGAAGCAGAGAAGAAGCTTATCCTCGAAACTCTGGCCTCAGTTGGGAACAACAAGGCGAAAGCAGCGCGAATTCTTGGCGTGAGCCGGAAGACTCTTCACAACAAACTGCACAGCTTTGATTGGAGGCTGGAAGGAAAATAGTTTTCTTAATGATGTTCAGTAAGAAAAGCTCCGTCTACTTTGATGGAGCTTTTTCCGTTTCTGGAGGAACAACATTCAACAAATGTTTTGATTCAAGATATGGCTGAAGGTTCTTGGATAGGACATCAGCCACAAGTTGATGGCCAGCTGCTACCCAATGTCCGTTGTTCTTCAGATACAAAGGAAAAATGGATTTTGATAGTGCCTTAAAATCCAGACAGAGGTTGATTGTTTTGATGCCGTTCCCATTTGCCCACTGTGCAAGGCTGTCCTGAGGCCAGGTCGAATAAACCGTATCTTGCTTGAACCTCCAATAATCTCTTCCCCCCTGCCACTCCTTTGGATTAATTTGCAATCCATAGGGATACACAGTCATCCAAAAATCAATTCCGCGATCCTTTAACAAGTCTCGACTAAGTATCAGATACTTATGTGTAAAAGACCAGTTGCTATCGGCATCGATGTAATTCTCACGCAAGAGCGCATACTTATCGTGGTGGATATCCCCTGTCGCTGTTCCTTCCCTTCTCATAAGTTCAAGTTGAGGAGTGATGCGAATACGGATAAAGTTATACAGGCGCATATTTTTCTTGAACCAATCCTTAATCGAGGCAGCCGAACCCTTGAGAATTCCGCTTTCTTCTTTTGAAGGGGAGACGCCAACAGGCAATCCATTTTCATCAAATCGTGCAGCGGCCGTATAGGATATGTCGTCGTACACGTCCGACAAATCAAAATTCAAGATTACCAAATCCGGTTGAAGTTGAAGCCCGTAGTTTTTCAGATAGAGATATTCAAGGAGCGGAGAATAGCTGCCCACGCCGGCGTTAATGACCTCAAATTTTACAGGACTGCTAAATGATTGTAATTTCTCTTCCAGCCTTTTGGAAAACGTTTCATTGCTGAACACACCATCGCCTTCGGTAAACGAGTCGCCAAGCATGAGAATACGGAATGTGTTGGAGGGTTTTGGAATACTGTATTCTTTATCCCGCAGACCCAGCGAATTGATTTTATAATCAGTGTCAAACTCCGTTGTTTTATACCGCCCGGTTCCGTTGGGTTTAAATTTGTGGTGAAGTATGTTATCGTCTTCTGAATAGAAGTAGCGCATTACTTCTGCGGGCTCAAGTATTCGGACAACAATCTCCAGTATTCCAACACATACAATAAGTGAGAATATCGCCAGCAAAATGCCTTTGAATATCTCTCGGGTTTTGGACCTTTTTTGAGGGGTGTTTATAGTCATTTACGATTTGTCGCGGTTGTGTCTGGAAATTTCTTTCAGAAAAAATATAGGCGTTTCGTTCCCAAAAACCAACAAAAGCGAGAGAGCGAATAAGCGATAGTTGATGATTGAATTATCGGAAGGTTCCGTTTCTCTCGTTAGATTGACTTACCTTTCTCAATTAACTATATTTCTCACAGTAATTTTTGTTGTATCGCCGTAGATCGGGACTGTCGGAACTAAGTATTACGTCCGAATCAGACGATAACCACAGTAGGCTCCGGCCTGCAAGCAATGTCCACCCAGACAAGCAAAGGACAAGGATGGAAGGAAATTTTTCAAACCGCGTACAGGATGTCATAAGGCTGAGTCGCGAAGAAGCGCTGAGGCTTGGACATGATTACATTGGTACCGAACATTTGCTGCTCGGCGTAATTCGCGAAGGTGAAGGAATTGCGGTGAAGATACTTCGAAACCTTGGCGTTGATCTCTATAAGCTCAAGAAAGCAATCGAAGACACCGTCCGTACTACCGGCGGTACGCTTACCATTGGCAATATTCCGCTCACGAAGCAGGCTGAAAAAGTCTTAAAGATTACATATCTGGAAGCGAAGCTCTACAAATCGGACGTTATCGGAACCGAGCATTTGCTCCTTTCTCTTTTGAGAGATGATGATAACATCGCTGCGCAGATTTTGCATCAGTTTAATATCCATTACGACGTTGTTCGTGGCGAATTAGATAACATCATCAGCGGGAAACCTTCCAATCCGCCGCATGCCTCGCAGGCAGAAAAGAAGCCGGAAAAATCCAAAACCCCGGTACTCGACAATTTCGGCCATGATCTTACGAAGATGGCGAACGAAGACCGTCTTGATCCGATTGTAGGACGAGAGAAAGAAATCGAACGCGTTGCCCAAGTTTTGAGTCGGCGCAAGAAAAACAATCCCGTTCTCATTGGTGAGCCCGGTGTAGGAAAAACCGCAATTGCAGAAGGCCTTGCACTGCGCATCGTACAGAAAAAAGTTTCACGCGTTCTTCATAACAAGCGGGTCGTTACGCTTGATCTTGCCGCGCTTGTTGCCGGCACAAAATATCGCGGCCAATTCGAAGAGCGGATGAAAGCCGTAATGAATGAACTGGAAAAAGCGAAGGACGTTATTCTTTTTATTGATGAATTGCATACAATCGTCGGTGCAGGCGGTGCGTCCGGTTCGCTCGATGCTTCTAATATGTTCAAGCCGGCTTTATCCCGTGGTGAATTGCAGTGCATTGGTGCAACAACTCTCGACGAGTATCGCCAATACATCGAAAAAGACGGAGCTCTCGACCGGCGATTCCAAAAAATCATGGTCGATCCGACTACTGTTGATGAAACGATTCAGATCCTCACAAACATCAAGCACAAGTACGAAGAGCATCACGGCGTCCGGTACAACGAAAAGGCGATCGCTTCCGCAGTGAAATTAAGCGACCGCTACATCACCGACCGCTACTTGCCGGACAAGGCAATCGACGTGCTTGATGAGTCTGGCTCACGTGTCCATCTTGCCAACATTCATGTTCCCAAAGAAATCCTGGATCTTGAAGGTGAAGTTGAAAAAATAAAAGTGTCCAAGAACCAGGTTGTGAAAAACCAGAACTTTGAAGAAGCCGCACGACTCAGGGATCTTGAAAAGCGTTTGCTGAGCGATCTTGAGATTGCAAAACGCGAATGGGAATTGAAGGCGCAGGACATGGTGCACGAAGTGACCGAACAGGAGATCGCCGACGTTGTTTCGATGATGACCGGCATACCTGTAAACAAAGTCGCTCAGTCTGAATCGGACAAACTCTTGCGGATGGATATCGCATTGCGGGATCAGGTCGTCGGACAGGACGAAGCACTTGTGAAACTGACGAAGGCAATACGCCGAACGCGTGCGGGACTGAAAGATCCCTCACGTCCCATCGGTTCATTTATTTTTCTCGGGCCAACGGGCGTCGGCAAAACAGAAATGGCAAAAGCGTTAGCCCGATACCTGTTCGATACGGAAGACGCGCTCATCCGCGTCGACATGAGCGAGTACATGGAGAAGTTCAGCGTGTCACGACTTGTCGGCGCACCTCCGGGATATGTGGGCTACGAGGAAGGCGGACAACTCACCGAGAAGGTTCGTCGCAAACCGTACTCTGTGGTGTTGCTGGATGAGATTGAAAAAGCCCATCCCGATGTGTTTAACATTTTGCTGCAGGTTCTTGATGACGGCATTCTGACCGACAGTCTGGGCAGACGTGTGGATTTCAAAAACACAATTCTTATCATGACTTCGAACATCGGAACACGCGACCTGAAGAAAAACGGGGGTTTCGGTTTCGGTGCGGGCTCTGCAAAGCACACTATGGATTCAATGAAATCCACGATAGAAGAGGCGTTGAAGCGCGTCTTCAATCCGGAATTCCTGAATCGTATCGATGACACGATTATTTTCCATCCGCTTGAACGAGAACACATCATGCAGATCGTCGATATACAAATGCGCAATCTGTTGAAGCGCATATCGTCGATGGGAATTACGATTGAGCTTGCAAAGTCTGCCAAAGAATTTCTTGCGGAGAAGGGATACGACCCGGCATTTGGTGCTCGTCCTTTACGCCGTGCGTTGCAAAAATACCTGGAAGACCCGATGGCAGAGGAACTTCTGAAGGGCAAATATCCGGAAGGAACCGCAATACGCGCCCGGGTAAATAAGAAAGCCGATGAACTGAAATTCAGCATTGTAACAGCCGACCAGGCGGACGCTCCCGAAGAGGAAGAAGAAAAATCAGCTGACGTTTCTTAAGTTTGAACCGGTGGCGGGAGCCTCTTCGGTTCCCGCTCCGGGTTTGTTCATACCTGAAGATTTGCCAATCCCTGGCAAAAAATAAAACTACATCCATGTAGTACTTGCGCTGCTCCGTTGGAGTGCGCGATCTTGGTCAACATACAATATCATTCACAGTAGAAAGGACAGACACTTGAAAAAAGTAGTGGCGAATATCTGTCGTGATTGCGGAAATGCGTTTCGCGGAAAGGTAGGCTCGTATCGTTGCACGGATTGTGCTAAGAAGGAAGCTCTTTACAGGGAACAACGTGAACGTATGCGCCGCGCGCTGCCGTTCTTTCTTAAAACAAGCACTTGAATTCTCATCACCACCCACCACAAGAGCCTTCTCCGTTGTCAGGAGGAGGCTCTTTCGTTTACTTCCTTAATCCTTGATAGCAGCAGCGCGGAACCGCATCCCGCAACGAAGGTTGCGATCCACAGTGTTGTAGCCCCAAACAATTCAATTGCCGTTGTACCGAGCCACGCGCTGAAAGCGAAGCCTATACCGAACGCCATCTGAAACAATCCCATATATTCCCCGCGCCGTTTCGCGGGCGCAATCTCCGACATATACGTCGCGGCACCGGGCAGAAAAATCATCTCCCCGAACGTCCACACAACAACTGTCAGCGCCACAGTGACAAAGTCCGTAGCAAACACCATTGCACCGAAACCTGTACCGACAAGCAGTGCACCAATCGCGAGCATCTGTCGGTGGGGACGATTTGCAGTCGCAAGGTTGAGAGGAATCTCGAACAGTATAATGAGACCTGTATTGATTGTGAAAAGAAAACCGTAGGCAGATGAGGGTAAATGCAAATCCCTGTCCAGAAATAACGGCACCGCGGCTTCATGTTGAAAGAAAATAATAAGCACGGGTACGAGACATGCCATGAAATACATCAGCCGCCGGTCCAAGAATAGTGTTTTCGTTTTTGGCGCAAAGGGATCGGGAGAGATGTGGGATTCGCGATGATGTTTTGAAGTTTTCCATCTCGTAAAGAATAGCAGAGCGAACGCAAGCAAGGATGACGATCCGTTTATCCAGAACAACCATCTGTAGGAAACCAGAAAAACAAATCCGCCGACAGCGGGACCGATACTCATCCCCAGATTTATCGCGAGCCTGTTAAGAGCGAAGGCAGCTTTCCTTTGTTCAGGTTTCGTCATATCGGTGATGATTGCGAGACTTGCCGGGCGGAACGACTCGCTGATCGCCGACCAGATACATGTTGCGGCAATAATAATGATGTACGTTTGTGCAAAAGGAAACACGAAGAGAACGATACCGGTAAAGGCGAGCGAGGCTTTCATCAGGCGTTGGGGACCAAGATAGTCGCTCAATCTGCCTGAGAATGGAGCTGTTACGAGTGCACTGATGCCGTAACACGTGAGCACGAAGCCCGCTTCATTGGCGGCGAACCCCAATGTTTTGGTGAGATACAAAACCAGAAACGGCAATGCCATAACGCCCGACCTGTTCAGCAGAACAGCGGCGGCAAGTATCCACATTTCTCTCGGCAAACCGCGAAGGCCGGCCCAAGGGTTCATAACAGGAAATCGGAGATAATGATTATGGCAGAAACGCGTATGAGTTATTAACGCGAGAAAGACTTCGTCTCACCCGGCTGGAATTCTATTACACGTTCCTTCATTTTTGTGTGAAGATGTCGTTTCAATTGTTGAGGCGTTCCGGCAAGCGCCGGAAAAGTTCCGTAATGCATTCCCACGATGAATTTCGGTTTCAGGAGTTCACACGCAACCGCAGCTTCACGCGGATCCATTGTGTACAATCCTCCGATGGGCAGCAGCACAAGACGAGGCTTATGTAGTTTTTCAATGAACTTCATATCTCCAAACAAAGACGTATCACCGGCATGATACAGAACGAATCCATTCTCCATCTTCAAAACAAATCCTGCAGCATCACCCGGGATAATCGGGCCTGAGGCAGTTTCAATCCCTCCGCTGTGGCGCGCATCGACCATGGAGACACGGATTCCGTCCACCTCAACGGTCCCGCCCTTGCCAAAACCGATCACATTGGACACGCCCAGAGATTCAAAGTAGAGAGACAATTCGTATATCGCGAGAACTTTTGCGTTTGTCCGTTTCGCAATCTCGATTGTGTTGCCTATATGGTCATTATGGCCGTGGGAAACGAGAATCATATCCACATGCGAAATATCTTTTGCATTTGACGGTGCCTTTGGATTGTCCAGCCACGGATCAATCAGAATAATCTTGTTGCCGGGTGTTTCAATCTTGAATGCTGAATGTCCCAACCACGTAAGATGTGTTTTTCCTTTGAGCGATCCCATTTCTTCCTCCAGGTTCACAACAGTTGAAGCATGTCTGCTCACAATCTACCTTTTTTTGATTTGCCTTTCCAACCGACATTGAATGTAAGAGTGCGCTACGTGATACCACGCATCGAATCCATTTCAGCCTGAGCTATATTCAACCTACACTCCGTTCTTTCATATCAAAAATCTTTGGGGGACCAACGCTATGAACACCTACGACGATGTGCAAACGCTTGGATTAATGAGACACCGCTGGGATGGAGTTCTTCGTCCCTACTCCCCTGAAGATGTTCAAAAACTTCGCGGCACAATCGATATCAAGTATACTCTGGCAGAAATTGGTGCGAAGAGATTATGGAATTTACTGCATACGGAATCGTATGTCCGTGCACTTGGCGCATTGACCGGTAATCAGGCAATGCAGCAAGTCCGTGCAGGACTGAAAGCGATTTATCTGAGCGGATGGCAAGTCGCCGCCGATGCAAATCTTGCAGGCCAGATGTATCCCGATCAAAGTTTGTATCCCGTAAATAGTGTCCCGGAGGTTGTCCGGAAAATCAATCATACACTTCTGCGGGCAGATCAGATTCACTCCTCGGAAGGCCTCAACGGCATTCATTGGCTTGCACCTATCGTTGCAGATGCTGAAGCAGGATTCGGCGGACCGCTGAATGCATTTGAGCTGATGAAGGCCATGATCGAGGCGGGAGCGGCGGGGGTTCACTTCGAAGATCAGCTTGCATCGGAAAAAAAATGCGGGCATCTCGGCGGCAAAGTTCTTGTCCCGACAAGCCAGTTCATTCGCACACTCATTGCCGCACGCCTTGCCGCAGACGTAATGAATGTTCCGACAGTCATCATCGCACGAACCGATGCGGACAGCGCCAGTTTGCTGACAAGCGACATCGATCCACGCGACCACGAATTTATTACCGGCGAAAGAACTTCGGAAGGTTTCTTCAGAGTGAAGAGCGGCATCAAGCAGGCAATTGCACGTGCACTTGCGTATGCCCCATATGCTGATTTGATCTGGTGCGAAACTTCAACTCCCGATCTGCACGAGGCACAAGAATTTGCCGATGCGGTCCACGAACACTTTCCGGGCAAACTCCTTGCGTACAACTGCTCGCCGTCATTCAACTGGGAAAAGTATCTCGACTCGGCGACGATCGCGCGCTTTCAGCGTGAGCTCG
>JBKJJX010000008.1:0-5794 GCA_046597825.1 Bacteroidota bacterium | reverse complement strand
ACAACAACGGAATTCCGATGAACGCTGTAAAGAACGCGTAACCCAACGCCCGCTTCCACATCGTCCGTTCGGGATGGATGATGCTGTAGAAATATGTTGCCCAGAACATGCAGAAGTATCCCTGAATGAGCCAGACCGCTTCATCAAATCGTAGGTTCAACATGCGATGGATTTGAAATATCACAATCGGTCCCAACCCGAAAATCAAAATCCAGCGGACGGCTCTTTTGTTGAGAAGCTCCGCATTGAATATTTTTTTGTAGGGAACAAGATAGGCGTAATCGAGGCTTTTGAATTTGTTCACCTCCTCTGTTACGCTTTCCTTTAGGTGTGTCGATGCATCCTGTTCCATGCCGAAGGACGCTGCCGGATCGGAGTCCAGAGGATCGCTGCCGGAATTCTTTTCAGTCTCTGCCATTTGTTTTCTCCTGAGAAGAAAATACGTTTATGCTGGTTTTTGCGGCCGCTCCATTTTCGTACCGCATTTTTTGCACGTAGAATTCTCCGCGTTCCCATAGAAGCGGTCAAAGATTGGCGGCAACTGCGTAACGATGTTCGTGAGCTGAACATACTCTTCGTACAACTTGATACCGCAGTTTTCGCAATACCAGAGAAACCCGTCGGTCTCGCCTTCTACGCGTTTTCGCTCGATCACCAAACCGATTGTGCTGGCCGGACGCTGGGGTGAGTGCGGGATTTTCGGCGGCAGAAGAAATATTTCGCCTTCCCTGATGTGAATATCCTTCGGCTTCCCGTCTTCGATCACTTTCACCGTTATGTCGCCTTCAAGTTGATAGAAAAACTCCTCGCCTTCGTCATAATGGTAGTCCTTCCGCGCATTCGGTCCGCCGACGACCATGATAATAAAGTCCGCATCCTCGTACACCATTTTATTTCCCACCGGGGGCTTGAGCAGATGCCGGTGTTCGTCGATCCACTTCTTGAAATTTATGGGAGAAGTTAAGGACATAAAGGCCTCCGTGTAGTGAGTCTTGAGTCTGCGAGTCCATAGAGTCTATGGGGTCGTTTGGTTTATTTCAAGCGGAGATACTTAATAAGACCGCTCAGCATTTTTGAGATTTCCAAACATTCGTTGTACAACTCGTTGAAAGAATCTTGTCCGAGGTATTGTTGATCCAATGCCACATAGAGTGCAGACTGAACTTCGGTCACCGAACCATGAGCAATAAAAAGGTATTGGCTGAATTCCTTGCCGCTCTTTCTGCCGAATCCTTCTGCGATGTTTAACATGACCGAAATTGCAGCACGTCGGATTTGATCCTTTAGCGAAAAATCTTTGGCGAACTTCTGCTGAGCGGTAACGATATATATTCGTTGGGTGAGTGTCCTCGCTTTCTTCCATGCTTCAATATCTTCAAATTTCTCAAATGTCGACATAAGTTGTTCTTCAACTCCATAGACTCGATGAACTCAATAGACTTAAAAGACTAAATCACGGCAATAACTTTCATCTCTATCGCAATCGGTGTCGGCAGTGCGCTCACTTCAACAGTCGTCCTGCACGGCTGATTGTCCTTAAAATACTCAGCGTAGATATTGTTGTAGATTGGAAAGTCCTTTTTCATGTTTGTGAGAAAAACGGTCACATCGACAATCTTGTCCCAACTCGATCCGGCATCTTCGAGAATTGCTTTGACGTTCTTGAAAACAGAATGGCATTGCTTCCCGATATCGTACGAAACGATGTCTCCGCTCGAATCCAATTCGACGCCGGGAATTTTAGCTGTGCCCCGTTCACGCGGCCCGACGCCCGACAGAAAAAGCAAATCGCCAACCCGTCGCGCATGTGGATACAGCCCGACCGGCTCCGGCGCATTTGATGAACGAATAATGTCTTTGGATTTCATAAACTCAGTTCACTCAATGGGCACAATAAACTTCACAAACTAACACAAATATTCTTCGGCTCAGTAAAAAATCTCAGCGCTTCGAATCCGCCTTCGCGACCGAGACCGGAATTTTTCATACCACCAAACGGCGTTCGCAAATCACGCAGCATCCAGCAATTGACCCAGACAATTCCCGAATGAATGCGTGCAGCAAGCCGATGCGCCCGGGAGAGATTCTGCGTCCAGATAATTGCTGCGAGCCCGTATTGCGTGCTATCCGCCCACGCCAACGCCTCATCTTCTGTATCGAATGGAGTAATCGTCACGACAGGGCCGAAGATTTCCTCCTGGTTCGTCCTGCAGTTAACCGGCAAACCCTCAACGACTGTAGGTTCAACGAACCAGCCGTCTTTACATCGTCCTTCCGGATGAACGCTGTTGCCCCCGCATAAAATCTTTCCGCCCTCCGATTGTGCAAGCGCAATATAGGAGAGAATTTTTTCAAGATGCGGCCGGGAGTTGATAGCTCCAATCTGCGTTCCTTCTTCAAGCGGATCGCCGATACGAAGAGCTTTCGTCCGACGAACGAATTCATCTTTGAACTTCTTGTACAGTGCACGCTCCACAAAGATACGCGAGCCGCACAAGCAAATCTCCCCCTGATTTTGAAATGACGAACGGATGGTCGTTTCCATCATCTTCTCAAATTCGCAATCGGCAAAAATAATTGTCGGGTTCTTCCCTCCCATTTCGAGCGAAAGTTTTTTGAACATCGGTGCCGCCGTTTTTGCAATTTCGCCTCCGGTTTTGGTTCCGCCGGTAAAGGTGATAACCGGAATGCCGGGATGTGCAGAAATCGCTGTGCCGGCTTTCGTACCAAGTCCGTGAACGACATTCAATACTCCGGGTGGAAGGCCCGCTTCGCCGCACAAGATCGAGAAAATATACACGGTCATTGGTGCAAGCTCGGATGGTTTGGCAACTACGCAGTTGCCGGCTGCAAGCGCGGGAGCGATCTTCCAGGTAAAAAGATACAACGGTAAATTCCACGGGGAGATTGCACCGACAACACCGATCGGACTGCGGAGCGTGTAGTTGATTGCGGTATTCTCCATCGGGTGCGCTTCACTTGCGAAATGCGGAATGGCGGTGGCAAAGAACCGGACGTTGCGCGCTGCACGGGGAATGTCGATTTCTTTCGCGAGACTGACGGGCTTGCCCTGATCGATTGACTCTGCGAGCGCGAGCCGATTGATATCCCGGTCGACCAACGCTGCAATTTTAAGAAGAATGCGTGAACGTTCTTCCGCCGGAGTGTTCGACCAGAGAGGAAATGCTTTGTTCGCTGCTTCAACTGCAACCTGCACGTCCCGCTCGTCTGAATCGGGAATCAGCGAGTATGCCTCGCCGGTTGCAGGATTGTAATTCTGGATGAACTCCCCCGACACTGCGGGAATCCGTTTTCCATCTATATAATTCTTTATCTGCTCCATTACAGACTCAATGTTCTGCCGCCATCGACCGGCAAATTGATTCCGTTGATGTAACCCGCCGCAGGGGTTGCGAGGAAGGCTACGGCTGCACCGAATTCCTCCGGTAAAGCGAACCGTCCGGCAGGGATTTCTCCAACCATTTCGTTCGTAATCTCATCGGCGGACTTTTCGCTCTTTTCTGATTTGGATTTGATGAGAGAATCGAGTCGACCGGTTTTCGTCATGCCCGGCAAAACATTATTGACGGTAATGCCGAAGGGGCCGAGTTCTCCGGCAAGTGTCTTTGCCCATGCAGCAACCGCGCCGCGCGTTGTGTTCGACACGCCGAGTCCGGCGATTGGCTGCTTCACTGACGTTGAAATGATATTGATGATTCGTCCGTAGCGTTCAGCTTTCATTCCCGCAACGACAGCCTTCACCAGAACATGGTTGCACAGCAAATGACTTGAAAACGCTTTTGTGAATTCCTCCGGTTCGGCATCAATCAACAATCCGCCCGGCGGGCCACCTGTATTATTGACGAGAATATGAACCGGTGGATTCTTCTTCAGAAAATCATTCACGCGATCTCGCACTTGGTTCACGTCCGAGAAGTCGGCAACGATGTATTGGTGACTCTGTCCCCGGCTTGAATCCAGTTGCGACATGGTGGTTTGCAATGACAGTTCATTCCTTGCGACAAGGACGACTGAAGCACCAAGCTTTGCAAGTTCAACTGCACTTGCTCTGCCAAGTCCCTGCGTGCTGCCGCAGACGATTGCGCGTTTTCCGATGAGGTCTAAGTTCATTGGATTAATGAAGTATTAGCATTGTTTCTTCTTTTGCGTATTGAACTTCTGCTTTTACCATGGAGTCGGCATCACGATGAGTAGTAGAATCCTAAATTTTTTCTTACCTCTTCCGGCAGTTCGGGCAATTTCGAACGGGGAATCAAGAACGTCGAGAGGTTGAACAGGTCAGCGAATATTTTATACTTGTCGACTGTTGCTTTCAGATAATTATAGCCCGTCGAGCCGCCGGTTCCGATTTTGTTGCCGATCATTCTGTGCGCCATGAGCGCATGCCGGTAGCGCCACATGGTGAAGTTTTCATCGATGTCTTTGAGTACAGTAAGAAGTCTGAACGGAATGTGCAGTATCGGTTCATCGCGATAGAGTTCGATCAACAATGCTGCTTGCGTTGCTTTATGGGAAAGCCGGCGCTTGCGGGCAGCAATCAGCTGATTGTGCTTCGCTTCATCCAGCAACGCTTCGAAATTTTCTTCGTTCGCTTTTAGCTCTGCAAGCTGCTGTTTCTTCTCTTCCTCGCTGGAAATTGTACCGGCGAGAATCGTCTTGCGGTCCGACTCCAGCATATCCTCCACAGCTTTCCTGTAATGCATCCAGAAATTGAAGCCGCGGAAATCAAGAAAAGGTGTCCGTCCCAGCCAGCGTTCAACAAGCTTGAAAATCGATAATTCGTTTTCCGATTCCGCAACAATTTCCTGGTGGGGACACGACAGCGACGCGGAATATGCTTCCTTGTTATAAAGGAGCCGTTGATCGGGAACCATGCCGAGTTTGTTTTCGATGATGCGGAACTGGTAGCTTTGAAAACCAGAGGCGGGGTACAGGACATCACGAAACTCAAGAAAGTCGAGCGGTGTCATCGTTTCAAGAACATGCAGTTGGTCAATCAGCAGTTTCTGGATTTCAGTAATCCTGCTGAGGCGATGGACTGCAATCCCGACATTTCTCTCATCAACATATTCCTGTTTGAAAATATCGATTACTGAATTCAGCTCATGCAGAATTTGTTTGAACCACAACTCATACACCTGATGAACAATGATGAACAACATCTCATCATGCGCCGAAAGCCCTTGCTTCGAAGTCTCCGGCGACTGACTCTCGAGTAGCTTATTGAGTTGCAGATAATCCGCGTAATAAAGAGGAGACTCTCGTCGTGCCATAGTTAGCCTTTACGTGTAACGACTGCGAAAACGATTTTCTTATTTACGATGGACAGCCGCATCATTCCGCTGATACGTCTGATTGTGTCCATGTGGGGTATTGAGTGAGTTTGTGTGAGGCCGGAGTTAGATAACCAAAAGTCTTTGACAAAATCAAGGAGGCCCTCATCCCGGCAGTGCCTCCGTTTGGAAGCACACGTCATTTCGAAATGTTCTTATTCGGAATCCGAACCAAGAACAAACTTGAAAGGATGCTGAAAAAGCGCAATTCAGCATGACATGGGTTGGGAGGACTAAGCTTGATTTGGAACTGAAACATTACCATCAACCCCGCAGTGCTGCAAGATGTGAGTGGACACTGCGGGCAAGTCCGTCAAGGTCATATCCGCCTTCAAGGACCGAAACAATTGGTGCAACGTCTCTCACAAGTCGGGTCATCTTTCCAAATGATTCCTCCGTTAGTTTCATTCCACCCAAAGGATCGTTTATGTGGGCATCGA
>JBKJJX010000122.1:0-3068 GCA_046597825.1 Bacteroidota bacterium | reverse complement strand
ATTTGCAGGGGGATGCTTCTGGTGCATGGAAGCGTCATTCGAAGGCATTCATGGTATTAAATCTGTAGTCTCGGGGTATACAGGAGGGTTCAAAAAGAATCCTACTTATGATGAAGTGTCCGCAGGTAAAACCGGGCACGCAGAATCCATCCTCATAATCTACGATCCCGGGGAAATCAGCTACTCAAAGTTGCTGGACGCATTCTGGCGCAACGTTGATCCGACCGCAAAGGGCAGGCAGTTCTGCGATGTGGGAACGCAATATCGTTCAGGCGTATTCTATCGCAACGAAAAACAAAAACGTTTGGCGGAAGAATCGAGACGCAAATTGGAGGAGATGCCTCAGTTCAAGGGGAGAATAGAAACTGAGATCACTGCAGCTTCAACTTTTTATCCGGCGGAAGAGTATCATCAGGATTTCTACAAGAAAAATCCCGAACGGTACGAGTCATATCGCACAGGATGTGGCAGAGACAAGCGGTTGAAGGAATTATGGGGTGATGCAGCGCCGCAACATTAGTATTACAGCAGCACGCGCAACGGACCAACCTTGACTTTACCTGATCTGAAGAATACATTATCGCACACTTTCGGAATTTGCCGGTCCGACATGGTGACGAACATGACGATTGGCCTGAAACCTAGTTCCAAGCTCTTGCGCCTTGCAAGGATTTACCCCTCACTAGAATGCGTATGTCATTCCTGAAAAACTCCTCCATTCAAACTAAATTGAAACTGGGCATCATGTCCACCAGTTTCCTTTCTGTTGTGCTTGTCTTTGCCGGTTTCTTTGCGTACGAGCTGATTACGTACAGAGATCTCCTCGTCCACGATCTTTCAACAAAAGCCGAAATTGTCGGAGAGAATAGTGCGGCCCCTCTTGCGTTCCGTGACTCCTCCAATGCATCAAAGGTCTTAAATTCCCTATCCTCACAACCGAATATAATTGCCGCGGCAATTTACGATCAGAAGAATAATATTTTTGCTACGTATAGCCGGGACAATGACTCGGTTACTTTTCCTACACAACCCGCTTCGGACGAGTGGTCGTATCAAGAGGATGCCCTCATTCTTTATAAACCTATCCGCCTGAACCAAGTCACGATAGGAACCATTTATATCATGATGGATCTTGTCGAACGGAACGAGCGACTCCGCTCATACACGCAAATTGCGATTCTCGTACTGATTGGTTCGTTACTAGTGGCTTTTGCAGTCGCCACAACACTTGAACGGAATATCTCTCGCCCGATTCTCGATCTGGCGAAGACCGCACATGAGATTACAGAGCAGCAGAATTATGCCATCCGGGCATCCAAAACAACTGCAGATGAAACCGGCTTTCTGGTCGACGCGATGAACGAGATGCTTGTACAGATTCAAAAACGTGATGCAAACCTTCGGCGGGCGAACATGGCAATGAGCGAAGAGATCGCCGAACGAAAGCGGACAGAAGAAGTGTTGAAGGAGAGCGAAGAACGATTCCGAAATCTTTTTGAGTGTCATTCGTTGCCGATGTGGGTATATGACTTGCAAGACCTGAAGTTTCTGGAGGTAAACGATTCGGCAATTGAAAAATACGGATTCTCGAGAAGTGAATTTCTTGAGATGCGTATTACCGATATTCGTCCGCCCGATGAAGTCACGATGCAAATGCAGGAGTCAACTGTTTCAAGCGGCCTTCTTGAAAATTCAGGCCCGTGGAAACACCGGTTGAAATCGGGCGAGATAATAGATGTCGAAGTGTTTTCCCATAAAACAATCTATCACGCACGGCTTGCTGCGCTGGTGGTGAATATAGAAATTACTGCCCGGCTTAGCGCCGAGCGTGAACTCAAGACCTCCGAGGAACGCTACCGCTCGCTGATATCGGTAATGACCTCGATTGTCTGGACTGCAAATGAAAAGGGTGAATTCGCTGTACCACAATCGTCGTGGGAACGCTTTACAGGCCAAACTTGGGGTGAGCACTGTAAATTCGGATGGCTCGATAAATTTCATCCGGATGACAAGCAGCGCGTGAAGGAAGTGTGGGAGGAATCGGTCCGAGAGAACACACCTTTCCAATCTGAAGGACGGTTATGGAATGCCGCGGCGGATGAGTACAGGTTTATTACTGCGCGTGCCGTTCCACTGCTCGGCGCCGGAGCAACAGTTAAGGAATGGGTCGGAACCATGAGCGACGTTGATGAAGAAACGAGGGCCCGGGAAGAAGTACGAAAACTGAATGAAGAACTGGAATTGCGCGTCAGCCAGCGTACTGCGCAACTCGAGGTCACCAATAAAGAACTCGAGGCGTTTTCATATTCTGTTTCTCATGATTTGCGCGCTCCACTACGCCATATAGACGGCTATGCCCAGTTATTGGAAAAGAATCTTGGTGCCGGGTTGAGCGAGAAGAGTGGTCGCTATATACGAACTATTTCCGAGTCCGCCCAAAAGCTTGGTGTGCTGATCGATGAACTGCTGGTATTTTCACGGATGGGAAGAACCGAAATGCGCAGCACTTCCATCAACTTGGAGGAGCTTGTATGGGAAGTTATTGAAGATATGCGGCCTGATATTGCCGGGCGAATCATCGAATGGAAGGTGTCGCCACTTCCGTATCTCAAAGGCGACCGGTCAATGCTGCGTCTTGCCCTTGTAAACCTGATCTCGAACGCCGTCAAGTACACCCGTACCCGAATAAATGCATCGGTTGAAATCGGAATGCAAGACATGAGCCATGAGGCAGTCTTCTTCATCCGGGACAATGGCGTTGGATTTAATATGCTTTACGTGGATCGCCTTTTTGGTGTCTTTCAACGTCTTCACACATCTGATGAGTTCGAGGGAACCGGGATTGGCCTGGCGAACGTTCGGCGCATCATTCAGCGGCACGGAGGCAAGACATGGGCGGAGGGACAGATTGATAATGGAGCGACATTCTACTTCTCAATTCCCCTCTCAAGGATCCTGACATAATCGCAAATATTGAATTTGTTTTTCCGCAACGCTTTCCCTATTTTCATCCATGCATTTCTCACGAATCCTCTACGAAGTATCCAGCCGCAAAGCGACAATCACAC
>JBKJJX010000250.1:0-4823 GCA_046597825.1 Bacteroidota bacterium | reverse complement strand
CGGCGTGCGCTGTTTTTGATTTCCAGAGAATGCGTTCGAGGATTTTCTTCCACCGTCATCGAAAGGGCTGAGGCGAGATCCTTGATCGAGGCATAGACGTGATTGCCCGATGTGAGGCTCGAAATCGGCGTTGCTGCAGATTGCCGGTTTTCGGTTATAATTGTGAGAGGCTTACCCTGGGAAAAGGAGAAAGTAGTCTGGAGAAGAAGAATACAGAGTGCAGCAATCGCAATTGCAGTCCTGGGTCCACCCGCCGCCATTCCTCCCACCCGTGTCGGAAAAATCATCTATCGATAGTTTGTGAATTGAGTCGCGAATTTCAGCTCGGCGCCTTGCACAAGTTTCATAACTGTTTGCAAATCGTCCTTACTCTTGGACGTGACGCGGACCTGATCGTCCATAATCTGGGCTTGCACTTTGAGTTTTGAATCCTTGATCAGCTTCACGACATGCTTTGCATCTTCTTTTTCGATCCCCACCCGAAGTTTGATAATCTGGCGGACCGTTGTGTTTGCGGCCGGCTCGACAGCGCCGTAGTCCAGCGCCTTAATGGGGACGCCGCGTTTGATCAGTTTATTCTGCAGGATGTCGATAACACTCTTCAGCTTAAAGTCATCGTCGGAAATGACAGTTAAGAATTTATCCTTTTGATTAAGTTCGATTGAGCTCTTCGAATCCTTGAAATCATAGCGCTGGAGAATTTCTTTGCGCGCCTGGTTGAGGGCGTTATCGAGTTCCTGCATGTTGATTTCAGAAACAATATCGAAGCTGAATGAATCTGCCATAGTCTGCTGTTATTTGAATTTCAAACTGAAGAGTGCGCGGAGAAAAATCCTGAACAACTCCCACCGCGGATGTTTTGTCTGTAAAATATAACTCTGCTGAATCTCCCTTTGTTGTGCGGAATCTTTTGTGGTGATCTGAACAGAAAGCGGATGCAGGCTCAATTCCATACCTCGGTAATTTTTTTTGTGATTTTTAGATTTCGTTTGCCGAGCTCTTCGATCATGGTTTCACCCGGCACACAAAGCTCCGGCACCATCACACCACGCTCCCGGATTACGCCATGCGCCAGCATTTGTGCAACAATGGATGTTGGGAATGCCGTTGCCCGCATCATCGCCGTCATCTTTGTTGCATCATCATAATAATCAACAAACTCATACACAAGAGTTTTCTCGCTCGTTGCGGTGCGGCCGGAGATGGTTGCACGAGCAAGAACCACATCTTTATCCCCGTAGTCGAGTTTCTTGCGCAATAGATCCGCAAAAAATTCGCGGTTGGTTTTTACGCTGCCACCGACCATCATCGGCTCGGAGGTCGCAAAGCCAAGTTCGAGCAGGGTTTTGAATTTCTCGCAATGTCCCTTGTAGCGGATGGTTTTGTAATCGAGTTCCTTTACCTTGCCGTTCAGTAATTCAGTAAGCGTTGAGAGTCCCCCGGACGTGTTGAATGCTTCGAGCGAACCGAACCGCGGCGGAAACCCGATATCTTCCAGCCCGGACATCGGCTCGATTTGCTTCACCATGCCATCATGAATAACGGTCGCCTTCTCTACATACTCATTAATAAGACCCTCAACAGAGAAGACAATTTGATAGTAGAGCGGCGGACGGGGATTTTGCGGCAAGCCGCCCACACGCAAATGAATGGAGCGAAGCTCCGCGAATTCATGAGTGCCATGCATCGCAAGAATGTTGATGAGTCCCGGTGCAAGTCCGCAATTGGGGACAATGGTTATACCTTTTTCTTTTGCCGCAGTATCAAGTGTAAGCTGCCGTTCGACGATCTCGTTGTTCCCCCCGAGGTCACACATGGGAACGCCTGCTTCGATAGCAGCACGCGTCATCTGATAATTAACGGAATACGTTACCGCGCTGATGACAGCGTTGCTGCCTTCAATTGTCTTGACAAGATCACGCTGGTTATTCACGTCAACCCGTACTGCGCTTACGTTCGGACCGATGGAGGCGGCGGTGTTCTTCGCCTGCTGAATGTTGATATCCGCAATGACGACTTCATCGTTAGGATTGCGCGTTGCGAGATCGTATGCTGCGGCGCTGCCCATCATACCGGCGCCGATTACTGTGTATTTCATAGAATGATCAAAGAATTTCTGAGTGCAGGGTTTCGATAATAGATGCGACTATTGATGAATGAGTTTCTTTTGTAAGGGCGGCGACCACTTTCTCGATCAGGACGACATGCACTGTAAATAGTTTGGTTGGCCGAATATAGCTAGATACGATCAACGATCCCGACGTGAAATTCCCTTGATGAATTTCAATTGCAGTGGCGTCCGCATACGGTTTGCTGGTTATCTAACAAAGGAGCCAATCGTTTCGTCCGACATTTGTGAGCACTACTGCAGGACGAATTTTTGTTCCAGACAAATCAGAGAATGGAAATTTTACAAATACTACTTTTCCCGTTGAAATGGTTTCCATGCCTCATCCTCCTCCGGGCGATTCCAATCAACCGCCAGCGATTGTTCGCTCACCATTGATGATTCGAGTGAATGTAGTATATCCTCCCGATCTAGAATTGTAACTAGAGCTCGCGACGCGTGTTCGAGTTGAACTTTCTCCAACAGGCGAACAGAGCCATCTTTTTCTACCACAGCTTGTATTGTCCTGAGCATTCTGCACCTTTATTTGTTCAAACTACTTGAGAATTTCCCCGGTTTCATTACTCCAAAACAACAAATCCAATTCATCCATTGTTATCCCGATCGCCTGAGCAAACCGGAGAAATTTCTTTTCGATAACAAGATAACGTTTTGGGGTGAGAGTTTTCGGTACAATCCGGATAACGTTGTGTTTTTTTAAGTTCTTCAGAATGTGACGGTCGAGAATTGCAAGATCACGGTGACCGATGTTGCGCAAAAAGTGCGATGCTTCTTTCCAGCCCAGTCCTTTTACATTCATGACAAGCCAGGCGCGCAAATCCGGAGAGGTTGATCCGTTACAGAGTTGCGCATGGATTTCGGCGTATCGTTTCTTGACTTCAGTGAGATGCCTTGCCTTTGTGTTATGAAAGCGAATGTAATGTTGCTTGCGAAAAAGAATTTCTGCGCAAGGGACTTCCCGTTCTGAGAAATCTGCCGCCCGCAACGCTTCCACTGCCCGGCCCGCATTAACAGCACTTGATTGCGGCGTGAGAAGGCAATACACGAGCTCATAAAAATACTTATCCGGTTTTATTGCAGAGAAATCCTGCAGCCTTTTTCCGATTGCTTCCTGTCGTTCACGGTATTGTGCGCGAAGTTCGTCTATCAGTGAATACGTTTTCACGCGAGAGAAATCCGGCTTGATTTGAACGAGCCATTGTGCGTTACGGTAACCAGTCCATCAGCATCAAGTTCAGCCACTAATGTCTTCAGCCACGCCTCATGCCGGGAATTGAAGTCAGGGTAGATTGTGTTTCCCAGCTGACTCAAACTCATGCTTTTCTTTTTTCTGAGATGCTCAACAATTTTCCCGCGGTAAATTCTGTTGGGTATTCCCGCGAGCGACGGTTCGTTCTTGCTGTGACGGCGGCGTTCGTGCTTCATTCGTTTTTTCGATGCACACAATTTCAAAACGGGACAGTCAACACATTTCGGATTGTTTGCTGTGCAAATCAACGCCCCGAGATCCATGAGTGCCTGATTCCAGTTGTAGGAGCTGGCTTTCGGTAGAATATTTTCTGCCACTTCCCAGATTTCCTTGCTGCTGCGCATTTCTGTTGTTGATTTCATCCGCCAGAATATTCTTGATAACGCCCGCTGAACATTTACGTCGACAATGGGGAGATGTTTATCAAACGCGGAGGACAGCAACGCATTGGCGGTATACTTCCCGATTCCCGGCAGGGCGATGAGTGAATCAAAGTCTGCCGGAATTCTGCCTCTGTGCTCTGTTACGACTTTCCGTGCGAACTTGTGAAGCCGCACAGCTCTGTTGTTGTACCCCATTCCGCTCCATGCTAATACCACGTCGCGCTGTGTTGCCTTTGCCAGCGCGTGTAGTGTCGGAAAGCGGCGGAGGAATTCGGGAAACTTCACGAGCACGCGGCTTACCTGCGTTTGCTGCAGCATGATTTCAGAGATCAAAATCGGGTAGGGGTTGCTGATGCTTCTCCAGGGGAGAGTTCTGCCTTGCAGTTTGTACCATTTGCGGATTGCTTTGACGACTTCAGACTGCTTGTTGTTCTTTCGCATATCGTACGAGACGATCAACTGCCTCCCGGTTTCCTTCCAGAATATCCAATGTTTGCAGGTGATGTGCAGTGGTCCAGAGAATTTGTTCGAAGGCGAGATTCACCGGGTCGCCGGAAAAATTATCCACCAAAAAATAAAACACACGAAACAATCTGCCATCTTTTCCTTCGCCGTACATCCACTCCTGACGGAAAAATTCTCTATGGATGTTGGCTTCGATGCCAAGCTCTTCATGCAGCTCTCTCACAAGCGCCTGTTCTGCGGATTCTCCCGGTTCGAGTTTTCCCCCGGGGAATTCCCACTTCAGCGGATACTTTGCATCGCGCTTGCGCTGGCATGCGAGTACTTGTCCGTCTTTGAGTATGATGCCGACTGCAACTTCTTTCATGGAGTCAAGATACGAAATCATGCACGATTCTCAAAAGCCTGCGCAATGGAGAGGTTCAATGGTGGAGTAATGGAGGGGTGGAGAAATGTAGTGATTCGATTGGACTGATTTGTCTCGCGGGCAAGTTCTAATTCTTCTGCATCGGGATGGAGCGGGTTATCTCTCGACGGTGTACGTAAGTGCCGTAACGCCGCAGGAAAATTCTTTCGTCGCCTGGAGTTTTAGATTTATTTT
>JBKJJX010000092.1:0-6621 GCA_046597825.1 Bacteroidota bacterium | reverse complement strand
CCATTCTCTCCATATCGTCGGAGAAATCCATCTGCAGATAGAACATGCACTGATGGCTCATCCCTCGGCATCATTGAAAACTCTTAAACACATTCGTTCTCATCCGCAGGCGCTGGCTCAATGTGCGAAGTTCTTCTCTCAACACAAATCACTCAAGCCCGAACCATATTTCGATACTGCGGGTGCAGCGGAGTCGCTGCTGGCTGAGAACAATCAGGAAGTCGGTGCGATTGCGAGCGAACATGCTGCAAAATTGTATGGATTGAAAATCCTGAAGCGTCGAGTTGAGGGCGATTCACAAAATTTTACGCGGTTTCTTGTCATCAGCAGAAAGCCATGGAGTCCGGAATCATCGGTGAAGACAAAAAGCAGCATTGTCTTTTCGCCGGCGACAAACCAAACCGGGATACTTTTTCGGATCCTTGGAGTCTTTTCGCTCCGCAACATAGATTTGCTTAAGATCGAATCCCGCCCTGACCCCAAATCTCCATTCGAATATTTATTCTACATCGACCTTGAAGGAAGTCCCAAAGAGATGCGCGTAGCACAGGCGTTCGACCATCTGAAAGAAATGACCCAACGGTTCCGTTTATTGGGCGCATATCCGATGGGGAAAGGAAATTTTTATGGTGCAACAAAGAAGAGGAAACGATGAGGGACGGATCAGCACCGAAAGGACGAGGAGCTTCGTTCAACACGCCGAACCGGTTTGAGAAGGCGCATTTCGAACCGCTTGATATTGAAGTCTCGTACGAGGACGAACCAACCGTCAAAACGTCTTTCTTCAACGATACGTCGAAGTCGATACTGGCAAAGAACGATTCGCCGGATTTGCATTTTGCGTACAGCATAAATCCCTATCGCGGTTGCGAACATGGATGCATTTACTGTTACGCCCGCCCCTCGCACGAGTATCTTGGGTTTTCAGCCGGACTTGACTTCGAAACCAAGATCATGGTCAAGTCGGATGCACCGAGACTACTCGAAGAAACATTCCGGAAGAAAAGCTGGGAGCCGCAGCTCGTCGTCTTTTCCGGCAACACAGATTGTTATCAACCGGTCGAGCGAAAATTGCAACTCACCCGAAAATGTCTCGAAGTATTTCTCGAGCATAGAAACCCGGTCGGCATTATCTCGAAGAACGCTCTTATTCTTCGCGACATGGATATTTTTCAGGAGATGGCGAAACTTAATCTCGTTCACATTACAATATCGATAACAAGTCTCGACGCAGAACTTATCCGAAAAATGGAACCGCGCACGTCAACTCCTGCGGAACGTTTGCGGGCAATCGGATGAAGGGAGAGGGAGAAATTGCAGATTCGATCATTTCGTTGTTTCGACTCCATGCCCGTAAATACAAACTCGACAGGCCGTGGACTCCGCTTTCGACCGAGCATTTCAAGCGGGATGTGAAATCGCAACTGGATTTATTTTCTTCTGAACTCTGAAAATCGTTTACTTTCCAATCAGCGCCTTATAGCCCGCTGCATCCAACAGACCGGAAACCTCGGAAGCGTTTGAGAGTTTTACCTTTACCATCCAGCCGGCGTTGTATGGATCTTTGTTAACTGTCTCAGGAGTTTTCTCAAGCTCTTTGTTGATTTCGGAGACAGTGCCGGAAACCGGCGCATACAAATCTGACACCGCTTTTACAGCTTCAATTGTGCCGAACGAATCATGTTGCTTCAACGCCTTCCCTACTGTAGGTAATTCTACAAACACTACATCCCCGAGTTCTCCTTGTGCGTATTCGGTAATGCCGATTGTTCCTGTATCGCCTTCAATTTTCATCCATTCATGGTCTTTTGTGTATTTCAGGTTCTCGGGGAAAGTCATGTGAAGTCCTCAATAAGTGGGTGGAAGATGGTTATTCCTCAGGGTTGAATTGAAACGTCTCAAGAAAGCTTGTATCGAACTTGCCGCTGATGAATTTTTCGTCCCGCATTACTTGTCGGTGAAACGGAATGGTTGTGTGAATGCCCTGAACAGTGAACTCATCCAATGCGCCCGCCATTTTTTGAATTGCGCCTTCGCGGGTTTGAGCGTAGACAATAAGTTTTGCAATAAGCGAATCGTAGTACGGCGGGACGACATATCCGGCATAGCAATGTGTGTCAACGCGAACGCCAAAACCTCCGGGCATGTGAAAGTCTGTAACTTTGCCGGGACTCGGACGAAAACCGTGCGCCGGATCTTCCGCATTGATTCTGCATTCCATTGCGTGGCCTTCGGAGCGAACTTTTTTGCGCGGCAATTTTTCTCCGGAGGCAATCCGAAGCTGAAGTTTGATCAGATCATGTCCCGTCACTTCTTCCGTCACCGGATGCTCCACCTGAATGCGGGTATTCATCTCCATGAAATAGAAATTCTTGTTCTTGTCGACAAGGAACTCGATCGTCCCGGCACCCTCATAGTTTACAGATTTGCAACCCTTGATCGCTGCGTCGCCCATTGCAGCCCTGAGTTTCTCATCAACTATCGGTGAAGGCGATTCCTCGATCAGCTTTTGGTGCCGGCGCTGAACTGAACAATCGCGTTCGCCGAACTGAACCACATTGCCGTGCTGATCGCCGAACACCTGAATTTCAATGTGTCTCGGCTGCTCGATATATTTTTCGATATACACAGCGGCATTGTTGAATCCTTGCTCGGCTTCGTGTTGCGCAGTTTTAAATGCATTTTCAAGTTCATCAGCCTCGCGGACGATACGCATTCCCCTGCCCCCGCCACCGGCAACAGCTTTAATGATTACCGGAAGGCCGATTTCCTTTGCTATACTTTTCGCTTCATCAACATCTGCCACGACTCCGTCACTGCCGGGAACTACAGGGACGCCGGCCTTTCGCATTGTCTCCTTGGCGAGTGCCTTATCGCCCATAGCGGTGATCATCTCGGGACTCGGACCAATGAACTTTATCCCGGAGGTTGTACATATCTCAGCGAAGCCTGCGTTCTCCGCCAGAAAACCGTAGCCCGGATGAATTGCATCTACTGCGGTTATTTCCGCGGCAGCCATGATGCGCGGAATCTTAAGATAACTTTCTTTGCCAGGTGGAGGGCCGATGCATACAGCCTCGTCGGCGAACTTTACGTGAAGAGAATCTCTGTCCGCCTGTGAGTACACGGCAACAGTCTTGATTCCGAATTGTTTGCAAACGCGGATTATGCGGAGGGCTATTTCCCCACGATTAGCGATGAGAATTTTTTTGAACACACACTGCTCCGGGGTTTAAGCTGGCTCGACCAGAAACAGTACCTGGTCGTACTCAATGGGGTCGCCATTCTCTACCATGATTTGGACAATCTTTCCCGAAACATCAGATTCAATTTCATTCATCAGTTTCATTGCCTCGACGATGCAAAGGGGACTTCCCTTCGAAATCATCGAACCGACTTCCACAAACGGTGGAGCATCCGGGGCAGGGGCGCTGTAAAAAGTGCCAACTATCGGTGATTTAACTTCTTGTAATTTGGAGGGAGGCGCTGTGCTTGCTTCTGAAGCAACTGGAGCTGTCTGAGTGACTGGTGCAGGAGATTGATAGTTCTGCGGCGGAGGAGCCACAGAATACATCATGGGTTGCGGTGCCGCAGCTGCAGCGTGGCTTTTTGCAATACGGATCTTCTTCCCGTCTTCCTCTATTTCTATTTCGTCAACTTTGCTGTCAGAAATGAGTTCAATAAGCTTCGTTATGTACTCGATATCCATGTTCGCTCCTGTGTATTGATCTGGGGATGCGCCGAATTAGTGCGCCAGAGGACTAATTCTTCACCCGCTCAATGTAGCCGCCAGTGCGCGTATCAATCTTTATTGAGTCACCTTCGTTGATGAATAAAGGAACGTTGACAGTTGCACCGGTTTCGACCTTCGCAGGCTTCGTTCCCGGATTTGCACTGTCTCCCTTTACTCCCGGCACGGTTTCGACAATCGCAAGCTCCACCGTGATTGGGAGTTCAACACCGGTAATGTCACTTCCGTTCATCAAAATGTCAACCACAATGCCGTCCTTAAGGAAATCGGCTCCGTCGCCAATTTGTTCCTTTTGAACTGCCATCTGCTCATAATTCTCCTGATCCATGAAAACATATCCGGTTGCGTCGCGGTAAAGGTATTGAAATTGTTTCCGCTCAATGCGGATAATATCAATTGATTCTCCTGCGCGAAACCTGTTTTCAATTACTTTTCCACTTTTCAGGTTCTTTAATTTGGTGCGAACAAATGCACGCCAGTTTCCCGGATTGACATGCTGGAATTCGATTATTGTCCAAGGTTCATTATTGTACTTGATTACAAGGCCAGGTCGAAAATCAGAGGTTGAAGGCATAAACCCTTAGTAAACGTGAAAATTTAAGGCGGCTCTCCACAAATCAACAAGATTGGGTGAAAAATATAGGGATAGTCTCTCTGAAAGTCAAGAATGGGCTTGGAAACGTTTCCATCTTGTTTGCTATAAAATGATTCACTACTGTATGTGAGAAAGGAATTTGAAATGAGAAATATTCTTTTGATTGTTGCCTTCTCCCTTATTGTTTGTGGCTGTACAAAAGACAAGCAGCCCAAAGACATCCTTGAAAGAGAAAAGTTTGAATCACTCTACGTCGAGCTGCTTGATTCGGCAGCCATCACCGAAAGAGATTCCGCAAACATCAGCATAAGCACGACTGCGCAACGAATTCTCAATCGCCGCGAGATAACGCTGGCCCAACTCAAAGCCACAGTCGGCTACTACAATGAGGACTCAGAACGGTGGAAGGAATTTTATGGGGGCGTAGTGAAGAAAGTGAATGAACAATACACGAAGAATCCAACTCGCTAAAAACTCTAAGCTATCATTCCAATTTGAAAAGCTTTTTCCTTCCTCCGCTGCAAGAATTCCATCACTTCATCAGACTCTTTCTTCGCCACAATCACGACCAAGCCAATACCCAGATTAAACGTCCACCGCATGTCGGTTTCTGGAACCTTCCCGGTCTTTTGAATAAGAGAGAAGATTGCTGGACGTTCCCACGCGTTCCAATCTACCCTTAGCTTCAATGGCTTTGGAATGATCCTGTTGGTGTTCCCGACAATTCCCCCACCGGTAATATGAGAAAATCCATGCACAAGGAATTTTATCCTCAGTTGCGAAATAACATCCAGATAAGATCTATGAACAGCAAGCAACGCTTCACCGATTGACATTCCTGCTTCAGCGAAGTACTTATCGAGTTTGAATTTTGGAAGAAGCACTGAACGAGCAAGTGAAAACCCATTCGTGTGCAAACCTGTTGACTGAATTCCGATAAGAACGTCTCCCTTGCGGATACGACTGCCGTCAATAATTTCCTTCTGCTCCACAACTCCGACGATCGTGCCGGCCAGATCATACTGGTTGTCTTTGTAGAATCCCGGCATCTCGGCAGTCTCGCCTCCAATCAGTGAACAGTTATTTTCTTTGCAAGCTTGTACAAATCCTTCGATAACACTCTTTGCGGTTCCAAGCTTCAGTTTCCCGGACGCAAAGTAATCCATGAAGTAGAGCGGTTTCGCTCCGCACACCGCGATATCGTTCACGCAATGGTTCACTAAATCCTGTCCGACTGATTCGTGCTTGTCCATCATTTGCGCAATCACCAACTTCGTTCCTACGCCATCTACACTCGAGACTAACACCGGAGACTTGTAGTTTTTGAAGTTCGCCTTGTACAGGGCCCCAAAGCCACCGATCCCATTTAACACGGAGGGACCGAAAGTGGACCGGACCCTGGCCTTTATGTGGTCAACGAGAGCCTCCCCTTTGGCAATATCAACTCCCGCTGAACTGTATGTTTTTGGCACTTAATTCCTTTTTCTGAAGAATAACCTCACCTCAAATGTTATCGACTATTGATGCGAAATGCAAACGTAAATTTACTGAGTATTATTGAAAGTTTACCCTTGATAAAGGGCATTGAGCTCACTATATTCATTGGTATGCTGTGATGACAATGGCTCAATGGCGCTAATCGAGTTTCAGAACTCCTCCAAAAAAATTTTTGTCGGAAAAATTCTTTGCCTAGGACGCAATTACGCAGCCCATGCAAAAGAAATGAATGCAGAAACTCCTGACGCCCCAGTTGTTTTTCTAAAACCATCGACTGCACTTCTTCCGGATGGTGGCTCAATCAAAATTCCATCAATCTCAAAAGAACTTCATCATGAAGTTGAGATGGTTGTTTTGATTGGGAAGAACGGAAAGAATGTAGCTCGCTCTCAGGCAATGGATTTGGTTGGTGGTTACGCTGTCGGGCTGGATATGACACTTCGTGATGTTCAAGCCGACGCAAAGAAAAAAGGTTTACCGTGGAGCACGGCAAAAGGCTTCGACACTTCGGCACCGGTTTCCAGATTCGTTGAGAAGGAGCAAGTTACCGATCCCCATAATCTCGACATCACGCTGACCGTGAATGGTGCAATAAGGCAGCATTCAAACACAAAGAACATGATTTTCAGAATTGAAGATATGATTGCATTTATCTCAACAGTATTTACGCTCGAAGCAGGTGATTTGATTTACACCGGCACTCCGGAAGGAGTTGGGCCGGTTGTTTCAGGAGATATTCTTGAAGCAGAGCTCGCAACAGTAGCAACCTTGAAAGTCG
>JBKJJX010000315.1:0-10653 GCA_046597825.1 Bacteroidota bacterium | reverse complement strand
AGCACGACATCTGAAGCATCGAGAATCTCGTCGTAACCAGGCCAAAGTTCCCAGTTGGTAATTCCCGTGGTAAGAATTGCGTAGGTGCCAGTTAATTCATAAGCCGGATTTTCTCCGACAAGGAAATGATACCGTCCGATCGGTCTTAGCAACGTATCCAACGGTGTAATCGAAAGCAGGTTAAGACCGTTCGCCAACTCGTAAATGGACATGGTGCGACTGTCCTCTCCCACAACTCGATTTGAATCATTCGCAAGCGACGCTCTAACAAAAATTTCCGAGAACCGAGGATCAGAAATCACATCACGCATCTCCAAGATCACTTCATATGTAGTGTTCATTGTTCTGTTGACCCCCGGCGGAGCCACGAGATTGAGTGACTGGTATGTTAGCCCCCGTTCGATCCCGGTTTCACGTATCCGTTCTTTGACCTCAATCTTCAGTGAACCATTTATGTTGGGGGCACTCGTGCTAAGCGTATACGTCAACCCTATCAATAGCGTATCACGGTCTCCACGCACGAGAGGTTTGTATCGACTCTCGCCAGTTGAATTGAACCGTGTAATATTCAGACTACTTGGCGTTCTGGCGACATTGTACGTAATCTGATTGGAGCGTGTTGCCTGAACATTTCCTTCCGGCGCAAGGTTCGCTTCGACTGCCACAACATTGCTCAACGACGGTACCGTAAACTGAATCGGCGGAATTGTCGCCATGTGATTGCCTGACGTGACATTGACAATCGTACCGGGTTGATTGAGAATAATTCCGTCAGCATCGCGCAGGAGGACGACAATCTTCCCTGTCGGAGTCGAGCCAAGGTTGTATGAATCAATGAACGTGTTAAGCGTAACAGTTGCGTTTGCTTCGAGAGGCGTTGTAGGGTCAGGGGAGTTGACCGTCAGGTGAATCGCGTCTGGCACAGGAGGAAGAGCGGCTCCAATGAAGGGCACATAATCAATTGAATTCGTAATCACCTTCAAGCCTCGCCCGCGTGGGTTTTGCCTGCCATCGGATGCGGTTGTGTCCAACGGACCTGTTGGATCTCCCCAGAAGTTATTCTTCATGTTGATGAGGACATGGCTCTGCGCTGCCGGACTTGTCGGCGGCGGAGACCAACCGATGGCAAAACTGGACGAGATGCCTTGCAACGAGAAGTGATTATTGTTGATTTCAAGTCCGCAGCGGGTTCGGTTGCCGGCTTGCGATTGCGGATCGAAATAGAACAGCAGTGGTATTGAATAATTTGAGATATCATTGCCAGAAACAGAAGCATCGGAGGGAAACGCTAGTTGCAAGGCGCGCCCAATGTTCCTTGGTGCACGCAGCGTGTTATGACTAATTACTGCGCGTATTTGCGTCTTCGAGTAGAGCGTTTCGGGATCGGTGCCGCGGGCGGAGAGAGAAATTCCCTCACTCGATTCAAAGCGATTGTTTGAAACGATGATTGTCCCCGAGGTAGGTCCCAGGTTCCCGCTGGTGCCATCAAGGTATTGTCTCGCGGGACCGATCCAGACTGCGGGAGCACTGGACGAGTCGCGGAACGTATTGCTCTCAACAATAGGCGACATGCCGCGAAGGTCCAATGTAGCAACGCCCGACGAAAGCGATGATCGTTCAAAGATGTTGCCGGAAATTCTTGGACTAGCGTTGACAACAATCGGCGACGTATTTCCCGGGAAGCCATCGCCCCCATTGCAAGAGCCGAAGAATTGAAACCAGTTCGTTGTTATCCCCATCGAGCCGATGTGGCCGATTTTTGTGCAATACTTTATCGTACTGTTACTCACTCTGTCACGAGGCGATCCCGAGAATCTGATATAACCCCACCCCGCACGGGATGGTACTGTAGCATTACCATCGCCATTCGTATCGCCGCCTTCGGAATCATCTCGTATATCCGTAATCGTCGCGCCGTCGATCTTTATCGTTGCATTATCTGTCCCTGCCGAAATGTATCCGTTGGTTGTCGGCGCCCAGTGAAGAGTGCCTCCGAGACTATCATAGCGATCTGCCATCTTTACAATCGCCCCCGGACGAATGATCAAGACGGGATTGGGAAATTGTGTCGTCGCGCTCACTGAGAAATACAAAACAACATGCACAGCGCCCCCTCGAAAACCGACGACGCCGTTGACGACTCCATCATCATCCTTCGCGGGATTGCCGTCGTCGCTAAGGAATGAAGAGTGAATAATGACCTGTTGAGAGAAAGCAGTCGGAGAGAATGTGAGCGAAAGAACTGCTGCCGCTGCACAGAAGAAGATTTGGCGTGCGTGACTCATGTGGACCGTCCCGTATGTTGCTGTTCAACAATAGTGGGTTTTTTTGCGGAGGTATTTTAACCGGAAGCTCTTGGCTTACTCAAGTGCAAGTTCAGTGCCGAATCGACAGTTGCAAAAGAGTGGAATTGGGGACTGAATCGACTGAGAAGATGGAATACGGAGAGTGAAGCAGAAGAAGGGTGTGATTAATCGCCACGGGCCAGCGTTAAAATGCGAAAGAATGGGTCAAACAGCTGGTGGGAGAGGGAGATATAAAGGTTCGGACTAAACGGCCACGAATCGTGGCTTTTTTTCCGTTAGAGGAACAATTGCAGCTCAGAATCCAAAGGACGAACACCAGAGTTATCAAGCGTGCTTCACATCCTGCTGAGCTTTAATTAAAGAGGAAACACGGTTCAGATTACAGATTACCGCGCAAATCCTGTTCGCGCTCGATCGCTTCGAACAACGCTTTGAAATTCCCTTTGCCGAAACTACGGCTTCCTTTTCGCTGGATGATCTCATAAAACAATGTGGGTCTGTCTTCCACGGGTTTTGTAAAGATTTGCAGCATGTAGCCTTCATCGTCACGATCGGCAAGAATGCCAAGTTTGCCGAGTTCATCTATCGGCTCGTCGATCTTTCCAACGCGGTCTGTCAGTTCCTGATAGTACGCGTTCGGTACGCGTAAAAATTGTACCCCCTGCTGAGTAAGCTTCGTGACAGTGTCTATTATATTATCGGTTGCCATCGCGATATGCTGAACACCGGGACTTCCGTAAAAGTCAAGGTACTCTTCGATCTGGGATTTTCGCTTGCCGGCTGCGGGTTCGTTAATCGGAAACTTGATGCGCTCGTTGCCATTGGACATCACTTTGGGCATCAGTGCAGAATAATCCGTACTGATGTCGTTGTCGTCAAAGTGCTTGAACATTTTAAATCCCATAACGTCTTCGTAAAACTTCACCCACTTGTTCATCTGTCCCCAGCCGACATTACCGACCATATGGTCGATGTATTCCAATCCGACGGGACGCGCAATGCGATCCGGTCCTTCTACTGCTTTGTATCCCGGAAGAAAAACTCCTGTGTAGTTTTTCCTCTCAACAAATGAGTGGATCGTATCTCCGTAAATGGCGATCGAGGATTTCTTCACTTCACCAAATTCATCTTTGAGTACGGTTGGCTCCATAACGCCGCGGGCACCCCGCTTTGTTGTTTCGCGATACGCCGACTCCGCATCATCCACCCACAATGCAATATCCCGTACGCCATCGCCGTGCATCCGTACATGGTCGCTCACCGGATGATCGGGATGCATTGCGGATGTGAGGACGATGCGCACTTTGTCCTGTTGCAAAACATACGAGGCCCGGTCGCGCACGCCCGTTTCAGGTCCGCAATATGCGACGAGAGTATGGCCGAACGCAGAGCGATAGTAGTGGGCAGATTGTTTTGCGTTGCCGCAGTAAAATTCGACGTAGTCAGTTCCGTTCAGAGGAAGAAAATCCACGTGTTCGGCAGTTTCTGGTTTAGTTTGAGTCAGCATACAATCCCCGACAAGCTTGGTTCAACATTGTTTTACGAAATGAAAGATTGAGATTCAATGATCGAATAACTCATCTAAACTCTCTGTCAATTACATCGATTTCATTTGGATAGGTAATCGGTCCATAGGGAGTTTGAACGGTCGGCTTGACACGCAGTGTCAACCGGCTTGGCGAGCCGCCGGCTCCGCCGACTGCAAGCGCGAGATTCACAATGCTCTCGTATCCTTTATCCTTAAAGAATTTCACCAGGTCGAGATTCATTTGCAAGGGAATCAGCACCTGTTGTCCCGTACCGGGAATCGTAATGGGGTCGCGTATATTGCCGGTAACTGTGAGAGCATTGTCTATAATGAGCGTCCACCCTAAACTTGTCAGAGTAGACGTGGTCTTCGTCGTTCCCCCCATGCCGTCGTTCGGATTTAGCGCGGCAACGTTCAGGACAAATGTGGCGGGAAGTTCATTCCGTGAAAACGCGGACAGCAACCGGGCTCCATCCGACAAGGTCAGTTGGGTTTTACCGGAAAGAGGAATGCCAGCAAGTTGGAAGCCGTTCACGGAATCGAGCTTAAACTTCAGTCGTGAGAGATTTGTTATGGCGTTGGAAAAATCCTTTAATGCGGCACAGGACAAAAAAAGTAGTGCGCATGACAAAGGGAGAGAGACAAAAAAGAGGAACTGCTTTATTCGCAAGGGAGCTTTCATTGCTTCAATGGCGCGTGTACTTTTCTTCTGTGAAGATAGCAAAGGCTTTGTTGAAAGGCAATTACTCGAATCTTCCTGTAAGTGCCAACTTGGATTTTCAGATTTCTCATCTTAAGATTCCAAACAGAACCGATTCGTAATACCTGTTGACTATCTCATTTATCGCAAGTAGATTGGTCTGTGCTATCGCTCTCATATCACCACAATATCCACGCGGATGTTTGCCCTCAATAGTGCCATAGTAAGTATCGACTCAGCGCTTTTTGAAAAAATCCTTCCAATCGGTACAACAATGTCGGATGTTTTCCACCGGCGGTATCATGAATCCTCAGCGATTCCCGGATAACTGCCAGGTTGTAATATAGGTCAATACCACTCTCATTTTCTGAGTATGATCCCAGAACCCACACGGTACAACGCATGAGAACTTCTATTCCGGTGAAAGCCGGATGAAATGCCGACAAGGACAACGGCTTCTTTTCCTTCTCACGATTCTTCTACTTTCAGCGACATTGCACGCTCAGGATCTTTCCGTGATGATGAATGGGAACGAAGAATGGGTGTCCAGGTTCTCACCGCTGGAATTCATTATGAGCCGGCCGCTTTCAGGCAGTGAGCATATCACTCTTGTTATCGGAACAATGGACGTAACAAATTTGTGTACGATGAAGGGCGACACTTTGAGTTACATTCCTCATACCTTTCCACTTCCGTCGGGGTCGTTGAATATTTCGGCTTACGTTGTGAGCGCCGAAGGTAGCTGGACATCCGTTGGAAATTTCACGCTGAATGTTCTTACTTCCACCGGACTGGAAAAAACTATTGTGACTCCCTCGATCACGCTCTCAAACAAAGGTCAACTTGCTGAGAGCCATTTCCCGGAAACAAACTCCCCGTCCCGGAAGAAGTTCCAGGAATTGAACGGACAGCTGAGTTTCAAGATGGATATAGAACGAGGCGGTTTGAATCTTGGAGTGGGATTCAATGCCGTTGGCGCTTCGTTCAGGCAAGAAGCCCTTCGCTTTAGTGAAAAGGGGGACGATGCCTCCAAGACCGATCTTGCGAGTTACTTGATCGAAATGAAGACCGGGAGGACAACGATTTCTGCCGGCCACGTCAGTCACGGGCGGCATCGACATCTTCTGAGCGGATTTTCGAGCCGTGGAATTTCTGCATCAACTGCGATCGGTACGTTTGCCGATTTGTCCGGGGCTATTCTGAATGGCACGAACATCGTCGGATGGGATAACTTTGCCGGACTCAACAATCCAAAGCACCGGATTTACAGCGGAACACTTGGCGTTGAAATTCTTCCCGAAGAACCCGGTGTTGTTCGCGTCGAGGCATCCTATGTTCACGCCTCACAGTTACCGGTCAACAATTTCAATCAGGCGCAGCTTACCGATGCAGAGAAAAGTAATGGGGGAAGTGTTCGCGTATTGGTCTCGAATCCGGGAAGAGATGTTACATTGGATGCGGGCTTTACAAAGACTCGTTTCACCAATCCCGTAGATCCTCTCCTTGCGCAGGGAACGGATATCGTTCCTGTTGAGGCGACGACGAAGCAGGCGCGGTATGCGGATGTTTCGTGGGATGTATTCCGGGATGCGACGATTCTTAATGGCCTTCCCGCGAGGTTGAACGTAGCATTTCGTCACGAACGCGTTGACCCTCTATATCGGGCTGTCGGTGTCAGCTCCCGGTCGGATAATCTTCAAAACACGTACGAACTTCGCGGAGGAGTCGGTCCGGTGCAGATGGACATCACTCATCTTCAGTCGGAAGATAACCTGGATGAGGTTTCATCCGTCGTGAAAACCAAAACGCGACAGACCGGAGCAAACGTTGTTCTTTCTCCGCTCGCGGTTCCGGAAATGCTGCCGTCATGGCTCCCTGTTTTTTCCTACGGCTTGAACAGTACGCACCAATTTGGTGTCAGCCTTCCTACGAACAGCGACATCACGCCCGACCGCATACCCGATCAGTTGACTACGTCCCACACCACGGGAATTGAATGGGTTGGAAATAATCTAAGGGCCGCATATCGGGGAACGCTCACTCACCTTGACAATAGACAGATCGGAAGAGAAAATGCCGATGCCGTCAACCGCGCAAACGGATTGGTGGTTTCATTCTCACCGCTTGCACAGATATCATTGAACTTTGAAGGCTTGCTCGAATCGAGCGAGAATACAGAGTCGGGCTCTGTCATCCGCAACAAGAGGATGGGAGCGAGCGTCCTTGCTCAGCCATTTGAGAATTCAACTCTTACTCTCAACATGTCTCTCTCCGGATCAAAACCCGATGATGGTTCAAGCAGGCAGCGTCAGGCTTCGTTCTCAATTGAGACGTCGTACGCTTTCGATTTCTCATCCGCATTGGTGTTTAACTGGCGGGGTCAGGCGTTCGTACGTTATTCATGGAACGAAATTAAATCGCACGACAATGTTTTCAATCTGGACACGCAAACACGCGCATGGGTCGTGAACACGGGCGTCTCATTCAATATTTTCTGAGTTCATTGATGAAGCTTCGGATAATTTATTTTTTATCGCTCTTAACAATTGCTGTCCTCAGCGCTGCGGGTGCAATCAAAGTCCATCCCCATTGGGTAAATGTGAACACGAACGGAGCTACAACAGTCTTTCTCACGTTCGGAGGAGTGGCGGGTTATGTTCCCGGCGAATCGGTATGGTGTGGCGAGATTATGAGCGCCGCGCCGGACGTCGGATCCAAGCCGGTTCCCGGGACGATTTTTGGCAGGCTTCCCGCGAGATTCAACCTTTCCACGTTCAGTGGCAACGGAGCTTTCACAGACATCATGTCGATACCGCCATCGGTGTCGAGGCGGGCGTATCAGGCAGCGGCTGCCGGAGCCCGATCGACATTTTTTTATGTCCGGCGATTTATCAGCAAGACGGGCGGATCTGATGAATATGTGGCCGTGACATGCGAGCTTACCGGCGGAGGTGCACGTTCGCCGTTTGCTCTCACCAATGTCGACCTTCTGTTCGACACACGGGATAATCTCGCTTCTGTTAAAGAAGGAGAGTCCGCTCCGCCGGTTTCTGCATCGATCACGTACAACGGAACCGGCCAGCTGCATGGCAGATGGGAAATTGTCAGGCCGGGAGACGAGCCACCAACAGAAGAAGATCTGTTAACGGAAGCGACACTTCCGCTGGAACGCCGCGCTTCACAGCGACGATATACACAACTCGAACGCTTCAGCGTATTCCTGCCGCCGACCGGAACGTTCACACTGAACGGGCCCGACCCGTCGAAACTTCCGACCGATGTCAGCGGACTTTACATGATTCTGTTACGAATAGAAACTTCGGTGGATATTGAAGCTGTCTCCGATCTCGTCGAAGCGAATGCTGGTCCGGCTCCGGTGCAGGCAGGCGCTGTTGCCGGATTTCCAATCCCGGCCCTCCGTTATTTTGTGGGAGGGGCGCCGCGTCTGCGTGCAAACGCCGTTGATCTCATTACACCCGCGAATATGATGATTGCCATTCCGGGAACACCCGTCGACTTTACGTGGACGGAAATTCCGGAAGGATTCCTGTATCGCGTTGTGGTGATTGACCCTTCAAACACAACTCTCTTGACGGCATTGCTGCGTCCCGGAGTCAGGGCGTACAGGATGCCGCCATGGTTGTGGACCAAAACAGAAGCGCGGCATGTTACGTGGAGTGTTGATGCGCTTGATGAACTGGGCGGAGTGTTGTCCAAGAGCGAGTGGCGAACAATTTTTCGCGAACCCGATACACAAAAGCAATGAACGTGAGAAGATTCTCCGTCATACATTCTATCGAGAGAAGTCTATGAAAAGGTTCCCCCTCGCAGATTCGTTAATGGTTTCACTAATCAACATTTCATCTACTAACAACACAAGGAGTTACATTATGCAACACACAACACGGTGGCTGATGCTTGGCATCGCAATCACATTGGTGGTGCTGCCAGGCGTCGCAGGAACAGTCCTGGGAAAGAGGGTATTAGACTGCTATTCCCCAACAAGAAACGGAAACACGGCATCCGTTTACGGAGACTGGATAGAAAATATTGACAGGGTAACGGCCCCTGCCGGTGTCACGGTCAGCATCACCGGTAAGTTCAACGGGCTTCAAAACAACACTGGGGACTTCGCGGGAAAAGGCAGAGTGGATCTTACGATTAGCACCAACAACGCCACCCCCGGCACGAAGACGATCAATCTCATCGACGACCCCTCGATAGGGTTTGCGGGGTCCACTTTTTCCTTTACGATAACTGTCGTGGCGCAGCCGACGGTGACAAGCGTGGATGTACCGACGCCGGCAGATCCCTTTCAGGATATCACGGTAACGCTTCATGGCACCGGGCTTCAGGGTGCAACGGATCCCGCAACCGGCACCATTGTTATCGACAACCTGGTTCCTTTTGTCACGGTAGGTGGTAACGCAAGCATAAGCAGTGTTCGCGTACTGAGCTCATCAAGTACATCGTTACAGGCAAAGATATTTTTTACCGCAATGGTACAAGATGCGACAATAGAGTTGACACTCAAAAGTGCTACGAACTGTAATCCTCTCGGCGTCTTTATCACCAGTGGAGGTGGGTTCAAAACAAGGGTGCGCGTCAAGAGCACGAACATAAAGAACTATGTCGAGTCGATTACCTTCCCGAATGGAAGTACGATTGTCAAGAACAGTGTCGGGACGATCTTCATTAATCTGCTATTCCCGGCGCCCGGCGGTGGGTCCACGATTACAAACACCACGGGAAGACCATTGAAAAGACCAGGGACGCTCCCCGGCAACATCACTGCATTCCTCCAGCAACTCACGGCCAATGCACTTGGCAACTCAAGGGTGTTCTTCAAGTTTGTCCCGGCAAATGCATTTGAAGCTGTACCCAATGGAACGCCATTCAATGCTACGGGTTTCAATGAGGTGAGAGCGAACGCGGGTGAGGATATCATCCCCATTACGTTCAAGGTTATTGATTGTCTGGGCGGACAGCCCGGCCAAACGAATACGGTGAAGATTCAAACATGGATGCACACAACGAATACAAATCTTCCGCCGAATTTTGTCGAGCAGACATTCAGCGTTCAATGCACTCAGTAGTATAGATTATTTGAAGGCCGGGTACTTGAATGTGCCCGGCCTTGCTTTTTGTTGTTGCCGGCGAAGAGTCATCGATTATTACAGAGTTCTCAAACATTCTGCGGTTGTATTCCTGCCTCATACTCTTTTTCCGCCTTCCATGGTGATGCTAACGAAGAAGTGAGTCCATTGCCTGACGAACCCGTCGATACTTGAATCGTGTTTGAGATGTGATTAGATTGAAACAAGTTATACCGTAGATTGAGTTGCGTGATATGCTGCGGGTTGCAATATGATACTATATTAGCCGCAATAAGGGAGATTTTGTATGACCAAAGCCAGTCAAGCATTGCTCAACCTTCCGGAAGAGGAATTGGCTATTCGTGCTAATGACGCACCAGCGGAACAGCATCGACAAATCCTCCGGCTCAAACTAAATCGTGCATTGATTGCAAGCATTGATAATCTACGTCTTTCGATGGAACACACAGCAAACTCGAACGATAAACTTTCTCAAAAGGTTCATTGTCTTAATATCATTCTAACTTGGGCGACCGTCATTGGCTCTATCGCCGCTATCTCTGGAGTTATTGTTGCGACTGTTCAACTGTTCAAGTAGTTGCACAATCATTCGCAAGTCACGTTTCGTTTGGAGTCGCATCATGCGTTCGGTTGAGCATCTGAGATTGTATCCAGCAAGCCGTATGTCTTCGTCAACCACTCCACGGATTTCAAGAATGCGAAATTCTACTCTTGCAGTCGTGTCGTTACCGTGTTCGTAAGCAATTCTCTTATGAATTCATCAGGGTCTGCTGTTGCGGGCCGTTAGGGCGCAACAAAATAGTTTTCGGGGTTTTCATGAAACACTTCATTCTCCTGTCTCTCCTTTCTTTTATTGGGTGTTCTCACAGTCCAGAGCCATACGACGTTTATCAAAGCCTACTCAACAACGAAATGCGTGTCGTTGTGTTGTACGTAGGCATGAATTACGAAATTAAGGACGCTGTGAATGCTGGGGCTACACTTGATGCACCAGCATATCAT
>JBKJJX010000164.1:0-6567 GCA_046597825.1 Bacteroidota bacterium | reverse complement strand
CGAACAGAGGGGAAATTCCAACCAAATTGAGGTGGGCTTTCCTCGGAATGGCAGCAATCGGGGTTGCAGCGCTATGGACCGGTGCGTGGTACGGTGGGGAAATGGTTTTTCAATTCGGTGTTGGAGTCCGACGATAAAATTTACACAGTCTCCAGAGATACCTTCAATCGAGCTTCCTGCGCTCGCCTTACAATCGTAACGATGAATCCCACCAGAAGTATAATAACTCCCGACCAAACGAGATTGATATAAGGCTTAACGCTTGCTTCCACGACAAGAACATCGGTATCGGAGTTCTTTGCCGGCCCGTTCACACTTAAATCTTTGTAGCTAATCTCGACCGTAGAGTTTTCTTTATTCTCCCGGTCAGGCTTCATCCCGGCAATTGTAAACTGATGGTTCTTATTGAAGACCGCCGGCTTGTCGGTTGCTTCACCCTTATTCATCACTTTTGCTGGAGCTATTTCCACTGGAGTTTTTCCGTACTCTTTCACACTCAATAGTGCTCCGATCTTCACTTCCCTGCCTTCAAGCATGGCGGCCTTTTGGTCCACCGGGAAGTCAAAATCAACAAACGTAACCTCGAGGTTTCCGATCTTCTTGATCTCACCCTTCTTAAAGGAATACCGCACAGCCGATTCATCCTCCTTACTGCCTGCCTGTTCGAGAGAGAGAGGTGCCACGTAAAAATCCTTCGTCACAAGATTTACGATATCAGGATTTCGCATCAACCCTTCATTGAACTTGCTGTAGTACATAATCGGAGCTACCGTATACTTTCGCCCATCTTTTTCCACATCGACTTGGAAAGCGTATTTCTCCTGATCAATTGGCTTGTAGCCGGTGTACGTAAGCTTATATCCATCAAGACAATGGACTCCCTGACCTTGAGCAAGAGAAAGGGTTTCCTTGTCATCATATTTTGCCGAACCTACGAATCCAAGAAACATTATTGCTAATCCGACATGCGCAATAGATCCGCCAGCATACTTCGGTTCGCCTTTTATGATCCTCCACCCAACCATAAAGTTAGCGGCCAACGAAAACGAGGCGCCAAACACGAAAAGTCCTACCAGAACATCCTTGATCTCATAAAACAAAATAAGTCCCAGAGTTAATGCCATGGCAACGGAAACGGGAGCGATAAGAATTCTGATTATCCCCTTATGCTCCGTCCTTGTCCAGTAGAGTAATTGTCCGATACCAGCAAGGAGTCCGATCAGAATACCCAACGGAAGAATTGTTGTTACATAGTAAGATGTATCGACCGCCGTCGTCTTGCCTTGAAATATTTGTGTTATCAGAGGGGAAGAAGTTCCGACAGTAATGAATATAGCGGCGCAAACAAGCGTAGCAGAGCCAAGGAACAGAGCAAACTCTCGCGAGAAATATGAGTGACGCGGTGGAACTTTTGGCATTTCTTTCCGGCGATATATCAACATGCCAAGGCCGGAGCCGGCAAATAAGAGAATCACGCCAACCAAAAACCAATATACGACCATACCCGGATCAACGAAGGAATGCACCGACGTGTCTCCGAGAACTCCGCTTCGGGTCAGGAATGTTGAGTACAACACCATAAGGAAGCACATCATTGCCATTACCAGATTCGTTCGCACAAACGCTCCGCTCTTCCGTTGAGACAGAATGGTGTGAATTGTACCAACGGCAAACAGCCAGGGAACGAGTGAGGAATTCTCCACGGGATCCCATCCCCAATATCCACCCCAGCCCAAGGTTTCATATGCCCAAAAACCGCCCATCATGATTCCGCAGCCAAGAACCGTTGCACCGTAGACAATCCACGGTGTTGCAGGCCGAATCCAATTATTGTAGTCGCGTTTCATCAAGGCAGCCATAGCATAGGCATAGGGCACGCCCATCGCAGCAAAACCACTGAATAAGACTTGAGGATGAATGACCATCCAATAGTTTTGAAGTAACGGATTCAATCCCCTTCCGTTTGGGGGAACAAAACCTGCTTCGACCTGGCCTTTCCATGATTCCCAGACCAATGCAAACGGATTCTTAAGCACCATCATCAGCAATAGCATTAACAAGATTGATCCGAACGCAGTCATCACCTGAGGCTCATAGCCTTTGCGGGAAGAATCCCGCATGAGAAATACACCAATAAGGGAAGTGTAAAGCGTCCAAAGCATGAAGCTTCCCTCTTGACCCGCATAGAAAGTCGAAATCAAAAGCGGAAGGGAAAGTTCTCGGGAGCTGTAGCTCCAAACGTACGTGAACTGAAATTGATGGGTGAGAATGTTGTAGAGTTGATACGCGGAGATGAGGACAACAACGCCGACAGTTGAAAGGAAGGCAATTCGACCAATACGAAGAGCGCGATCACTTCCGTTACGGTGATTTTCAAAAAAGGCAGCGACAGCGATAAGACAGGTAAGAAAACCCAACTTCACTAAAATGCCACCAATCATAGATTTCCCTATCTATCAAATGTTAAACTGCAAAGAACGTTCGACGTTTCTCTTCGTCGTTAGACGGTTTTCTTTACTTCATCCGCCTGCGCTTCATATTTGGACGGACATTTTGTAAGCACTTCCGTTGCATGGAAGTAGCCGCCATCCGGCATGTATCGGCCTTTAGCGACGACGCTTGTTGCGAGCTCGAAATTATTCGGTGCGGCTCCATCTAACACAACCTTGCACTCCTTGCCGGCCTCATCTTTAAGATAAAAAGTAAAGGTTGATGTCTTTGCGTCAAAGGCTGATTCCTTTTCCTTACTCCATGCACCTTTCAACTGAACTTTCTTGTGCGTCTTCATTGCGCCGGCAATGTCCGTGTATTCCACGTTGCTCTCAAGAAATGAATAGGAGCCGAAGATGATAAAGCCTACGATGATAATTGCTGCGACTATGATTTTAGGTTTCATTGTGTTCCTCCTTCACTCTCATTTACCTTGTTCAAGAACTTTAAGTCGTCTGTCAATACTATTAAGATAGCCAAAAATCCCAATCCACACTACAAGCACAACAATCAGCACAACATACAAAGCGTTTTGCGATAAGAATTCGGTCACAGGTATCTCCTTAATATTTTCTTTTTAGCTCAAGCAATCGGGCACGCACCTGAAGTTTCCATATCCAGAAAAACAAACCCGTGAAACCCGCGAGCGAGCTGAAAAATACTACAAGCATTGTGCGGTTCATTTCTACCTTGCCCTGTACATTGAGAATCGGCTCAGGATGCAGGCTCGCCAGAATCCGCGGCATGATGAACATAAAGAATGGCATCGTAACGGCAGCGATTATGGAATATACGGCGGAAAGGGTCGCCCGTTTCTCCTCAACTTCTACAGCGGATCGCAAGGCAAAATACGCGCCGTAGATAAGTAATAGCACGAAAATGGATGTCTGCCGCGGATCCCAATTCCAATATGTGCCCCAGCTAAACTTTGCCCAGATCGCTCCTGTTGCCGTTGCAAGGAAGCAGAACAGAAATCCCAAAGCGGCTGCAGATGCGGATTTCGTATCGTCGTCCATTCTTTTCTTACGCAGGTACTGAATCCCATAAATCATACTGATGACGAACGCAAGGCTACTGAGCCAGGCCGTGGGTACGTGAAAAAACATGATGCGCGCTTTTTCCCCCAACGCCGGGATGATGGGAAATTGATACCACGACTGAGGCTGCGGCACCATTGGCAAGCCCAGCGCAAAAACGATAACGGCAGTCATCCAAACAAAAAGAATTGATTTAAACATTCAATCTTTCCAAATGTACTCAAACAGGATCGCTGAGGCGGCTATTACTACGATAACATACGAAATTAAGAACTGAAATTCACCCGCAGATTCGTCCAAATATGCGCCTTCGGTTGCAAGTCTGGTCGCATTGATACAGGTGAGAAGTAACGGCAACAAGATAGGAAATGAAAGAACCGGATAGAGAGTGCCTTTTGTGTTTGCCTTGGCTATTATTGCTGCAATGATTGTTGAAGATGCCGCAAGGCCAATGCTGCCCAAGGCTATTGTCCAGATAAAAATCGAATATGTTTTGATAACGAATCCGGACAGGAACATTGTATACAACAACACCGTCAGGACATTAACTCCCGTAACGAGAACCAGGTTAAACAGCAGCTTGCCGCAATAGATGGCACTTGGCGTTGCAAGAAGCTGCAGTGTCATTGATGTTCCCCGCTCCTCTTCTGCAACAAACGTTCGTGCAAGTCCGGACATTGCCGCGAAGAAAATAACAACCCATAACATGCCCGAGAGAACATCCGCGGGTGCGCTCTCGCTGCCAAGCGCAAAGACCATGATCGATATGGTTGTTACGACAAACATGAGCAAGGCACTGATGGCATAACGCGTGCGCAGCTCAGAATGCCAATCCTTGTTGAAGACGCTGATGGCAGATCTAATCCATCGCTGGCCGGCTCCGTTAGTTTGTGACATTGAGATCCACTTGAAAATCGAAACGGTCGACATCGGAAAGATCGTTGGTTGCCACTATCAGAATGCCCTGCTTACGGTGCTCGTCCATGATCTCTTTCACCATTTGAATTCCCTCTGTGTCCAAATTCGACGTTGGCTCATCGAGGATAAGTATATGTGGTGCATGGGCGAGGGCGAACGCATATTTCAATCGTTGCTTCATCCCGCTGGAGTACGTTCGTACAGGATCGTCTTTCCGGTTAAGGAGGAACACTTTTGTCAGAAGGACGCGTATGTGCGTCAAGTCCGCTTTCTTTCCCCTCAATGCAATGGTGTAGTAAAGATTCTCCTCAGCAGAAAATTCCTCATACAATTGGAGATAGGGTGAAACGAGTCCCAGGAGTTCACATCGATTTTCAGGCAGAGCCTTCTCCCCTTCACGCACCGTTATAGTTCCATCTGTTGGGGAAAGCACATCACTAATAATTTTTACCAACGTGGACTTTCCCGAACCGTTTCGACCGGTGATAAGCAGTGTTTGTTGTGAGCTTATGGAGAAGGATACATTATCAAAAACCGTCCGGCGGTTAAATACTTTCTTTATTCCTGCAGCTTCGAGTGTAAGGTTCATTTCCTGAGGACCGCAATTTTTCCTTTGATGGTTTGTAGAGGAGTTACGATCACATAAATATACACTCCCGAACCTACGACTTTTCCATTTGTATTTCGTCCGCTCCACTTCATGACGTGTGTTCCCAGTTGAGGAACAAATGAAGAAGACTGATCTTCACTATAGATCAAATCCATGCTCGCAGAGAATATTGTAAGCGTTCCTTGCGTTACAGAGGTTGACAGTACAGGGAACTGGAGAATACTCTGCCCATCAGCATAGAATGGATTCGGGAAAGGAGACGCAGCCGCAACCGTTCCTTGCAAATCCTTAAAGAACCAATTCGATGGATCTCCCACATCCAACTTCACGAAAATCTGCGCGCTTGTTGGCTTGTACGCATCGTCCACCTTGTTCATGTTCAGCTGCAGCGTAAAGGATTGCGTGTTCGTATTGTTATTCTGTGCGAGCGTGGAATTAACATTCAGAACAACAAGTGCCAGATTCTGCCGGGCAGAAGACACATCATAGTAGCGCGCACCAAAAGGATACACAGTGTTACTCGTTGCGCGTGACGGTGGGGTGAAATCAATCCTTGTTGCCGTCATCAAAGGATAATTGCGGCCTTCTGTGTAATAATTAACGGAGTCACTGCGCACGTTGGTGTAATAATTCCAAATGTTCCATTCCACAAATGCATTTCGCAGGCTTACGGAAAACGGCGGTCCACTCAACGCAGCATCGATAGCGGCAAACGGGCGGGCATTGCGTATTTCCTCCCAACATCGCCGGATTGATTCGCGGCCAAATTTCTTGGCAAGATAATGGCACCAAATTCCCCGGCTGTACATAATGAAATTGTTTGATGTAAATGACACTTCGGATCGCTGGAATTGTCCCTGCGAAGACTTCAAGTATTGATAATAGTCATTCACTTCCGTGAAAACTGCATCTTCCATCCACACAGAAGTCATCTCGTAAAAGTAAATCTCGTTTGCCCAGAATCCATAGTTGCCCATTTGTATCGCATGATGAAGTTCATGCGCCAACGTTACACGCAAAGCCGGCAGCCCCTTGTTGCTGTCGGGGGAAACGAAAATAAAATCGTTGTCAATGAGAATGTATGACGTGAACGTTCCCCCTTCGGGTTTGTTATTGATAGGGGATTCCGGGGTTGTGCTGCCGTACAGTGAGCCCAGTTCCTGGATATATATGTCATACTCAGCGCCGCCTCCTGCACCATCAGGCGGTGGCGCAGGATAGCCGAGTGTATCCCTCTCAAAACGCAGTGCATAATTGACAATTGCGCCAACCGAATCTGCATACCGATCTGCCGTCCCTTCAATGCGATTGTGCATCGAGTCCAGGATAGCAGGCGCATTCGTTCCGCTTGTATCGTAGTGAATTCGAAAGCTTCCGACGACAATACTTTTGTCGGTTACCGGACGTATCAAGAGTTTTGCCAGTGACTCTTCTTCCAAAGGCCTCAGTTGATTTCGATGAAGCAATGCATCTGAAATTATGGGAAGGCCACATTTATTTGGTACATCCGGT
>JBKJJX010000088.1:0-14586 GCA_046597825.1 Bacteroidota bacterium | reverse complement strand
GATGGAAGTGCTGGAGAAGGATCCGTTCGAAGTTCTCGATCGTACGGGTGTTGGCAGCCTTATGAAGATGGCGGTTGCAAAAGGCCGCAGTGTTCGCGAGCATCTGAAGATTGGCATTTGCGGCGAGCACGGTGGCGAGCCATCGAGCGTTGAATTCTGTCACCAAATCGGACTCAACTACGTAAGCTGCTCCCCCTTCCGGGTTCCGATTGCGAGGCTGGCAGCAGCAAGGGCAGCGGTTGCAGATACGGAGAATTCAGCTCCGAAAAAGAACAAATCGGTTAAAGGGAAATCAAAAACTAAGAAAAGGCGTTAACTAAGTGGTAGCAATACTCCGGATCAATCGGAGAAGCGAATTTATCGAATATTCACATTTTGGAGGTATGAACATTACATGAAACTATCGGATTTTCGTTATCCGCTTCCCCGAAATCTTATAGCGAAGTATCCCGCACATCCCAGGGATACTTCTCGCCTGATGGTCATAAACAGGGTAGAAGAAACACTAACCATCAGGGAAGAATTCACTGAGATCACCCAGTATTTCAAAAAAGGTGATTGTCTCGTCGTCAATGAAACCAAAGTGTTTCCTGCCCGACTGTTCGGCCGCAAAGAAAAAACGAATGCGAAAATCGAAGTGTTTCTTCTTCGCGAACTGAACAAGGAGGAAAATATCTGGGACGTGATCGTCGATCCGGCAAGAAAAGTCCGGATTGGAAACAAGATTTTCTTTGATGATGGCAAGCTCTGGTGCGAAGTTATCGACAATACAACCTCGAGAGGCCGGACTGTACGCTTCAATGTCGATGGCGATCTGTTCAAGATTATCGAACGGATTGGACGAATGCCGTTGCCGTATTACATCAAGCGTGATCCGACGGAGAAAGACAAGGAAACATACCAGACTATCTTTGCACGGGTTACGGGGGCAGTCGCTGCGCCGACTGCGGGACTCCATTTCTCGAAACGCGTCCTGACAGCATTAAAGAAGAAAGGGGTGACCATTACGCCGGTCGTGCTTCATGTCGGCCTGGGCTCGTTCCGTCCGGTTGAAGTAGAAGACTTGACCAAGCACAAAATGGATTCGGAATTTTACGACATTTCCGAAGAGACAGCCCGCATAGTCAACAAGTGTATCGACAGCAAAGGCAATGTATTCGTTGCGGGAACAAGCACATGTCGTGCACTTGAATCCAGCGTAACGACAGACGGACATCTGAAAAGCAACCGCGGTTGGACGGATAAATTTATTTTTCCGCCGTATGAATTGAAAGTGACTGATCGGTTGATTACAAACTTCCACATGCCTGAATCAACGTTGTTGATGCTGGTTTCCGCCTTCGCCGGACGGGACCTTGTTATGAAGGCATACAAGCGTGCAATTAAGGAAGGCTTTCGTTTTTACAGTTACGGCGATGCGATGTTAATTCTCTGATCTGTCACATTAGGCGTGCCCTGAATGAAAGTTGTTCTGGTGGGCGTGGTGTGTGCGGCTGTTATCGGGACATTTGCATTTCTCATCCGCAAAAAGAATCTCCTTTCGTATTTTGACGGCGGCCGCTGGTGGCTGACGTGGCTTTCGATCGCCATCATTACGTTGATGGACGAGCTGACGTCAATTTTTTATGCGCCTGCGGAAGCTCATCGCTTTATCGGCTCCTATGCGATAGCGTTTATCGCCATTACGTCCCTTCTCATGCGTTTTCTTTCCACGCGCATGGTAGAGATCGCGGAGATTCTTGAACACCACAAGATTCGTGGCGGCGGCGTATATTCGTTTTCCTACCTCGTTATGGGGCCGATGCTTTCCTTCATCGCGGTCTCCTCGATTCAAGTTGACTATGTCCTTACTGCTTGTATTTCCACCGTCAGTGCTGTTGAAAACGGACTGACGTTTATTCAACTTTCTCAAGTTGAAAAACTTCTTCTGCAATTCAGTATCGTGTGGGGAATTGCTGGACTGAACATCCTTGGCGTTAAAGAGAATGCGCGCTTTACGTTCGGGATCTTTTTTATTGTCGCTCTTGTTTTGCTCTCCTTGCTTACCTCCGGTTTGTACGAAGCCTCGCCGGCCTCGTGGCACCAAATTGGTCAGAGTTTTACGTATTCAGCGTCGAGAACCTGGGAAGGCGGATTGACAGGCGGTTTTACGTTTATCATTATTGCCATCTCCGGTTGTATTCTGGCGTATTCGGGGATTGAATCCGTTGTTCAAACTGCCGGATTGGTGAAAAGCTGGAAGGATATCAGCAAGGCATACATTTTTCTTGCTGTGACAACAGGTATTTTCACTCCGCTGATTTCCATGCTGGTGCTGACCTCAGGATTGAATCCTGCCGAACACGAAACGGATTTGATTACGCAATTTGCTTCAGCTTTGAATGGTGAATGGTTTGGCTGGACAGTTGGAGCAATTGCCTGTATTGCATTGATCATGGCAGTAAATACAGCATACGTCGCATCCAGTGAACTGATTGAACGGGTTGCACACCGTTATAATTTTCTCTGGATTATCAAAACGAACAAACGACAGTCCTTATACAGGGTTCACATATTCAGCGCTCTCTTTTTTTCCTTCATTATCCTCATAACAGATGGCAGTCAGAAGCTTCTGGCGGAAATGTATGCGTTGGGTTTGGTTGCAAGCTTCACCATTAACATGGGGAGCCTTTTGTTTTACAGATATTTCAAGGGAACGAAGGATATTCGCGAATATCATACGTCGCGTGCTGGTACACTCCTGTTATTTATTATCCTCTTTGGATGCTTTATCTATCTCGCGTTGACGAAACCATATGGTTTAGGTTTATGGGCAAGTGCGACCGTGTTCTTCCTCGTTGTCGGGATAATGGTTGCAAAAAAACGCAGGCCGGAGAAGCAACAGATTGAAGAAACCGACACGCCGATGGAAATGATTCTCCATCTCGCCGAGTCCCCCGGCGACAAAATTGATGTGCATTTCAAGCGTCCAAATGAAGAGGGCGGAATCGAAGACCCATCAGTGGCGTATGTCAGCTTTTATTCTCCGCGGGCGGGCATTCCGCCACGTGTGGGACCGAATCATTTCCGCTTTGCACTTGGCGGACAAACATTGTTTGACAGCATTACAGATCTGATGCTCGTCTTTAAGTATGAGCTTTCGCATAAACAGATAACATTTCACTTCGGCTGGCCGCTTTCCTCGTGGCTGGACCGCATGTCGGTTGGCGTGATGGTCTACAGCATCATCAATCTGCCGAAAAAATTCCCCGAGTTTAATTTTACAATGGATTATTTTGGGAAGAAAACTCCATAGCGTTGGTGTCGTCATTCCGGCTGGCGGGAGGGGAGTAAGGCTTGGAGGATCCATACCGAAGCAATTCCTTCTCCTCAATGGCAGGACTATTCTTCAGCGCTCAATCGACGCGTTTGATTCAATAGCTGATGTGGGTGAAATTGTTGTTGTAGTACCGGAAGATCAACTTCGCAGGACGGAAGAGCTTATCTCCAAATCCAAATTCCGGAAAACAATGCATGTTGTCGTCGGCGGGAGCGAGCGGCAACATTCCGTGCGCAACGGTTTGCTTTCATTTGATGTCGACCCGGAGATCGTGCTTGTGCATGACGCCGTTCGCCCTTTGGTAACTTTGGATGTCATCAACAAAGTCATCAAGCAAACAAAGAAACACGGGGCCGCAGTTGTTGGCGTGAGAGTGAAAGATACAATCAAGGTGGAGTCGGATGGTTTCTATGAGAAGACTCTCGACCGGCAAAAGTTATGGGCGGTACAGACACCGCAAGGATTCCGTTATGAGATTCTGAAACGTGCCCATGTCGCGGCACAACGGTCGGCGTTTCTTGGAACGGACGAGGCGTCTCTTGTTGAGCGCCTGCGCATTCCGGTGAAGATCGTTGAAGGCGATTACCGGAATATCAAAGTGACCACTGCCGATGACCTGAAATTGGCGAAATTGATTCTGAAATAACCTTCTCCTAAGCGGAATGTCTTATTGCAAGTGGCGAAAGCATTCTCTATATTTTATAGGTGTACGGTCAGCCAATCCTGAAAGGCCTCAATGATTCCAATTGCCATAATTGCCATACTTAGTTATCTCGTCGGTTCAATTCCGACTGCGATAATTGTTGCGCGGGCGAAAACGGGGATTGATATCCGACAGCATGGCAGCGGCAACGCGGGCGGCACAAACGTCATTCGTGTGCTCGGCTGGAAAACGGGTGTGTTTGTAATTGTATGCGATATGGCGAAAGGCTTGTTCGCCACAATGGTTATTGCACGTCTGATGTACATTTTGCCGATAGAAAGCCGTCCCCCGTTCGACGAATTTACCGTTGTGCAAATTATCGCCGGGTGCGTTGCAATGCTCGGCCATATATGGACAATGTTCGCCGGGTTTAAGGGAGGAAAAGGAATAGCAACTGCTGGCGGAATGCTTATCGGTATAGCGCCGATCGAAGTGGCAGTTTCGCTTGGCGTATTCCTGATTGTGTTGTTGCTCTTTCAATATGTTTCGCTTGGCTCGCTCACCGCAGCGACTACGTTTCCACTGACAATGTTTCTTCGTGAGAATGTATTCATGGTGGATATTCAGGGATACCACACTCTCATTTGGTTCAGTATCGGCATTTCATTGATGATTATTTACACGCATCGCGCAAATATACGGCGGCTGCTTGGCGGGACTGAGAACAGACTTCATCGTATCCCTGTCTTCAAATCATAGTTTCAAGGTCCTTCGCGGCCACCTTTCCAGCACTCAACTCTTTTGTTGTTCCGCGTTATGAAGATCGCCGTCCTCGGAGCCGGTAGTTGGGGCACCGCCCTCGCAATCATACTTGCTAATAATGACCACAGCGTTACGCTCTGGTCGCATAAGCAAGAGTATACCGATGTCATTCGTTCCCAAAGAATAAATCCCTCGTTTCTTCCCGGCATTACTATTCCAGAAGAGGTTGATGCAACAAGCGATCTGATGGCCGCTGTTTCAGCAGCCGACATGATCGTTTGTGCCGTCCCTTCACAATTTTTGCGCAGCGTTATCATCCGGCTCGGAAAACTTTCGCTGCAGGATGTCATCGTCGTGAATGTTGCAAAGGGGATCGAAAACGAATCACTGATGACAATGTCGCAGATGATTCATCAGGTGCTGCCGGATTTGCCGGAGATGCATGTTGCCACGCTTTCGGGTCCGAGCCATGCAGAAGAAGTAAGCAGAAAAATTGCAACGACCGTCGTGGCGGCTTCGACAAATCTGGAAACTGCCAAAGTTGTTCAGAAGACATTCATGACGCCATATTTTCGTGTGTATGCGAGTTCTGATTTGAAGGGCGTCGAGTTAGGCGGCTCTCTCAAAAACGTTATTGCCATCGCAGCAGGAATTGTGGACGGTGCACGACTCGGCGATAACACAAAAGCTGCGCTCATGACAAGGGGGATAGCGGAGATCATGCGCATGGGCGTTGCTGCCGGCGCGCAGCCACAGACGTTCTGGGGACTTTCCGGTATCGGAGATTTGATGGTAACCTGCATGAGTCATCACAGCCGCAACCGAAAAGTGGGTATCGAAATCGGCAAGGGGCGCAAACTGCCGGAGATTCTTTCCGAAATGGTGATGGTAGCAGAGGGGGTTGAGACAACCCGATCTGCAAACGCTCTTGCAAAGAAAGTCGGCGTCGAAATGCCAATCTGCGCTGAGGTTCACAAAATGTTGTTCGAAGGAAAAGATCCGGAACAATCGACGCACGATCTGATGACGCGGGATCCGAAGGGGGAGGCGTATTGATTGAGGGTTCTTGCAAAATGTAGAACATTTGTATTTATTGTAGCGAGTTCGTCAGAAGATCTCTTCATTACTTAATTCTGCATTAGATGATTACTGACTTAAGAATAGAAGGTTTTAAGAGCTTTGGTACATCACAACAGACGCTACAGTTAGGCTCTCTAAACTTTGTCGTTGGTGCCAATGCTTCCGGCAAGACCAATCTGATTTCGGTTCTCAAGTTTCTCCAATATGCTGTTCGAGAGAATGTCGAATATGCTGCAAATGAATTTGGTGGCGTGGCTGAAGTAAGAAACAAAAGGCTGAGGGAAAGGAAACACCCAAAACCAATCAGTATTAAACTTAGGATTGATCTTCGTGAACCTATTAAGATCGGTCGAGCGCGCAAAAAGACATCTGATTTAATAGTTTCTTCATTCAACTACACTTTATCCCTTGACTTAAGAAATGACTCTGGTCTCCCCATCATATTATATGAACAGTTAATTGTAGAAATAAAAGATGAGAAGGGGGCGACAGTTGACTATCGCCTTGAACGCAACAAGGATGAGGTGGTCATAGTTGATAACACTGCTGCAGAAGAGTCTGTTGACCAAAGGAAAATAAAAGTTCCCAAACAGGAGTCGACGCGACTTGCCCTGGGCGTTGGTTTTTTTAGCTTACCTGCAGTGATTCTTCGTGATGTAATTCTCAATTGGCGGTTCTATAACATTAGCCCTGATCGGGCGCGATTGCCTTTTAAAGAAACACCGGAAGTTGATTTAGGTCCATCAGGCGAAAACTTGGCTGTAATTCTACACAAGATTGAGCAGCAAAACGGAAAAGGATCTTTGGAGTCGGTTATCGCAGGACTCAAAGGCGCAGTTTCCGGATTCCTAAAGATCAAGACTATTCAACTTCCGGTAGAAGGGAAGTGGGCTTTCCAACTTATCGAGGATAAGATTCGTGGAACGATCAATCCTGACTCTGCTTCCGATGGAACCATTCGATTGCTTGCCCTAATGGTAATAGCAAATTGGTCTACAAAGAACTCCTCACTCATTGTAATTGAAGAGCCAGAAAATGGCTTGCATCCGCATCTCTCTGAGCACATGGTGAGTTTGTTGAGATCTGCCTCTGAGCACACTCAACTTATAGTAACAACTCACAATCCAGCATTCCTTGATTTTTTAGAGCCCAGCGAAGTGATCCTTTGCGATAAAGTGGATGGATATACCAAACTAAGAAGAGCTAGTGAAGTAGAGCAAATCGATTCATTCAAGAAACATTTTCGGCTCGGCGAATTGTGGGTGCAAGGGACCCTTGGAGGCGTGCCTTGACTATAGGAGTTGGTGTTGAAGGTCCATCTGATCGCCTTTTTTGGGACAAAGTATTGCACAAGCATTTCAAGGGTGTTCGTTTTGACATCCGAAACATGAATAATCGCGAGAAACTTATTCGTGAGACGCCTCGACTATGGGAGGCCTTTCGGGGAGCAGCCTATGATGCAATGTTCGTCCTGCTTGATCGAGACAATACTCCATCTGTGAGCGAAATCCTTCAGAAGTTTGATTCAAAAGTTCGAGTAAATTCTCAAGAAGATTTGGCAAAAAGATTTGTGTTTGTTTGCGTAGCTATTCGGGAGCTTGAAGCTTGGTATCTCGCGGATGAGGGTGCAATCAGGAAAATACTTCCGAAGTCGGATTATAGATCTCCTAAAGAAACTGCAAACCTCAATGCCGAAAAGGAACTTAATCGACTTTGGCACCTACATTATAGCATATCATTAAATAAGATAGACTTCGCTAAGAGCGTTGCCCCTCATTTTCAGGCTAATGTAGCCTGTTCCCATTCCGACTCTTTTTCATACTTCTGGAATACCATTTCAGATAGAATAGCGATGAATTGAGTCAAACGCGAATATTAGAATGGAAAAATCCCGCCCCAATCTCTCAGGGCGGGATTTCTATTTTGAAAAACTCTCTGCTCGATGGAAGCGCAAAGAGTTTTATTAAATGAACAACGGCGCCAGCACCAGCGTAATTGTGCTGAGCAGTTTGATCAGCACGTGAAGCGAGGGACCGGCAGTATCTTTGAACGGATCGCCAACCGTATCGCCAACAACCGAAGCTTTGTGCGGATCTGATTTCTTTCCGCCGTACGCGCCCGTCTCGATGTACTTCTTCGCATTATCCCATGCACCGCCGCCGTTGTTAAGGAACAGCGCCATCAGAATTCCCACGATAGTTCCGACCATAAGAAATCCGCCGACAACTTCAGCGCCGCTTGCATGCTGATGCATTGAGCCCTGCGAGATGTAGAGCCATTTGAACAATAGCCCAACCACCACAGGCATGCCGACAACCAACAGGCCGGGCATAACCATTTCTTTCAATGCCGCCTTGGTTGCAATGTCAACGCATTGACCGTAATCCGGTTTGGATGTTCCTAACATAATTCCCGGATTATTCTTGAATTGCTCGCGCACATTGTTGATGATGGAGTACGCTGCGCGCCCAACCGCTTTGATTGCCATGGACGAAAACAAGAAAACAAGCATCGCACCGAACATCGCCCCGACGAACACTTCAGGCTTGTTCAGGTTGATAGTGCCGTCGAAACTCGGCATGTAAATCTTCACTTCGTCAAGGTATGCGCTGAAGAGCAAGAACGCTGCAAGTGCCGCTGAACCGACTGCATAGCCTTTCGTCAAGGCCTTCGTCGTGTTACCGACGGAATCGAGACGGTCCGTGCGCTCACGAATTTCATGTGGCTGCTGGCTCATCTCAACAATACCCCCGGCGTTATCCGTAATCGGACCGAACGTATCCATGGCAAGAATGTACGCCGCGGTTCCCAGCATACCCATCGTTGCGACTGCTGTGCCGAACAATCCGGCATGTGCAAGCCCGGAATTCTCACCAAGAAAATATGCCCCAACAATTGCCGCTGCAATTACAAGCACGGGATAACCAGTCGATTCCATACCAATCGCAATACCGCTGATAATGTTTGTCGCCGGGCCCGTTTGCGATGCTTCCGCAATGGACTGTACCGGGCGGTATTTGTACTCTGTATAGTATTGTGTGATGAGAACAAATGCGACTGATGTGAGCACGCCGATCAAACCGCAGAGGAAGAAATTGAAATAGAATGGTCCGAGCAGCCATTTCGAAGCAACGTAGAAGCCGAACATTGCAAGACCGGCGGTGATGTAGTACCCGCGGTTCAAGGCCTTCATCGGGTCTTCGGTGTCGTTCGTCTTCACCGTCAAAATGCCGATGATGGATGCGAGAATACCGAATGCGCGGGCAACAAGAGGAAAGAGCAGAACGCCAAGCAACGTCAGCCCAGCACCATCGAACGTCAGCGTATTCGCTTTATACAATCCGGCCGCGAGAATCATCGCGCCAATGTTTTCCGCTGCAGTCGATTCAAACAAGTCGGCGCCACGGCCGGCGCAATCGCCAACGTTATCGCCCACAAGGTCGGCAATAACTGCCGGATTGCGCGGGTCATCTTCCGGAATTCCCGCCTCAACCTTGCCGACAAGGTCAGCGCCAACATCTGCCGCTTTCGTGTAAATACCGCCGCCCAGCTGTGCGAACAGAGCTACAAAGCTCGCGCCGAATCCGTAACCAACAATCAGCAGCGGGATCTTTGTGATATCGTCTGTCACGCCTGATGCTTTCACAATGGCAAAGAGTCCCGCAACACCAAGCAAGCTCAATGCAACAACAAAGAAACCGGAAACCGCACCGCCACGAAGTGCGGGTTGCAGAGCGTTGTTCATGCTCTTCGTTGCACCTGCAGCCGTACGGATGTTGGAGCGGATTGCAACCCACATGCCCATATATCCGGCAGCAACCGAACAGAGCGCGCCGAGAAAAAAGGAGAGAGTCGTCCATAGTGCAAGCTGTGATGCGCTTGCCGGATCGTGCTCGTTATGTGCACGGACAAATGCGTAGAGGATATATATCACCGCACCTAATGCAACGGCGAGAGTAATAATCGTCCGGTTCTGGCGTCGCAGAAACGCTTCTGCGCCGGATTTGATTGCGTCCGAAATCTCGCGCATCTTCGGCGTTCCCGTGTCGCGTTTCATGACATCCGAAATCAGCCAGCCGGCAAACAACAGCCCGATGACGCTGATTCCTAAAATGAGATTGAGTTCCATTGACAGGAGACTCCTTTCAATTATTATTGATGATGTTGATTATTTTTCCAGAATTCTCCGTTACGCAGGTTGTACTTCTTCCTTGACGAGGCGGAAAAAGACGAACATGGGGGATGTTACTGCGTGCGGAAAGCTTGATGTAAAAGTGGGATTAATATAGACAATTCCATTTTCTTTTTCTACTAAAAAGTTTTGGGCGTTCCCCCTTCGGGGTCGGTCTCCTCCAGGCTCCACGTTCGTTCCGGTACCGCTGTTTGAAAAACAACAGCGGCACTGCTCGCTAAACAACGCTCGCACCTTCCGTCCACCTAACGCGCTATAAGGTTCTCCCTGCCAACATCCAGAGAATAATTAGGATTAAAACGACTGCAGTTACCCATCCCAGGTGCCTGTCCAAGAGTTTCTTGATCTTTTCGCCGAACAAAAAAAGCAATCCGCCTAAAAAGAAAAACCTCAGCGAACGTCCGGCAAATACAGCAAAGGCAAACGTGCCGATGTCAATCGTCTGCCTGAATCCCGCCGCAAGCGCAAACACCTGAAAGGGAATTGGCGTAAACCCCGCGAGCAGCAAGGTACTCCATGCGTTCGCCCTGTATTTTGCCAGCACTGTTTGAAACACTTCTGTCCACCGGAAGAACGCCAGAGTTTTTTCGCCCAGCATTTCAAACAACCCGAACCCGATGTAGTAACCGGCGAGTGCCCCAAGCGTTGAGCCTGCTACACAGATCGCCGCATACAACAGCGCCCGCCGCGGACGGATAACCGAAAGCGGAATGAAAAGGAAATCCGGTGCAATGGGAAAAAGAGAAGACTCGATGAAAGCAAGAACAAAAAGGACCGGCGATGCAAACGGATTGTGTGCGAAGCGTTCAAACCAGTTTTTGATTTTGTCCGGAAGCGTGGAGGTTGTGTTCAAAATTTTGTTTATGGATGGAATTGCGTGAGCGAAAGAATATTTCCGTCGGGGTCGTTGAACCACGCAATCTTCGCCCCGCCCGGTGCCGTCCAGATGCCTTTATCATCCTGCAGGATTCCTTCGTAGCGAGCGACCTCGACGCCTTTTCTGCTCAGCTCGTCAACTTCAGCAACGATGTCTGCGACTTTCCAACCAAGCACAGTGTGTGCGGGCGGATGGTATTCATTTACTTTCTGGACGCGAAGCATCGTACCGTTTGCGTCAAACACCAGAGCGAACATATCGTCGCTGACAAGTTTCAAATCCAGCACATTCTCATAGAAATGTTTTGCGCGGACAGAATCTGTTGTTGCGGTGAAGGCGATTATTTGGGAATTACTCAGCATGGATTTCTATGGGTCAATGTTGTCTTGCGCGTCCGATGGGACAAATAATATACTTGCCGGATGCCGACGGTAGCCTGTCGAGCATCCGCAGCAAGTCCTAAAATCATCCCATCAACATTTTTAATCCAATGAGCAATGCAACAAGTCCGACGATAGCTCCAATAATTCCGGCAGCGACTTTCCAGCCGGGTTGCACAGGTTCTGATTGTTGATCCTTCATAAACTTTCCTTTCGAATGCGTCGTGATAGAAAAATCCCTCAGAGCCCACAATTGGGATCTCTTCAGTGCATGACAAATCGCGAACGATAAAAGGAAAGCTCATAACCGTGAACTTGTTGTCTCCGTATATTTGAGATAGGCAGAAAGCGGAATTACATTGACGACTGAATTTTCGGTACAGGCGAGTTGAACAAGCTGACAGGAAATTTCGGCTCTTTCCGAGAAGGCAGAACCCGGGGCGGAAGGTGAACTAGCGTTCTGTTTCGATATCGGTAAAAATATTGGGGGAAGAACGGTGACGGAAGAGAAGACCTCTTGCTGGCGGGGCGAATTTTTCTCCAAGTGTGTGTCGACAAGAGGATTGACCGAACAGTGCAAAAGCAGCAGCAGGACAAGCAGGATTGCGGGAACACGCCGAACGAATGTTAGGTGCAATGCAATAAGCATTCTGTGTTATGCTTTTTCCTTAGTGAGGGGACGCCGCTTGTGCTGAATATACTTGATGATCAGCGGAAGAATCGAAAGGAAAACAATCGCAATGATAACCAACTCAATATGCTTCACAACGCCGGGGAATGCGACGCCAAGGAAATATCCAAGTAGCGACATGCTGGAAATCCATCCGATGCCGCCTGTAATATTGAAGAGTGCAAATCTCCGGTACGTCATCTCTCCAATTCCCGCAACAACAGGCGCGAATGTTCTGGCAAACGGCATAAACCGTGCGATCACGATCGTGATGCCGCCGTACTTTTCGTAGAACTCATGCGTTTTGATGAGATGATCTTTTCGAAACCATCTGGATTGAGGGCGATTTAAAAGCGACCGCCCCGCACGCAAGCCGATTGTGTAGCCGACTGCATCGCCGGTGACCGCTGCGATGCTTAAAAGAATGATGAGCCACACAATATCCAGTTGGCCCCGCGCCGCAAACAAGCCGGCCGTTACCAGCAGCGAATCACCCGGAAGGAAAAAACCAATCAGTAATCCCGTTTCAGCGAAGATGATTGCAAATAGTCCGATATATCCGCCCCAAACAACTATTTCTTCTAACGTGGGAAGTTGAGGAAGGAAAGCAATAAGTGATTCCAAAAAAGAAACTCCGAAAAAAGTTGGTTGGCGCTCGCATGTACAAAATTCGATTTCAAGATACGACCTCTTGCTGTCATAGACAATTAAAATCTTCTGTTGCGCCTGTTGATGAAAGGCTCTATCTTGCGCCATCGGTTTGCTGGCGCACCTGCCGTGCAACTCCGTTACATCCATCTCAACTCATCCGGACTCTCTAGTTCTTATACATGCCTGAGACTCAATCGGCTGTCTTCGTCCTCAAGCTTGATCTCATTCAAACACTCGCTGTCGCGGCAGCACTCTATTATTTGGGAGTGATGCTGAAAAAAGTCCTTCCGTCTCTCGACCGCCTGAATATTCCTTCGGCAGTAATCGGCGGACTATTGTTCGCCGGCGCTGTCCTTCTCACACATGATCGGTGGATTAACTTTCAGTTCGATATGTCGACACAACCCTTGTTCATGGTGATGTTTTTCACAACCATCGGCATGAGCGCGAGTTTGCAGTTGTTGAAGACGGGCGGTATGCAGGTTCTGATTTTTCTTCTCATATCTTCAGTGTTCTGCTTCATTCAGAATTTTGCAGGAATGGGAATTGCCGGATTGTTTGGCGTGAATCCGTTGCTGGGGGTTGTTGCCGGTTCGGTCACGCTCGTCGGCGGACCTGCGACCGGATTGGCGTTCGCTCCTTTGTTTGAAAAGGCGGGACTTGCAGGAGCTGACACTCTCTCCATTACTTCTGCAACGTTCGGGATTGTGTGCGGCGGGTTGGCAGGCGGACCGTTCGGAACGTGGCTGATTAACCGGTTCAAACTTCACTCAAGATCCAAAAGCGAAAAAGAATTGAAGTCTGAGTTGTCTCACTCATCCGAATCATTGGTGATTGAAATTGAACGGGAAGATTCCTCTCTGATTGTAAATATGGTCGTCGCCTCCGTTGCGATGGGTTTGGGAAGTATTGTAAGTTATTACATCCAAAGTTCCGGCTGGACGTTACCCGCGTACATCGGTGCAATGATGGTCGCTTCGCTGTTTCGCAACATCGATGACAGAACAGGCTGGTTGAAGATCGACCCGAAGACAATGGAACTTGTCGGTGGCATAGCTTTGAACATCTTTCTCGTCGTTGCCCTGATGAACCTGAAACTATGGGAATTGCTGAATCTCGCAGTTCCTCTCTTTACAATACTTGCCGTTCAGGTTGGTGTGGTTCTCGCTTTCTCTCTTGCCGTTTTTCGCATCATGGGCCGCAACTACGATTCGGCGGTCATGTCCAGCGGATTCATCGGGTTTGTTCTCGGGACGACTGCAAATGCGGTTGCAAATATGAAAACATTGGTGGGGAAATTCGGCGCTTCGCCACGCGCATTTCTGGTTGTCCCAATGGTCGGAGCATTTTTTATCGATTTCGTGAATGCGCTTGTAATTACATGGTACATCAATTGGTTGAAATGAAAACCGATTTGAATAAGAAGGTTGCAAGTAACCCGACTTTCCTGTTTCTTTGTTAAGATTAGTGTCCTTCCATCCACAGTAGCCACCGTCAACGGAGTGAAAACAATGCATACCACAGCGCGGCAATTTATTAACCCCGGCGTGTTCCGGGCCATCATCATCGTCGGTCTGGCGGCTCTGTTGGCCGGATGCGGCAAAAGGACAAATGAAAAGGAAATTCTGATCGGCGAGTATTCCTCACTGACGGGAACAGCCGCGACATTCGGGACGTCCACGCATAAGGGACTAATGATTGCGGTTGATGAAATAAACGCTGCCGGCGGAATTGGCGGCAAGAAAATAAAGCTTCTGACTGAAGACACACAATCCAAAGCTGAAGAAGCTGCAACGGCAGTAACAAAGCTGATCAACCGTGATGGTGTGAAGGTTGTGATCGGCGAAGTGGCGTCCGGCAGAACGCTGGCAGCTGCGCCCATCGCACAATCATACGGAATCCCGCTTGTAACGCCTGCATCAACGAATCCCAAAGTGACGCAAACCGGGGATTATATTTTCCGGATATGTTATATCGATCCGTTTCAGGGCGCCGTGCTTGCCAGATTTGCA
>JBKJJX010000269.1:0-2692 GCA_046597825.1 Bacteroidota bacterium | reverse complement strand
CGTACACTTTCGTCCAGCGATCCGGATAAAACTTGATTGTCTTGTTGAGCACAACTTCCAATGCGGGACCCGCGAGCGGTTTCATCTTCACAAACCACTGATCGGAGAGATATGGCTCGATAACAGTTTCGCATCTGTAGCATCGGCCGATCTTGTTCGCATGGTCCTCTTCCTTCAGCAACAACCCGAGCTCAGTAAGGTCAGCAAGCATGAGTTTTCGTGCTTCGTATCGGTCAAGTCCCCGATATTTTTCCGGTGCTTCGTTATTGAGCTTCGCAGAAATGTCGAAGATGTTAATCTGGGGGAGATTATGTCGCTGGCCGACCCAGTAATCGTTCGGATCGTGAGCCGGAGTTATTTTGACCATTCCCGTTCCAAACTCAGGATCGACGTAATCATCTGCAATGATCGGAATCTCCCGGTTCGTCAAGGGAAGCGAGGCCATCTTACCAACAAGATGCTTGTAGCGTTCGTCCGAAGGATTCACGGCGATAGCAGAATCGCCCAACATTGTTTCGGGCCTCGTTGTGGCGACAACGGCAAACTCGGAAGACCCTTTGATAGGATATTGTATGTGGTACAGTTTTCCTTGTTGCTCGGTGTACGTCACCTCATCGTCGCTGATTGCAGTGTGATCTTTCGGGCACCAGTTCACAATGTATTTGCCGCGGTAAATCAATCCGTCATTGTACATGCGGACGAACGCCTCCGTAACCGCTTCAGACAGGCCTTCATCCATCGTGAAGCGCTCACGTTCCCAATCGCATGAACATCCGAGCGTTCGCAGTTGGTTGATGATGACGCCGCCGTATTGTTCTTTCCATTGCCAGACTCGTTCAAGAAATTTCTTCCGTCCCAAATCGTGGCGCGTCTTGCCCTCTTTCCTCAATGATTTTTCGACAACATTCTGCGTTGCGATTCCTGCATGGTCTGTTCCGGGAATCCAGCATGCTTCATATCCTTCCATGCGCCGGTAACGGATGAATGCATCCTGGAGGGTGTTATTCAGCACGTGGCCCATGTGCAGAACGCCCGTAACATTGGGTGGGGGAATGACTATCGTGTACGGCTGTTTTGACGGGTTTACTTCCGCATGGAAAAAGTTTTTCTCTTCCCAGAACCCGTACCACTTGGATTCTACTTCTTTGGGAGAATAAACTTTTGCCAGCGATGTTGGTTCAGACAAGAAAACTCCCAAAAAATGTTAAAGGTAGATGGAAACAGCCGGTGAGACGATATCAATTTCTGTTTTGGTTCGGACTTCTCTGTGATGCGCAGAAGAGACTATCGGACGTTGAAGGAACGCCGGACTTCCTGGGTGTTTCCCATTCTATCCTTCAGATAAATACTAATTACGTGTGACCCGCGCTGAAGGGGTTGCTCAAGTACGTTTACAACTCGACGATGCTCGCCATCGATTACCGGGACAATAAATGCGTCATCAATGTAGAGCTTTAGCTCTTTATATTCAACGCCGCTCAGGTTGTCGCTCACATGAAAGGAAATAATGTGCGGTTGTTTTTTGAATCGTGTCGGAACAGACAGGCGGGAAACAGTTGGAGGCTTCGAATCATTCATCACCGCGACATCTCCCAACATTTTCGTGAGTTGAGCGACGAGATAGTTTCCCGAACGCTCTGTTTGCAGCAGAGACCAATGCGAACTCCGGCCCCGGAAATAAATTGCTTCATTGGCGCTACTGTTTTCACTTCTCAATTTTATCGTCAGTCCGCGATCGACAATTGCGAAGCGGGGTAGAAGAGAATACGCGTTTTGTGAACCAATTTTTTTTCTGATCTCCATGAACGTTGTCCGGAACATTGAAGCCGAGTCGGCATTCACAATAAGATTCCCGTTATCGAATCGGATCTCTGCTGAACGGGTCGGAATCAGCGGGTACAAATTTATTTGATAATCATTTTTCTCTTTACTCCCTTTTTCATTTACCATCGTCACGATACGAGTGCCGTTGAATCCTTCCTGAGGCTTGAACGTTCCGGCATATACATCATCATGGAAAGGAGCCAGAACAATATTTCGTGAGTCGTTGCCTTCCGACAGGACCAGATAAGGTGGCGATGAAAATTGTGTCTTTGTCTTCACCATTATCCTAACATAGTCCGGGTTGATTTGATGAACGAATTCAACACCTGAAGTGGCGTTGCGTGCCCTGCGCGGATAGATGAATCGTGGCAGTGAAGGAGAACCGAGACTGTCGAGTGCGACGACTTTAAGTACATCGGACGTTCGTGCGATGTTCGAATAATTAAACGGCTGCCGGGACGACGAGATGTCGTACTGCTTCCATGCAGGTTTTCTTTTACTCAAGGTCTTCGCAAAAATCTTGAGTCGCAAGCGCAGATCTTCAGGAGCAGGAAGAATCGAGAGCGTGCCGTTCGATGCGGCAACGGAAATTTCGTATGGCTGATAAAAGACAATCGTGCCGGTAACCTGTGTTGTGTTCCGCGCAAAATCACTCGAAATAATTTTGAAGTGATGCACTCCCTGAGTGAATTTCTCCGTATTGATAATTCCGGCACCGACTTGTTTTGGCTGATAAAAAGGGAGACGGTTCGGAGAGTCCATATACAATTTTTCGTAACGCCCTTCTTCTTCCGACATCAGCCCGTAATCATAATACAAACCGATTTGGTAATCGTCAGTTGAGGGAGCCCGGTTGAGGTGGACTGAA
>JBKJJX010000026.1:0-13790 GCA_046597825.1 Bacteroidota bacterium | reverse complement strand
GCTCAGTCGCTGGTTTGGCTTCACATTCATCAAGCTGACGGTTACATCTTCGTTATAAGCGTACTGCTTAAACGTTCCCCACGCGCGGTCGACAAACTTGATGTCCGGTTTGGCGGACGGAATCGGTTTGGTTTTGTATTTGCTCATGGGTGTGCAATGAAATCAGTTGATGGTAAACACCCGGCCGTTGTCATCAAAATCTTTTCTGTCGAGAACCGTCGGCGTGTTGTTCCTGGCGACAATCACTTTCCGGAAAGTTTGTTTCTCAAGAGCTGCATAATCATGTCCGGCTTCTGAGGGATAGACGCCAACATATATCAGCGGTGTATCCCCCACATTGACAGTTCGATGCGCAGTGTTGCCCGGAACGTAGACGATAGAATTGGGAAGAAGATCAAGAACAACAGATTGCAGCGACGACTCGTCTTGCAGAACCATCATACCGCGGCCCTTGATGCCGATATAAAATTCCGCTGCGGTGCCCCAGGAGTGCAGATGCCCTTTCGTGAAATAATATTCGTCGCCGATTCTTCCGGGCATCAGAACTCCCACACCCAAATGCAATTGGCCTTCGCCTTTCGCTGGTTCGAGAGTTGAGACGGTATAGACGGTCGGATTGCCGTTGCTCAGCGCAGCAGCATATGCAGCTCTGTTCACAAACAGGTTTTTCAAATCGCTCAGCCGCCGGATGGCTGCTTTGCATCCATCGATCGCGCCTGTTTCCGGATTGAACCGCGTGAGGAGTTCATCGGCGTTCAACATGGGAGAATGGTCTCCAGTTTTCGTTCTTCCGATTTTAGATTCGTGAGCACTTGTTGTGTAATGGGGATGTGCGCAATTTCCAATGCGAGAATTGCCGCGCCGAGAACCGGAGGCAATTCCGGCCGGCGCAAGAGTGATTCCGGCAGACGAAGTTTAATTGCTGTTTCAATGTGCTGCATATAAAATGAGGACTGCGTCAAACCGCCTGCGAATGTTATCTCGCAAGATTGTTCGAACCCAAGTTTACATGCAACGGCTTCGACCATGCGTGATAATTCTTCTGCCCCGCGCCTTACAATGTTCAATGCTACCGTATCGCCTGCCTGCGCCGTTGCAAGCACAAGCGGACCGAGTGACGCGATATCTGTTACCGGTACATGTTGATGGTACACAATTCCCATGATGTCGTCGATATGCTTGTAACCGAGGCGCTGCTGAACAGAGGCAGATAACGCCGTAGGATTTCCACGTCCGTCCGCTTCCTGAATTGTTGCAATCATTGCCTGCAGGCCAAGGAAATATCCGCTTCCCAGATCATCGAGCAAGTAGCCCCAACCGGTTCGATGATTGCTGCCGTCGTTCCGGCGTCCATAACAGGAAGATCCTGTTCCCGTGATCAGGACAATGCCTTCTTTCCCTCCTAATCCTCCCGCAAGTGCAATCCGGATGTCATGATCAATGCCGATGTGGGGAGCAGAGGCAACGTTCTGTTGAACTGCAATGTCATGGATGAGTTCGCGGTCTGCTTCCGATACAACTCCCGCCATACCAAAGAACGCGGCGTCTGTGACGACAGAAGTAAGGCCGGCAGTTCGCCATGCTTGCGCGATCGCGCCTCCGATATTTTCGGAAGCAGTTTGAACACCAACATTATCGTAATTGGAAGGCCCGGATACGCCCAGACCGAGTATGTCCCCGGTTTCGGAAATTAATACAGCGCGAGTGGTGGTGGCGCCGCCATCAATGCCGGCAAAAATCATAGCAGCGAAGAAGTTAAATAGATTTGTCGCCCGCTTCTTTTATTTTCGAAGTGGCAATTATTTTTGGAGTTCCGGAATATCGATCCAGCACTGTTTATCCCACGACTCGATTCCTTTTTCTGCAAGCTGAACGCCTTTCGCGCCTTCAAGAAGATTCCAGGGAAACGGCTCGTTCTTGACGACATGTTTGAGAAACAATTCCCATTGAATCTTGAAGGCATTGTCGTACTCGCGGTTTGTGGGAACCGCATTCCAGTTATCAAAAAAACGAATGGGTTGTTCGATGTCCGGGTTCCAAACAGGGCGGGGAGTTTCTGCATATGATTGGGTAAGACAATTGCGTAAGCCGGCAACCGCTGATCCTTTTGTTCCATCCACTTGCATGGTCAGGAGATCATCGCGCCGGACGCGCGTTACCCACGAAGAATTGAAATGCGCGACAATGTCACCCTCCAGTTTGAATGTGGCATACGCTGCATCATCAGCGGTGCATGTATATGGATTGCCGTCCTCATCCCAGCGCTCTTTAATATGCGTTGCGCCCAGGCAAGAAACTGATTGTACTTTTCCAAACATATTATCCAGCACGTAGCGCCAATGGCACAGCATATCCACGATAACGCCGCCGCCATCTTCTTTCCGGTAGTTCCACGATGGGCGTTGTGCCGGAATTGGTTTTCCCTCAAACACCCAATAACCAAACTCACCGCGTACGGAAAGAATCTTGCCGAAGAAACCGGAGTCCTTCAGAGATTGCAGTTTCAACAATCCGGGAAGCCATAACTTGTCTTGCACGACACCATGCTTCACGCCTTTTTTCTCTGCTTCGATGTACAGCTCGTACGCCCGCTCAGTGCTCACCGCTGTAGGTTTTTCGCAATAGACATGTTTCCCGAAGCTGATCGCTTTCAGCACGTTTTCATATCGGTGAAGAGTTGTTTGTGCATCGAAATAAATAGAGTAGGAAGAATCCGCAAGCAGAGTATCGAGGTCGGTGCTCCATTTTGCAATACCGGACGATGATGCGAGCGACTGAAGCTTGTGTGCATTTCTTCCGACGAGAACCGGATCGGGCATAATGATTTCATTGTCTCCAACTTTCACTCCGCCCTGCTTGATAATCGCAACGATCGAACGCAGGAGGTGTTGGTTCATCCCCATGCGTCCCGTGACGCCGTTCATTATGATACCGACTTTATGTTCAGTCATTTCATCTCCGGAAATTCAGCGTCGTTAAAAAGTTAGTGTACATTGTGGTTGGGCTCCCTCCGGCAAGGGGGAGACATCGATACCCGCGCGGGGGAGCGTGCCTTCGAGTTCTTGCCGCCAGTGTGCAACATCGCCCGCGGGGCCGTACACATAAATCATTTTGAGCGGTGCTGGACCCGTGTTTGTCAGTTGATGAAAAACTTTTGTCGGAATGTACACTGCCTGGCCTGTGGAGAGTGTGCTTCGTTCGGAACCAAGGCAGATTTCCCCATTGCCTTCCAGAACAAAATAGATTTCCTCTTGTTCCTGGTTGTGCCATGGTACCTGACCGCCATTCGGCTCCAGAGTTACAAAGCCCATGCTGAAATTCGTTGCCTGAATCGGCGAGGCTCCTCCGACAAGATTTTGAGTCCGGCGCCGCGCCGGATAAGCGCGACCCGCAATCTTTGCTAAATCTGCAACATTCATTGAAGTTTTCCGTTGAGGAAGTAAGGACAAGAAATCGATGTCTTTGACGTGGTAATTGTTAAGATAGAATATTACTTTGTAAATGGAAATGAATTATTTTCCACCGTCTCTTGACAATGGTATATCTATATGGTATAATCAATTAATAAAACACCGTTCAATTAGCGAAACGCTCCCTTTTCCGCTCGCCACACATTCAACAATGACAACAATTTTTGGCAGAGCAATGGTGTTTAGCGATCTCATCATATCTCAAAAAGTAAACGCATCAGACCGGTAGGTTCTTCCGGACTGACCTAATCTGTCTCGTAGTAATTTTCTCAACCAGCGCGCACACGAGGCAATTCATTCCACATACAAATCGAATTTACGGCACGGACGATATTGCTTTACATCCATCAACACTCACTCAATCATATCTACTAATCACTCCAAGGAGGAACGATATGCTGCATCATTGGTACAAGTTCCTATGTTTTTCAGCTGTAACAACTCTGCTTGCGGTTCAAGTGGTGTTGGCAGGGAATGGGAAGATAGAGGGGAATGTAAAAACTGATCAAGGCGAGCCTTTGGTCGGCGCAAACGTCACATTGGTGAACACTCTTTTCGGAGCTGCCACTGATGCGAAGGGTCATTTCTTTATCCTCAACGTTGCGCCCGGAATATATAGCGTACGGGCGTCTGCAGTGGGCTTTGCACCCAAGGTCCTTACCAAGGTAAGTGTCAGTTCCGATCAGATCGTGTCGCTGGATTTCGTTCTCGGAAGCGAAGCAGTCGGACTTGAAGAAGTTGTTGCTCAGGCGGAACGTCCGATTGTGGATAAGAGTCAAACGTCGAGCAGAACCACAATTTCCTCGGAAGAAATTCAAAACCTTCCGATCAAAAGCGTGACCGACCTTATTAACACATCGGCCAGCGTGTACAAAGGGTTTGTGCGTGGCGGAAAACAATATGAAACGAAGACCATTGTTGATGGGGTGGATGTCACTGATCAGTTTTATGCAATTGCTGCCGATCAGACGACGACTCCTTATGCGACATATAACGCAGTCGATCGCTCGCAACAATCAACAAAATCCGCAGCAATTGACCTTAATGTCTCTTCGGTTGAAGAAGCAAGTGTTCTCACGGGTGGCGTAGGGGCCGACTACAGCAGCGCGAGCGCTGGCATTATCGCCTACTCTTTGAAAGAAGGCCGTGGTGCATGGAGCGGACGGGTTGATGCACGCATGAGCCAGACAGGCGGCTTGAAGCACTACGGGCCGAGCATCTATGGTACGCGTGATGACTCTCTGTACCTGGCAACCAAGGCAACTCTTGCTGCCAGTACGGATCAGAACAATGTGGCAAAATCAAAACGTTTCACATATTCTCCCGGAAAATATTCTTATGGTAGAAAACCGGAGTTCAATGCGGAAGTTGCAGTCGGCGGTTCACTTTCAGATAATGCCGGGTTGTTTCTTACGGGTGGTTGGTTTGATACACATGGCCGCCTGCCGGGTGTTCATACTCGCCGCTTAAACACTTCTGCAAAATTGAATTTTAGTCCCTCTTCCAACGTTCGGTTTACTGCATTGGGAATGTTAGAAGATCGCGGTCGTGTGTTTGGTTGGAAAAATCAATCATACGTTGATGATTTTAGATTCTTCCTTGAGGGCGTTCCGCAATGGGATGGCTACAACGCTCTTGGTAGTTTGAAAATGACACATGTATTATCCCCCAATACATTTTATGAGATTCAGGCAAGTTTCGTAACCGATAACAGTCGAAGCGGCTATGTCGATGGCAATAGTGATGGTATTATTGACTTTGCAGAAAAGGGAGACTTCCTGCAATGGGGAGACACGTCGCAAGTGAACAAATATATGGCGACTGCGGGCAATACCGGATTCGACAAATTCTTTTCTCCGACACCGCGTAATGAAACCGGAAGTGAAGTCGGGACTATTATTTCGGGTGTTGGAAGTCTCAAGATAGCACGTCCCGGTATCTGGTATGAAAATTTCAACAATAACACATTTACAATTAAGGGTGATCTCACCAGCCGCATTTCCGAAAACCATACATTGCAGGGCGGCGTTCAGGCAAGGTTGTACGATCTGGACATGGTGCGGCGCGCAGGATATATCGGCGGCGTGTTTCCAGCGTACAAGAATTACGCGGAAGAACTTTGGAATGTAAAACCCAAAGAATATGCCGCATATATAAAAGATAAAATGGAATATGCCGGATTGATTGTGAATCTTGGGCTTCGCCTTGATGCTCTTGATCTCGCGGCAAACGATTATGCGAACTACTTTGCCCCGTTTGCAGATATTAACGACGGTACCGGTACCATCCGTGTGCCGGTTCGTGGGGTGCAGAAGATAGTGTATATCGCAGGTAAGCCGACAGTTGTCGTTGATCCGACAGAGACAAATACAAAGATGAAATACTTCTTCTCTCCACGTATCGGCGTATCGCATCCAATCAGCGATCGTGCAGCGATGTATTTCTCGTTTTCGCGACAGCAACAATCGCAACCGTTCTCGAGACTGTATACCAACCTGAATGATTTTGGCAACCCGTCTCTTCCGGTCGAAACACAGGTAAACCAGAATCCGATTCAGACAACAAATTATGACCTTGGCGTCCAATGGTCATTCGCAGACAATTATGGATTGGATATCAACGCTTACTACAAAGATATCCAGCACTACAGCAGAATCGGTCTTACCGTCACGCCCAATGCACCGTATCGCCTGTATCAAATCGTGACTGATTTCGGTTATGCTGACTCACGAGGTGTGGAGCTCACAGTCCGGAAGAATATTACACCGATCACGGATTTCCTTTCATTCGGTGGCCGGGTTGCTTACGCCTACAGCTACATCAAACAAGCGAATTACACGGGTGGCAATGTCACATCGTTTGCAACATCATCCGGTGACAGCGCGAACTATAACGGCCAGATTCCGTTTGGTAACTTTGCTTCGTACAACACAATCGAACAAAATGTTGTAGGTGGCAATACAGTTCTTCAGGGTGGATACGATCGTCCGCACCGTCTCTCGTTCAATTTGTTCTTCCGCTTCCCTGAAGAAATCACGTTGAGCAGCGTCGGTACATTTACAAGCGGGTTCTATTATGTCAAGACACTTGCGGATGTAACGGATCCACGTGCACGCGAACTTGCCACGAGTCCCGGCGGCAAACGAGTTGATTTGCGCGTTGAAAAGGCGTTCAGCTTCGGCAACAATATGCGGGTTGCATTGTATGTGGATGTTATTAATGCATTCAACTGGCCGAGCATCTTAGCATATAACAACAGCCCCGTGGGACAAATTGCTTGGGAAAAATATGGCGATCCAACGGGTGGAACGACGATCAATCGACCGGTCACCGCGACGGGCGACAACTCGTTGATCTATGATATACCGCGTGAAGTCTACTTCGGCTTGAATCTGACTTACTAAACAGAATGTCGATCAAAGAACATAATGTGAGGAATCTTTTTATGAACATTTCAGTCTTTCAAAATCCACGAGGCGATATCCATCGCGGAAACGGCAGGCTGGGGCAAATCGTTATTGCCTTGACTCTGCTTCTTGCGGTGGCATCGAATGCGTTTGGGCAGAATAAGACCAACCCATTTGATATGACGTCGTTCGCAAAGCAAGATGCAACCGCTAATCCTGCGGCAGGAGCCGGTATGATGGTGGCAGGCGAATTGTGGGATTCATTTCTCCCGCAGAGCGTTGGACCCTACTACAGCGAAGGTGCGCAGACACTTACCGGTGAATTCATTCGCATCGGAAACTTCGACCGCGCATGGTCAAGCCCTACACACATGTGGCCCGGCGGTTGGACGAATGGTAATCTTTGGACAAAAGGTATGGGAGTGACGGAATGGAATCCGGATCCTAATTTCAATCCGCCCACGATCGGAGGAGTTGCAAATCCTGCTTACAGTGCGGCTTCCGGACCCAACTATGCTTTTGCAAGTGTGAAGAACGTGACCAGCAGTGCTGTCCCTGGCCAGGTTCCGGGTTTTAGCGACCCGTTACGCAAGTATCAGCGTGAAACCAAGTGGGTTGACGCAACACGACATCATGCTATTTATGAGGCGGGTTGGCCGACGAACATCGGCGTTGACGTGAAACTGGAAATCCATCAGTATACATTGAACTGGAATAACTTCAATGACTTTATCATAGTGAAGGTAACATTCAAAAACACCGGTGTAAAAGATATCAACGCCGATGGCGTATCCGAATCGACAACGAACGTGATCCATGCATTGACGATCGGAGCTCATGCCGAAGTTATGACCTCATATAACCTGAATCGTGCTGCGGGCCGCGGTAATCGGTTTGGTGCGACTCGTGCGCTTGGTTATATCGGCGATCCAGATCCGAGCGGCGCTCCCTGGGATATGGCTGTTGCATTCCCGGGCGAAAGTGCAGCAGGGGTAAAAGACCTCGGGTTAAATGACTGGCCGTTAAAATTCTACACGGATGTTTGGACCGGCTGGTCATGGCTCGGCGCAGTTGATCAAAATGGTGCTGTCAAGAATACCATCTTTGGAACCGATCCGATCGGTGTGGGTGCTCAGCGTGGCTGGTACACGTCGGCCGGACAAGGACGAGGCTTCAGTGGATTCTACGGGTATGCTGGCAATAACGCAAAGCAGACTCATACACTCTGCATGGGTACCTTCTACAAGGATGGTGGTAAGTCACGTAACGCTGCCCAACTTGATTTGTCACCCAACCCGAACTATTTTGCAAGCGGCACGGCAGGAAATCCTGAAACATTTGTGCCGAAGGCTGCACCGTCACGTCCGAACGGAGACCGAAAATTATTTTCAGAGGAAAACTCAACAGCGGCGTTTGAAGCTCCTCATTATCAGCCGACATGGACAAAGGGATACTCTGCCCCCGGTAATTTCGATGGCGACTTGTACAGCGGCGTTGGACCATTTCGCCTGGAAGTCGGACAGTCCGTCACTATCTATTTTGCAGAAGTAGGTGGCTATCGTTTGCAGGGAATTGCAAACGCGATGGCTGCAGCCCGCTACACGCTTGCAAACAACTTAAATCCTCCGACGCTTGATGCGTATCCGGCAGTTCCCGACGTACGCGTCGACAATACCACCCATCGCTCTGTCGTAGTCCGGTGGGATAACAAAGCGGAAACCACCCCGGCCAACGGCCACTTTGGGGGATATAAGATTTACAAAGCCGCTCTCTCACGTCAGGTTAATTGGTTGGAGACGGGTATGCGTGTTCTCGACAAGTACCAAGAAAATACAACCCTTGGACCGGTACCTGAGAATTTGAAACGTGCAGTCGATCCCGCATTTGTCGAAGGCTCTACGGGAGCGTCAACCAAGCGAGGCGTCGCCGACGGCTGGGGTCCGTACGAGCTTGTCGCCGTAATTCCTGCAGCCCAACTTGCCCAATATGCCGATGCGACCGCAGCTGGTTACAACTATTCGTATGAGGACAAGCAGGTCGGTCTCGGATTCAAGTATTGGTTTTATGTTTCAGCCTATACGGCGGGCTTCCCGATTGATCTCGGCCCAACGTATGTCTCGTTTGGTGGTTCGAATTCTGCAACGACAAACACCATCGAAACCTCAAATGTTAATCGAAACGGCGCGAGCGGTTTATGGGTCGACACATATCCTTTTGCCGACTTGAACGCGTTCTATCCGAAGACGGCGGCCGGTCAAAAAGCAATTGGGGCAGGATTCATTGTAAAAGCAGCGTTGGTTAATCCATCGTTGTTGGTAAACGGATCAACGAAAATTGCCGTCTATCCGAATCCATATAAGAAAAAGGCATTCTTCGACAGTGCAGTCGATCCATTCGACCACAAAGTAGCATTTTATAATTTGCCGCCGAAGGTGAAGATTACTATCCTTGACGTTGCGGGGCAAGTCATAAAACAAATCAACTTTGAATCGAGTGACCCCAACGGCGGAAGTACATTCTGGGATCTCTTCTCTAAAGATGGTATCGAGGTTGCCAGTGGTCTTTACATCTACGCCGCCGAATATGAAGGCGGAAAGCAGGTAGGCTACTTCTCCATTCTGCGATAGCATTGTGGACCAGAAATTGAACATGAACCCATAACGAAATTAACGAGGCAGAAATCAATGAAAACAATACGATTATCAGCGATGTGCTTGGTTGCCGTCTTGCTGGCGACGCAAGTAAGTATTTCGCAGGATCGGAAAGCCGGCCTTACCGGTGCGGCTTTTCTAAAGGTCGGCGTTGGTGCCCGTGCCGTGGCTCTTGGTTCCGCGGTAACAGCGCTCTACGGCGATGTTAATCAGATGTTCTACAACCCGGCGGGTATTGCCCTGACGGACCAGACACTGCAAGCGACATTTAACTACAACAAATGGATTGCAGATCTTGGTACGAGCAGCGCCGCGGTTTCCTATAATCTCGAGGGAGTCGGGACAATAGGTGTCGGTGTCATTACTCTTGGACTCTCCAATATCCCTGCGGATCGTGATTTTGATCCGGATGGCAATAACGGACAGTTCGACAAGAATACGGGGGCAACATATAACTATCGTGACATCGCCTATCAGGCGACATTCTCCAAATACGTCATCGACCAACTCTCACTCGGTATTACACTCAAGGGAATCACCCAGTCAATTGATGGTCTAAGCACCTCGGCCTTCGCCCTTGATTTCGGTTCCGTGTATCATATCGGCGTGATGGATTGGACGATTGCCGCGCGCTTCAACAACCTGGGCTCGGATCTGAAATACTTCGATATCGCTGCCGCTCTGCCGCTGCAGTTTACAATCGGAACGGCAATGTCGCCCATTAAGACCGAGAACAGCGCTGTTATGCTTGCAGTCGACGCGGCAAAACCACAGGATGGCCCGTTGTATTTGTTCAGCGGAATTGAATACAGCACCATGGACCTGCTTGCGTTCCGTTTCGGCTATAAGTTTAACTATAGCGGAACAACGTCGCAGCCAACGCTTGGATCTCCGACGATCGACAATACGATCGAAGGTTTCTCTGCCGGACTTGGTGTTCATACAACGTACGAGGGCTACACCATCAACGTTGATTATGCTTACACGAAGATGCAGCTCCTCGACAATGCGCACCGTTTCACAGTTTCGGTTGGAATGAAGTAACAGTTACAATCTGGTTCTTCCGGCGAACGCCGGGTTTGCGATTTTGTGAGAGGGGGTAATCTCCTTGTTGGTACTTAGCCCTCAGGTGATTACCCCTTTGTTTTTCCATTAAACCCCCGACGTCAAACTCTCCATTATTCTAAAAAGGATTTACCCGGATGCCTGCAGCACAACAATCTCTTCCATTACTTCCAACAACAGTTATCGGTAGTTATAGTTTTCCCGGCTGGCTCGACAAAGTACGCGACCTCGGGAAGCGGGGAGAGCTGACACCCGAACAAGTAACAGAGGCTCACGACAATGCCACCAAGTCGGCAATCAAAGATCACGAACTTGCCGGCGTTGATATCATCACCGACGGCGAACTGCGGCGGGAGACAATGGTGAATTTCTTCTCCGCGCGCATTCATGGGTTCGATATGTCGGGCAGATTGAAATCGATTGGCAATCTCGATCCATCGATAAAAATGCCGGACCCGATTGTGCGTGAGAAAGTCCGCCATAAGGGTAGTCTCGGAATGGAAAAACATTTCGAGTTTCTGAAGAATCATACCAATCGAAGAACCAAGGTCTGTGTTACGGGCCCTCAAATGCTGGCAAAACGTGCAACGAATGAAGCATATCCCTCCGACAAGGAACTCATTTTCGACCTTACAGATATTCTCAATACGGAATTAAAATCCATTGTTGCAGCAGGATGTGATTTTATTCAGATCGATGAACCGATTTGGGTGGGATATCCCCAGGACATGCCGTGGCTTGTTGAGTCGTTTAACAAACTCATCAGCGGCGTGGACGCGAAAATCGCCCTGCACGTTTGCTATGGAAATTATCAACTAAAGAAATTGTTCAAGGGACAATACGCTGAACTTTTTCCGGCGATTCTGGAAACAAATGCCGATCAGATCAGCATGGAGTTTGCCGTTGCCGATGGCGTCGGCCTGGAACTTTTTAAACAATATCCAACCAACAAAGAAATTGTTGTTGGGGTAGTAGATGTAAAAGATGAAAACATCGAAACGCCCGGCGTCGTAGCCCAGCGGGTGCGGCAGGCGCTTGAATTTATTCCTGCTGAAAAACTTTATCTCAGTCCCGATTGCGGAATGAAATTCATGCCTCGTGAACGGGCGTTTGGCAAGCTCAGAGCGATGGTCGAAGGTGTACTGGTTGTCCGCCGGGAGTTAGGGAACGAATAAGAGACCAGCCAAACATGACATCAGGATCATCCGGTTCGGTCATAGATGCAATGCACAAAATCCGCCAAATCGTTTTCCATCCGGACGCACACCCCGTTGTTCGCACGGTAGCAAATAACCTTTCCTCAATGAGCGGGGCACGTCAGGTCCCTGCTGGGACGGATGAATCCCCCGGCGCTTTCCTTGTTGCGATTGCCGCGAATGACAATTCAAGTGTTCACCGTGAATCGTGGATAGAATTTTCCATCGATACCACCGGGAAAGGATACTTGCGTGCATCGCAGCCACATTGGTTGTATACCGGACATCTTCTTGTTGAAAGCGAATGGTCAAGCGCCGATGTGACACAATTTGCTGGCGGGGTTCGTATCTCCCCGACTTTCCCGCACATGAGAAATCTCAGCGACTTTTTCGTTGGCAGTTTACGTCATGCGCGGGGATTTCAGAAGGAAGACTTCGTCCGGCAGGTCGCGCGGCAGGGATTTTCTCATCTCACCATAAACGGGCTTGGCACTCATCTCCCGTTTGAATCCGGCCCGCCCGGCGATGTATATTCGTGGTTCTACGATTACAGTCCCGATCTTGATCAGTTCGTCGATTCTTTCCTCATCCGCGGTTTTTATCCTCCGGATTATCTTCAGCTGAATCTGAACAATCTCAAAGCGCATGCAGCACTTGCCAGGAAATACGGACTGACACCCGGCCTGCACATCAACTCGCCTCGTTCAATGCCGGAAGAATTCTGGTCCAAGTATCCGTATCTCCGTGGCGCCCGCGTGGATCACCCACGTGAAACATTCCGGCCGCGCTACACGCTTGCAATGGCGCACCCTGTCGTTCAAGCGCATTATCGTGAGCTTGTCCGGAATATTATGGCTGAAGTCCCGGAGCTTGGCTTCATCCACTTGTGGACAAACGATAGCGGTGCAGGATTCGAGTTTGTCTCTTCATTGTATGCAGGCAGAAATGGCGGGCCGTACCTGATTCGTGAATGGAAGGATGATGATGAGATTGCGCGCAAGGCTGCCTCGAATGTTCTGAGTTACTATCGCCTTCTCGCCGGGGAAGCGAAAAAAGTTAACCCCGATTTCCGCCTTGTGTGCGACCTCGGTCCGTTTTACGCTGAGCGCAAATACATTGTGCCGGAATTGGGGAACGGAATTGACGCGGGGGAATTTGGTTATTTCGAAAGCAAAGAAGCGGAGAGCGAAAAGGAAATTCTGGCGCGAGTCGGAGCCGCAACGCACGTGAAGCTCGACGTCAGCGATCTGAATATTCTCGGTGTTCCGTATCCGTGGCTCGTGTATGACCGACTGATTGATGCACGCAATCATGGAACTGATGCTCTTCTGCTGAACGTTCCGCCGAATTCACTCGCACCCTATGATGTGAACAACGAAGTTATCCACTCTGTGCAGCTTGGCCTGGGAAATTCCATCGAAGAAATTATTGGGAATATCGCGAAGCGGTTCGTCGAGAACGCTGATTCGGTGATCGCGATATGGAGACTGTCGGATTCTGCTGTCCGGGCATTTCCACCCGGAGTCCCGATGAGTACCTTTGGCTTTCCGTGGTTCCGCCTTTGGGTTCGTCCCTTTGTTCCCAATATCGACGCGATTCCGGAGAAGGAGCGTGCGTACTATGAGCGATTTCTTCTCACCACATTCAACAATCCGGCACGAGTGGATTTCAATAATGATATGATGTGGAATTTTCTTTCAGTCGATGAAGCAGCCGCAAAGAAATCGACGTTCGATACGACGGTGATTCCACCGCTTGCATCAGGAATCGAACTGTGTGAGAAGGCGATTCAGACTTCTTCGGGAACGGACATTGAGGTCTTTACCGATCTGCGCGACCGGTTGCGGGCGTATTGTTGCTTCTGCACAACGATGCGAAACACGATGGCATGGACAGAATCGGTTCACGGCTTTCTACGTGCTGAAAGCGGAGAAATGCGTGAACGGTATCGGCTGCTGTGCCACTTTATGGTGGAGAATGAAATTGAAAACGCAAAAGCAT
>JBKJJX010000242.1:0-2722 GCA_046597825.1 Bacteroidota bacterium | reverse complement strand
GCAACACCTGACTCACCGGATCCGTGCCGGGCGTGAGCAGGGCAGCGAGAATAAAGATGACGACAATCGCATGTCTTCTGTAATGCCGCATAAATGCCGGCGTCAGGATGCCAAGCTGCGAAAGGAACCACGACACCATCGGCAGCTCGAACACAACACCGGCAGCAAGCATAACGCTGATGATGAAGTTCATGTACTCGCTAACGGCGATGTTGTTTGCGATTTCGGTGGAACCAAACCCGGCAAAGAACGACAGCGCCGACGGCAGCATCACGAAGTAGGCGAACGCAATGCCCGACAGAAAGCAGAACGACGAAAAGAAAACAATCGACTTCACATAACGCCGTTCCTTCGGCATCAATCCCGGGGCGATGAATGCCCAGAGCTGGTACAACAGATTCGGGATGCTGAGAATGACACCGCCCGCTATGGCGACCTGCATATACAAAAACAATTGTCCGAACGGCTTGAGGTTCTGCAAGTGAATTGGCTGCTGGCCCGGAGAAAGGTTGGCGTTCAGATGTTTGACCGGTTCAAGCAGAAACTGGTCCATGATCCAATCGATGAAAATCCAGCAAAGGATCATCCCGATAAATACGCCACCGACCGCCTTGACAACACGCCACCGCAGTTCTTCCAGATGATCCAGGAAGGACATTTCTTTTTCTTCGCCGTCTCCTGAAGGTTTTTCTTCTTCAGGAGTTTCGATTTTTTCGTTGTTCACATGAGATCAGAATAGGTCGTTTTCGTACTGCAGACGAATGGAAAAAAGATGAAGCGTTTTTATTTTTGTTGCGATAAAGGGAATCTGTGTCAGTGGAATTATTGCATAATCGAAACTAAGAGAAAAGGGGATGGATTCGTCCAGTCTATTCAAAGGAGCATTAAATCCGAACCCATAGCGCTCAGTCATTTTGCTTTGATGTCCATAAATTGATGAGAACGGCGCGTTGAAACCACCAAGTCTCACGGATGCGATTTCAAACATCCTTAACTCCATACCCAATCCCCAAAAGTCATTTCCCCCATCATAGCCATGGGAATTAAATGCGTTTCTATATTCACCCGTCAAAAGCAATTGGAGGGGAACGAGCCCGTCTGGAGTCGCGCTGTAAAGCATGAAGCCATAGGAGAGGCCTAGTCGAAAGTACTTAGGAATAGTGTAGGTAATATCGAGATTCTGTGGTGATAAAGATGACGGCTTCTGTGTTTGTTTAAATGATGTACCTAGGTTTTGCAAACTGGCGCCACCGCTAAATTTGTGCCCGATGGTTTGATTTTTCGAATCAAACTTCGTTGTGTATACAAAACCAACGTCGAACAGAATTGGTAAGGTCTTGCTTTGGACGTTCTCATACACTGCTGCGTTGGGACCACTGTAACTAACGACCATGTTAAACGTCTTGATGGACAATCCAATGCCGAAGTGTTTATCAATTTTCTTCGAAACGCCAATAGCGAAGGTATGATCGTAGAGTGAAGCTTTTGTACCGTCCCCTTCAGGGTTTGCCGGAGTTGTAACAGGTGCTTCACCGCTTGAGAAGCGATTATACAAGAAGCCAATATTGAAAAAACTCGTAGGGACTGCAGCAGAAAGGGAACTATACTTCATATCATCGGCAATCCAATCCATTGTTCGGCGGGAAAAAGCAATCGAAGTTCTGCTGATTGCCGCCAACCCCGCAGGATTAGAAAACATGGCATACGGATTTGCCTCAAGCCCTGCAAACGATTCGCCCATGGCGATGCTTCGAGGGTCAGTGGGGACATCGATTGAACGGAGGCCGTTTCCCAGGAAAACCTCGTGATCATATTGCGAAAAGCCTTGTTCCGTTGAGTAGGCGATACTCAACGCAAGAATCCGGCCAAACATTTTTCCTGCGTTCATTTTGTCACAACTCATTGTCGACAACTATTATTGCAGTTCAGGATACAGCGGAAACTTTACACACAATTCTTCGACTTTCTTTGCGACGGATTTATAGACGTCGGGTTTTCCCTTGTTCACAATTACTTCGTCGATCAACTCGCCAATGTGTTCCATCTCGGTTTCTTTCATTCCGCGAGTCGTCAGTGCGGGTGTACCGATGCGTATCCCGCTCGTGATCAGCGGGCTCTTGTCATCGAACGGCACGGCGTTTTTGTTTACCGTTATGCCTGATTCGTCGAGCGCTTCCTGTGTGTCTTTGCCTGTGATATTCTTGCTGCGAAGGTCAACAAGCATCAGATGATTGTCCGTGCCGCCGGAGATGATGTAGTAGCCAAGCGATACGAGCTTCGCAGCCAACGCCTTTGCATTCTTGATAACCTGTTGTCCGTACAATTTGAACTCCGGTTGCAGCGCTTCTTTGAACGCGACTGCCTTGCCCGCAATAACGTGCATCAGCGGTCCGCCCTGAATGCCGGGAATTACCATCGAGTCCAGAAGCTCGCTCATTCTTTTTGTCCTGCCGGATTTCGGTGCAACAAGTCCGAACGGATTATCAAAATCATTTCCCATCAGAATCAAACCGCCACGTGGCCCGCGTAATGTTTTATGGGTGGTAGAAGTAACGACGTGACAGTGCGGAATCGGATCATTCAGTAAATCCGCCGCGATCAATCCGGCCGGATGTGCAATATCGGCAAACAAGAACGCACCGACTCTATCTGCAATCTCTCTGAATATTTTATAGTCGATGTTGCGGGAATATGCGCTCGCCCCGACTGTAATCATCTTTGG
>JBKJJX010000059.1:0-11409 GCA_046597825.1 Bacteroidota bacterium | reverse complement strand
CCTGCGTTCTGCGGACGTTGAGAGTCATGCTGTTGGGAGTCCCTTCCCATGATTTTGTGAGCGTGGCGTTTGAATAAATTTTCTGACGCAAAAGGTCGCTCAGTAGATAACTCGTATTCTGATAATACGACGAACTCGACAACGTGAAATCAACTACAAGGCGCGTGGTCGGATCGAAATCCTGGCTATGTCCCCAGTGGACATTAAACTCTTTGGTGTTTTGATAGCTCGGGTCGCCGCGTTCTCCATCAATCTTCTTTCCGAACGAGGCACTGATGCCTCCTCCAAAATTGTATCGCAGCGCGTAGCGAAAATCCGAATACACCACCCACGTCCCTTTCGTATATCCATCTCCCCGAAAACTTATATCCATGTAGTCACTAATGGCCCAGTAATAACCGAGATGCAGAAGATAACGCCCGCGGTTGCTTTCGCCGTACGCCGGACCAATGATGCCGGAGCGGCGTCCGCGTTCGGTTGGAAATATTCCGAACGGGAGAGCAAGGATCGGAACGTCGGAAATGTACAGATAGATGGGACGGGCAACGATTTTATCCTGCAGCATGACTTTCATTTCCGGGCTGGCAAAATAGTAATGCGGATGCGGCAGGTCGCATGTTGTATAACGACCATCGGCAACAAAGAGCACATCAGAGGAAACTTTTTTTATTTTCTCGCCGCGATAAAATCCCGCATCCATTTCGGTTGTGCCAACGTCGATCTTGCCTCTCTTTGTTCTGAAGTTGTACGCTATTTTGTTTCCCTTGTACGTTTCTCCCGCGTCGATCAAATCAGGCAAACCGCGGAATCCCGATTTAGACGTATCGGATGTATCTGCAACTCCCTGTGCATTGAGGGTGGATGAATTCCAATTGATGTCGATCTGCTCTGCCTTCAGGCTGAGTTCTTTATATTTGATAGAAGACTTCCCATACAAAAACATCGTTTTGCTTGAAAGAGAATACACAATCGAATCTGTGGCGGCATAGTTAACCACAGAATCAATCCCGCTGGCGGTTTGCAGCGAATCTTTCTTGCCGGCTGACGTGTCAGCTGTATCCGGAACGGCAGTTCGTGGCGTTACGATTGAGGTATCGGGTCTGATTGATATTGGAGAAGGGAAGTCGCGTCGCTGCGCATTTGCCGAGAGGCAGATGAGAGCAAAAAATGCCGTGACCGCTACAAGCCGGATGTGTTGTTTGTTAGATATCAATGTGCCTGAAGTTCATTTCGACCGGACTACCGCTTTTTTGACTTCCACCATCCGAGCAAGCGTTCACGGATTTTCTTTTCCCCGCCGTTTTCCGTCGGACGATAATATACACGGTCACGCAATCCGTCCGGCAGAAATTGTTGCTCAACGAAATTCGCGTCGAAGTCGTGACTGTACCTGTACTCCGCGCCATATCCAAGGTTTTCCATCAGTTTTGTTGGTGCGTTGCGTAAATGTAACGGCACGGATTCGTCCGGTTTCGTTTTCACATCTTCATTTGCTTCTTTGATTGCCATGTACGACGCATTGCTTTTGGGACAGGAGGCAAGATAGGTCGCAGCCTGCGAGAGTACAATGCCCGCCTCTGGCATTCCAATATAATCAACTGCGGTGAAGCACGACGTTGCAAGCGTGATGGCGTATGGATCTGCATTGCCGATGTCTTCGGAGGCGAGGATGATCATACGTCGTGCAATGAATTTCGGGTCTTCGCCGCCTTCCAGCATACGTGCAAGCCAGTACACCGCCGCATCGGGATCGCTGCCGCGCACACTCTTGATAAAAGCAGAAATGATATTGTAATGCTCTTCCCCACCTTTATCGTATTTAACATATTTGCGCTGAAAGGCTTCTTCGATCTGTTTCTTTGTAACAGTTTTCCGTTTCTGCGCATCAGGTTTGCTCAAACTGATTGCGGTTTCAAGTCCGTTCAACATCATGCGGGCATCTCCTCCGGAAAGGAGGATGAGATAATCTCTGTCTTCAACGACAATGTCCTGGCCGCCAAACACCGGATCGGATTTCAATGCGTGGTCGATGATTGAATTGAGGTGCGTGTTGTTAAGAGCTTCAAGAACATAGATACGTGAGCGGGAAAGAAGAGGAGAGATTACTTCGAATGAGGGATTTTCCGTCGTGGCCCCGATCAGGGTTATTACACCATCTTCAACACTGTGAAGCAATGCGTCTTGTTGTGCCTTGTTGAACCGGTGAATCTCATCAATAAAAAGAAGCGTTCGTTTGTCGAAATGCTTTCTGCTCTTCGCGGCTTTGTCAAGTACTTCCCGGACATCCTTCACGCCGGATGAAACGGCATTCAACTGAAAGAAGTCCGCTTCAGTATGGCAGGCTATAATGCGGGCAAGTGTTGTCTTCCCGCTGCCGGGCGGACCCCAGAAAATCATCGACGGCAGTTTATCGCTCTCGATCAGAACGCGCAACGGCTTTCCTTCCCCCAGCAGATGTTCCTGTCCAACAAACTCATCGAGAGATTGGGGGCGCACTCGTTCCGCAAGGGGAGCGTTGATTGATGGTGAGGATTTGTGAGGTGTGGTTTCGAAGAGGTCCATTGTTTTTGATTTCGGATTTCGGATTGGGGATTGCGGACTTCTCAATCCGCAACTGACAATTCGCAATCCGCAATCAATCTCAGGTTACAGAGCGGGTCATTTCCTGTTTACCTTGTAGACTGTTTCTCCTTCGCGGATCATCCCGTGTTTTTCGCGTGCAACTTTTTCAATGGCCCGCGAATTCCCGTCCAATGCTTTTGATTCAGCTTGCAGGCGTTTCGTCTCCAATTCTGCTTCTTCAATCTTCGAGATCATTTCAGAATGTTGATGTTGCAGCCGGATGCGTTGAACCACGCCGTGACTGCCGAACAAAACATAGAGCGCGATGACCGACCCGATCACATAACGAAATGCGAGGCGTTTATTCGCCAGCAACTTCAACGCCTTGTCTTTGAGGTTGAAGCTTCTTTTATCTTTTCGGTAGAATAGATTATTCATTGCGGAATAATTTACCAATAAATTGAGGGGTTTGCAAATTACTGATATTGTGTATCTCGGCACCTAAAAAGAAGTGCGGGTGGACAATTCCGTCCACCCGCATCAAAAAAGGCTACCGTACAAAGTTGAGAACCCCTGTTCAATAATTCGTCGGGGGATTCTCTATTTCCTTAGAGTTACTTTCGCTTCAAATCCGGAGTTTTGGTAATCCTCTTGTCTAATGGCGGAAGCGATACAGGCCGACCCACCGGAGTGATCACACCATTCGGATAATGAATCGTACATACCTCCCATATGTCGCCGCCTCGTGAGGCGGGAGTGGTAAGAGTATGCGGGCCGAAGTTTCGAACCGTCCCATTCCCGACTTTGACCGCGACCGATGCCGATGTTATCGTTCCTGTAGGTGCAGAATAGTAATGAACAAACAGTCGGTACGTCCCGGTGTCTCTCACAGCCGGAATGGTGATGTGTTCAGGGCCGTATGCGGTCGTATTATCAACGTCAAGAAATCCCCCCCAACTGGGGGTTTTGTTGCCGTAATAACAGTCGGTCGTTGTCCAGAAGCTTCCTGGGAAGGAAGCACCTGGAGGCAAGAGGTGAAAGTCGACGTCAGAAGCAGTGTTCCAACGCAGTTCCGACCACAAGCTAAGTGCGGCAAAATTTCCTTTGACGCCGAATGTCGTATCAACGAAGGCGCATCTTCCATCGGTGAGTTTTCCACTGAAGGACATGTGAATTACGTTGGCACCACTGTCGATGACGATAGGCTGCGAAAATGAGATGTATTTGCCGCCAGTCAGGGTACGGGTTAAGCGTGTTGCAATGCCATTGACTTCCACAATCCCGATTGCGATGCTATCGCCACTAATCAAGGAACCTGCAAGCGTGATATTCCGGGTCGTGTACGTTGAATCCTTCTTTGGCGTTGTCAATAATATTCTCGCCCTGACAGAATCCACAAGACGCAACGTGTCAGCATTTGCGGGGAAATAAATCAGGTTTGCTCCCGCAGGAACTGTGCATTTATCGTTCTTTGCTTCTGCAGGAAGGGCACCGAAGGCTTGCTTGATATTTGCTCCGCACAGCATGGTTGTAAATAGTTGTTTGCCGGTCGACTGTCCGAGGCAGTTTGTTTCATCCCAACCGATAACACCGCGTGCACCTTTGTTTACAAACGATTGAGCCACCGCTCGCGTTGGGCTTTTCAGTCCCTGGCAAGAGACCAGATATATCATTGATTTGGGAAAGTCAGTTGCTGCGTAGAGAGAATCGATTAACTTCTCACTAAATGTGTACAGCTTGATCGCTTTGTTAACGCCATTTCTTTTTTCAGTGACAGTTCCGATACCAAGACGTTTCGCCTTCCAAAGAGTGGCGTATTGCGACATGAGACTGTCAAGCGTTCCTTCCTCACCTGTTGTTTGCCACGTGTTGGTTCCGTCGTAGCCGCCGTGTGCTACATAGAAGATCGCACCATATTGTTTCAATCCGCTCTTGAAGAAGCTCACGTCGGCAGCGCTGCCATTTTTTGTGGTGACGGTAAATCCGCGTGCCTGGAATTTCGTATTGAGATATGTAATTAGATCACGATTGTACTGTCGGCCTTCATCGCCATACTGCGAATTGATAAGCAGCGCATTGGTGTTGCCAATAAGTTCCGACGGCCGAAGGAGACATGATGAAGCGTCGAAATCTTGTCCAACCGGACCGTCATATGGGGGAACCACCAGGCTTGTCGGAACAACCCAGCTAATCGTTCCACCGTTCTTAAACGTAACGAAAAGCGTATTCTCAAGAATCCACGCGCGTTCAACTGCAGAGTTTGTCTGATACGATGCCAACTGAGCCTGCAAACCGGGCAGCGGATCCGTACGTAACATGATTGAATCTGCCGATGCGGAGATAGTCTGGTAGCCTGCCCGAATAATTTGCTTCTGCGCCTCGGTCAGTGGGCCCCCGTCCCCGCCGCCACCAGTATCATTGGGTCCGCTATCTTTTTTACAACCACTTACCAAAGCAACAAACAAAATAATAAGCAACGCATATCGTTGGGGTTTCATTTTTGTTGTTCTCCATGTTGTTCATTGATGGGCGCGGTCCATGAAAGGACGCCTCCGCCTTTGTATTGCACAAAGAAATTCCTGCCGTTTATCCAGGCACTATCAACAGTTGGGTATGATCGGATCTTAGGAAGAAGGACTTGAAACGAATCGACGGGGGAGGGGCTGAGTATTGCCTGATCCAGCATTTTGCTTATTTCAACATTATCATGCTTGATGTTGGAGTTGTGTTGTGAGTCGGTTTGCCCGCACGTGGCAAATGTTATGGACGCTAATGCGGCGAATGTTGAACAGGCAATCGTGAATGCCATTGTACTCATCCCCTGAATTTTTCCCCAAAAAAAATAGCGCAAGACTTGAGGGAGTATGCGCTATTGGAAAGAGCTTTCTCAAAAACTAATCTACCGAAAGTATAGCGACTTTAAAATCAAGTTACAAGATATCTGTACCAAGAATGTCAAAGAAGATGATTCTGTTGTGTAGCTCTACAATGGTGGAAATTGGTAAGGGGAGGAGAAAGGTCGAGATCGTTTCTGCTAAAATCAGCTCTTGTACCAAGCCTTTGCCGGTTGGTAGGTAGTCCGAAGACTGTTCTTCCCGGCATGGCGCTCGAGCGCCAGTTGTATCAGGCGGTCAAGTAGTGCAGAATAAGAAAGTCCTGACGCCTCCCACAACTTTGGATACATGCTGATAGACGTGAAGCCGGGGATCGTGTTTATTTCGTTCAGATAAATCTTGTTCATCTTCTTTACGACAAAAAAATCAACTCTTGCCATGCCTGCGCCATCGAGTGTTGTGAATGCTTTCACGGCGAGCTGCTGAATCTGCTTCACAATATTCTTCGGAAGCCTCGCGGGAATAACCGCGACAGATTTTCCATCGACATACTTTGCATCGTAATCATAGAATTCATTCGACGGAATAATTTCTCCCGGAACAGAGGCAACAGGCTTGTCATTCCCGAGAACGCTTACTTCAATCTCCCGTACATTCTTAATTCCCTGTTCGACAATAATTTTTCTGTCGAATTGTGCGGCGAGAGTCAGAGCATCGAGTAATTCTTTTTTGTTGTGAGATTTGGAAATGCCGACACTCGAACCTGCATTCGACGGCTTAACGAACACCGGATACTTCAGGGTTGTCTCAACAGCGGCCAGGACCTTTTTGGGATTTGCTTTGCATTCAGAAGATAGAAACCACGCGTACTTCACGACCGGCAAGCCCGCCTGACTGTGTAATTGCTTTTGCACAATTTTATCCATTCCTACCGACGATGCGAGAACTCCAGCGCCGACATATGGAATGTTTGCCAGTTCGAGCAAGCCTTGTAAAGTCCCGTCTTCTCCGTACGAGCCATGAACGACAGGAAATATGACATCGAGTTTTAATTCCCGATGGGCAGATTCGTTCAACGACGCAAGGAATTGTTTTGTTGGATCGGGGAGAAGAAGGCGGTCAGGCTCGTGTTCAATTCCTTGACCTGATTTCAGAAGTCGCAGCGATTCATCCGAGCTGATCCATCGCCCTTCTTGCGTGATGCCGATAGGGACGACCTCGTACTTGTCCTTATCCAATGCCTCAATAACAGACGTTGCGGAAACGAGGGAGACTTCGTGCTCGCCTGAACGCCCGCCGAAGATGACACCGACCCTCAGTTTGCTTGTGTTCATGATTAGGCAAGGCCTTGTTTTCGAAGGGATTGAAGAATGTATTCGCGAAGAGCTGTATCGGAAAGCTCATTATCGGTATCGTCCGAAACTTCGCAGGCAATTTTTTTCGACAAATCCTTGCCGTAACTTTGAACGCTTACGTTACGCAGTCTCGTGATTTCTTCTTTATTCAGAGAGTGAGCCCCTCCCAACATGCGCGCAACAAATGAAATGTGTGCTGCGTGTTCCACTTTCTCCATCTTAAAATACGCTTCGGAGAGATTCGCGCCGTATGTTACCGCGCCGTGATTTGTCAGCAGGATTGCATCGCTATCCTTTATATAAGGAGAAAGGGAGTCGGCAACTTCTTTTGTCGAAGGCGTTGCATAGACGGCAAGAGGGATGGCTCCCATCCCGATAATCACTTCCGGAAACACGCATCCGTCCAACGCAATTCGGGCAGTTGCAAAGCCGGTCGCATACGTGGGATGTGCATGCACAACGGCGTGCACATCCGGCCGCTGCTGATAAATGTACAGATGCATGCCGACTTCGGTGGAGGGTTTTCCCTTGGTGTAAATTTGGCTGCCGTCAGGCGAGAGTTCAACAAAATCATTTGCCGTTACCATTCCCTTGTTAACGCCGGAGCGCGTGGTGAGAATGTTGCCGGATGAAAGGCGAACACTGACATTCCCATCCATTGCAGTAACCATACCGCGGGCGTACAAACGATGGCAGACATCAACAAGCTGTGGGATAATTTCGGCGGACATTTGTTTTCGTGACTGTGGAAGTCATGATAGGCAAATGGCGGGTGAGTTTCAATCAGGCTTAATACAGAAGAAGTGGCTTGATTATTTTCTCCAACTCAAAAAAATTCATCTCCTCAACGTTCATCTCGACGAGCCTTCCGCGCTGATCATAGATCAGCGTGGTTGGCAAAGCGCCACTCCATTTCGGTTCTACTGCGTTGATGAATTTCTCATCGTCGTCTGTTTGTTTTATGTAGAATGTCCCCGATACTTTCATCTTCTTTAGAAACGAAAGGACTTTTTGTTTTGCTTTCAAATCATCATCAATAGAAATAAAGACGACATCAAGCCCTCGTTCGCCATACGTCCGTTGAAGCTTCAACAGTTCGGGGAATTCCTGGATGCACGGTTTGCACCACGTGGCCCAGAGGTTGAGAACCAGAACTTTTCCCAATGATTGTGCGCGAACGGCGTCCAATCCTTTTTCATCAACAGAGACCACAACAGGCTCAGAGGGTTTCTGCGCCTGTGTGATTGAAAAAGAAATAACGGCGGCAACTATGATGAATATGGATTTTCTCAACTGTCCTTCTTTACACGTTTAATTGAACAGCCAAATGCTTTCGTCTCCGCCCGCGGCGCGGCTTTGCCGGCAAGTAAGGCATCGAGTGTTTCGCTCAGATCGTGACTCTTTACGTTGTCACCGTTTCTGCTGTCATCGATGCGGCCGTGGTATTGGATGACTCCCTTTCCGTCCAGCACAAATACTTCAGGTGTCACCTGCGTGCCATATTCATCCGCAACGATATTGTTCCAGTCCTTCAGCACGGGGAATGTAAATCCGTGTTTCGCGGAGTGCTCTTTGATCTCTTCTACGTCTTCCTGCTTGTTGGAATTGATGCCGACGAACGCAATATTTTTCGATGCATAATCCTTACTCAGGTCAGCCATGCGTTTGTTGTACGCGTTCGATACCGGACATTGCGTGGCGATAAACATGAGCACGGTGTACTTGTTTTTCAGAAATCCGTCCAGCGCATGCTCGGTGCCCTCGGCATCTTTCAATGTAAATGCGGGCGCTTTCTTTCCTACTTCGACCGACGCCGGAGCCGTGTTTGAACGCGAAAAAATCACCAGCATACCGGCCAGAACGATGAGGCCGCCAACAATGTACTTCTTCATGAGTACTCCTTTAATAAAATTATTCTCCTTTGATCCACTCTTCTGCGATTTGGATCGCGTTAGTTGCCGCACCCTTCCGCAGGTTGTCCGACACTATCCAGAACGTAAGTCCATTGGGCAAAGTTTCATCCCGCCGGATTCTTCCGACAAATACTTCATCGCGGTTCCACGCATTGACCGGCATGGGATAAAGCGACTGTTCCGGTTCATCCTGCACAACAATGCCGGGGGCTGAGCGCAATGCACGACGTATTTCATCCAGCGTGAATTGTTTTTCCATCTCGACATTTACCGACTCGCTATGCCCGCCATAGACCGGTACCCGCACACATGTTGCATTTATGCGAAGAGTGTCGTCGCCCATTATTTTTTTTGTCTCTTCCACCATTTTGTGTTCCTCTTTCGTGTAACCGTCCGCCATGAACACATCGACCTGCGGGAGAACGTTGAGCGCAATCTGATGTGCAAATTTTTTCTGAAGAACCGGCTTTTGTGCGGATTCCTGTTCGAGTTGATCGAGACCCCGCTGTCCGCCTCCCGTGACGGATTGATATGTTGAAACGACGACCCGCTTGATATTCCACTTGTCGTGCAACGGTTTCAATGCTACGACCATCTGAATGGTTGAGCAGTTCGGATTGGCGATGATTCCCTGATGATGAAAAATCATGCTGCGGTTGACTTCCGGAACGACAAGCGGAACCGTGGGCGTCATTCTGAAGGCGCTGCTGTTATCGATGACAAGCGTGCCCGCGGCAACGGCAAACGGTGCGAACTCGTTGCTGATTGTTGCGCCAGCGGAGAACAATGCAACATCTACTCCGGCGAACGAATGTTGAGTCAGTTCCTCCACCCGATGGCTCGAGCCGCCGAACTGCACTTCTGTTCCTGAAGAACGTTTAGAGGCGAGAAACTTAATAGCGCCGACAGGAAAGTTTCTCTCCTCCAGCACTTGGGTCATTTTTCGTCCCACCAGACCCGTTGCTCCAACCACCGCAACACTGTAAAGCCGCATCGTGTATTCCTATTCTAATAATTCGTCGTACTGCTCGCGTTCGCGAATAACGGTGGACCTGTTTCCGTCAACGAGGATTTCTGCGGGACGAAGCCGCGCATTATAATTTGATGAAAGAACAAGACCGTACGCTCCCGTGCAAAGCAGAACAAGATCGTCGCCGCGTACAACGTGCGGGAGTGCACGATCGGTGGCAAAGAAGTCGCCGGACTCGCAGCACGGGCCAACGACATCCACGCTTTCGAACTTTGCATTCTTCAACTGCGTCGGAACAATCTGATGGTGCGCCTGATATAAACTCGGGCGGATCAGATCGTTCATCCCTCCGTCAACGATGATGAAAGTTTTCTCGTCAGTCTCTTTTCTGTACAAGACTTTTGTGAGAAGTGCACCTGCATTTGCGATCACCGAGCGACCGGGCTGAATGGAAATATTGCATCCCGTTTCTTTGAGTATGGGCAACGCGGCCTTGATAAGCGATGCCGCATCGATTGATTTCGTTTCAGGTTTTTCATACGGCAGTTGAGGATCTGTCAGTACGCCATGATATTGAACCCCGAAGCCTCCGCCGAAATCAAGGTCATGAATCGGAATTTGCTTTACCCGAAGTTCTTCCACTATGGTTCGGAGCGCGGATGCAGCGGCAACGAATGTGTCGGGACTTGTAATCTGCGAGCCGATGTGACTATGAATTCCGCGGATCTCTATGTGGGAAAGGCGCTGAGCCTTTTTGAGAATCTCTTCCGCCTTTGATGCGGGCACGCCGAATTTATTTTCTTTTTTGCTTGTCGAAATGTACGCGTGCGTGTGTGCGTCGATGTCGAGATTGAGCCGGAGGAGTATTCTAGCCTGGCGGCCTTTTCGTTCGGCGATAGAGTTAATAATTTCTATTTCTTGTTCAGACTCGACATTGAATGCAAGGATGTCCCGGTCCAATGCTTCTTCGATTTCATCATCCCGTTTGCCAACTCCGCTGAAAGAGATTTTGTCCGGAGGGAATCCGGCTTTGAGCGCAAGAAAAAGTTCTCCTCTTGAACCAACATCCGCACCGAGTCCCTGTTCTGCAATCAGCCGGAGAATGTGAATGTTGCCGTTTGCCTTTACCGCATACGTGCTGAGATGATCCTGGCCGGCAAATGCGGATTCGATCGCTTTGCAGTTCTCTTCTATTGCCTGTTTGCTGTAAACGTAGAGAGGAGTTCCGTATTGTGTGCCGAGCGAGGAAAGGGTGAGTTCTTCACAGCAAAGCTGGTTGTGTTTGTACGAGAACGCTGTTGTTAACCCCACGCGCTCTCCGAAAAAGTTTGTCCGCTACTCACCAGATCAGATTCGAATGGAGAGACGTACTTGTCATGATCGATGACAAATCCCTTCGCAGAGAAAGCGCCGGAGTCCGGATCCTGAACGTACTCGCCACGATACTCTTTGCGGCTGATTTTCTCAACCATTTCAACAAGCGCATCAACGTCGGCTTCGTTTGAATAACAACCGAAACTTGCGCGCACCATCCCGGGAAACGTTGTGAATTCAGTCGTGACAATTCCACATCCGCTGTCTTTGGCGTTCTCGGTACCGACGTTGAGCAGGTTCTTCACATACGGCTGTGCACAGAAGTATCCGCTTCGCACCCCGATTCCCGCCTCGGCTCCAAGAATTGCTCCTACCAGTCCCGGATGCATCCCGTCCATATTAAATGCGATGACGCCGACCTTGTTGGAGAGATCCCCGGTCGGCCCGTAAAAATGTATGCC
>JBKJJX010000338.1:0-18846 GCA_046597825.1 Bacteroidota bacterium | reverse complement strand
TACGACACTGTACACATCAGCCAGAATTTTACAGATATGATAAAACTTCTCGCCGGCGATGTCGATGTCGTGGTTATCATGGGAACATGGTGCGGTGACAGTAAACGGGAGGTGCCGAGATTTCTCAAAATAGCCGACCTCAGCTCAATTCCCCCTCAGCACATCAAATTCTATGGTGTGGATCGAACCAAGACAAGCTCGGACGGTGTCACAGAAAAGTACCGCATCGATCGTGTTCCAACATTCATTTTCCTTAAAAATCAGCAGGAGATAGGGAGGATAGTGGAATCTCCCGTTCATAGTCTGGAAGAGGATATTCTGATCATTTTGGCGGATGCGCAGGGAAAATAGGCTTAAGTTTACGCTCTCATCCGCCGATAATTACAGTGAAGGGGTGGGTCTGCGCTTCTCAGGAATTATTCCTCCTCTGTGTTGAAGTCGAATTTTGCTCAATGGAATGAAAGACGATCGAAAAAAAATGCTCGATGAGATCCGCCTGAGGGCGGAAGAGGCGGAACTCGCCCGCATCGAGGCGCAGGAAATTCAAATAGGGGATCAACTCTCGGAGATGTTTTCTGCGACTCCTCTTCCTCCTCCACCAATAAAAAATATTGTCACCTCGGAGAATGTCCAAGTTCAATCTGCTTCCTCACCCGTTACAACTGTTGAGGAAGTAAAGCACGAATCGCAGCAGGATAGCCGCGTGGTTTCGCTGTTACATTCTGCTCACGCTGCGTATCAAAATGAAAAGTACAACGATTCACTTAGCATCCTGTCGGAAGCGCTGAGTGTTGCGCCGCAGAACGAGGAGGCGCTGAAACTGAAACGCGACGTCGAAAAAGCTATCGATCTGATTGGGCGTTTACGGCAAGATGTTCGCAAGAAACAGGAAGATGCGGATAGCGAGAAACAAAGTTCAACTCCTCCTTTGAGAAAACAAATCGATGAGGCTGTAATTGGAAGTGAAAATTCTTTTGCTGAGCCAGCGGTTGTTCCGATAGATTCCCCGTTGGCAGCCCAAACAATTTCGGGAACGAAGCGAAATATCAAACATCCACTCAAGTGGGTTGCATTCGCCGGATTGGCTCTTCTTGGCTTAGTCACATCCGCGGTAGTATTTCAGAATGTGCGCGAACGATTTTTCCTTCCGACCAAAAGTGTGCTTGTCCTTCCTGTTTATTCAGCCGGCGTTCCCGCCTATCTTTCCGAGTCAATGATGGGAGAATTGATTACGCGTTTATCAGAAATCAAAACGCTGAAGGTGTTTGGGACGAAAACAGCATTGGCAGTCGGGACCAAAAATCGCTCGGCGTCTCAGAATTTTGTGAAGTCAGAATATCTTTTAGAATTAGATGTAGAACAGGCTGGTGATCCGATGACGGTTCGCTTCACTCTAATGAAGACCGGCTCATCCTCCCCGGTATTTACCCGGACCGCATCCGTTTCCGGAAATAATCTTGCAACCTTTGGCAATGATATTATTGCCGACCTGACAATTGCGATGGATGCAAGTACCGGGAATCAGGTTTCATATTCTGTATTTTCCCCGACAAACGGGAAAGCGTTTGAAACATATCTTCACGGAAGATATTTGTTACAGCATCCTGAACTTGCGTCACTCGATTCCGTGATTCGGGTTTTTGAGCTATCGCGAACCCAAGACCCGACATTTGCGGCGGCGGAAGCAGCGCTTGGGTGGTCGCATGTCCTTCGCTTCAATGCGTCGCATGATACCGCGCGAACAGATCTCGTTGAAGCAAACAGGAATCTTCAACGTGCAGTGAATCTCGGTGCGAAAAATTCCGAGGTGTACACATTGTGGGGTTGGATTGAATATTATCGCTCAAATTTTGAAAATGCAGTTGAGCGTTTTCAACAATCGGTTGCGCTATCGCCGAGCGATGCAGAAGCGTACCGGGGACTTTCGTCTGCATATATTCGTCTTGGCAAAAGCGATGAAGCAGTAGATGCAGCATCGGCTGCCGCTACAGTTGATCCGTACAATTTCGGAGTACGGCGTAATTTCGCGATGCTCCTGCGATCGCAACGAAGAAACACAGAAGCTCTACGCGAGTTTCGGGCGACAGCCGGAATTGTTGCAGACTCAACTGTTATCTACGATGACAATGCGATGTTAGGTTGCCTTCTTGCTACAAACAATCCTGAAAGCGCAATCGATATTCTGACAGATCGTACTAAGAAGGAACCGCGAAGTTTTGTTGCCTTTTATGATCTGGGTCGCGCACTTCAGCTTGCGGGAAAATCTCAGGCAGATTGGAAAGCAGCGCTCCATCAATCACTTGATATCATAAACGACACATTGAAAACGTTTCCCGCGTTCGCACGAGCCTATTCATACCGCGGACTCGTACAAACGCGGCTTGGACTTTTTCCTGATGGCAACAACTCTGCTGCCCGAGCTCTTGAAATGGCCCCGTCGGATGTTTCAGTTCTGTACAACTCTGCAAGAACGTACGCCCTTCAACGAAGTAAATTGGTGGAGGCGCTGGCGCTTCTTACAAAAGCAACAGATCGCCGTTTTGATTTGGAAACTCTGCTTGACCCTGACCTCATGAATCTTCACTCTAACCATAAATACAAGGCTTTATTGGGGATTTAGCTTCTTTTCCCGAACTTTACTTTCCACCCCTCATTGCGTATATTTTTGACGTCTATGGGTAACGTTTCCTTGTGATAAGGATTACGAGATTTTTTTGGGAAAGAGTCTAGATTGACACTGGAGTTTTAGCCTCAAATTTCCGACGCTTTAAAATCTTTCATTTGTAATCAAGCTTACAGTTATATCTTCATTTTATCTGGTAGGAGGGGCAAAGGATATGCGTAGAGGATTACTTGCTTTGTTGTTGGTATTTATTGTGGGAGGTGCACTCGCGCAACGGTCCGTAACGGCATCGATTCAGAACTTCAATCGAACCGGGACCGACTTTACTTTTGATATCTATGCCCGAAGTATCGGGTCACCTCAGGTAAATTTGGGATGGAGCAACTTCTTCTTCTATTTCAATACGGCTGCCCTCTCATCTCCAACTTTATCAAACATCAATTCCAAATTTACCGGTGATTCTCTCACAACCGATTACGCTCCGATGAGAGTTGTAATCGTGAACAGCGCGCCGCCACGTTTGGGAGTACAGATATTTTATACCGGCCATGGCCCCGGCACCGGACAACCGCTGTCAACATCGGGACCGTCCGGCGAGAGAATCTGTACTGTTCGCTTGGCACTGACAAACAGCGCCGCAAACTCCGACATCAGTTGGGATGCGGGAGGGTCATATGCCAACACCTGGATTCTTTCCAAGGACACTGTGCAGGTGACCAATACGATTGACGGCGTCGGATCATCGACAAATGATGTCCCGATCGCCAATGGGTGGAATATTGTCTCTGTTCCGGTTATTGCTACGGACATGAGAAGTTCAACCCTCTATCCCGGCGCCTCCTCGCCAACGTATGGATATAATAATGGTTACTTCACCGCGGATACGTTGAAAAACGGCAAAGGATACTGGATGAAGTTCGGTGCCGCGGATACGTTCACTGTATTCGGTACAAAAGTTTCTCCTTCAACAATCGCTGTCGTCTCGGGCTGGAATATTGTCGGGCCTCTGGATTTCAATGCACGGACTGCGGCAATCACTAGCACACCCGGCGGAATAGTTACAACTCCCTACTACGGTTATTCCAATGGCTACTCGGTTGCAGACACGCTGAAGCGCGGCAAGGGATACTGGGTGAAAACCTCACAGGCGGGAACTCTGGACCTATCCTCAGCCGCCACTTCAAAAATCAGTGAGGGCAGTTCGATTGCTTTCGATAATTGGATTACAATTGAAATTGAGGACGCGAACGCTCAGAAGGCTATATTGTATCTTGCCAAGTCGGAAGAAATGCATGGTACATTTGAGTTGCCCCCGACTGCACCATCGGGAATTTTTGACGTACGATATTCCTCGAATACAATCGCCGAGCCGCTCGGGCAAACTCACCGTGTCCATATGAATGGTGTAGCACATCCGGTACGACTGAAAGCAAAAAATCTAAACGGCATGTCTCTCAGAGTAAGCGACGTTATCAACGGAAGTCTGCTAAATGGTACACTGAGGGAAGGAACGGAACTAACTATTTCACTCAACCTGGAAAAAATTGAATTTCGTGAAGTGGGTACTGTTGGCAAGCAGCTCCCGACTGTGTACGAGTTGAATCAGAATTACCCCAATCCGTTTAACCCGACCACTGTAATTAAGTTTGCGTTGCCGAAGGATTCTCACGTGACGATGAGCGTATATAACATCATCGGACAAAAAGTGGCTGATCTTGTGAGCGGGGATTATGTTGCGGGTTACCATCAAGTTGAATTCAATGCGAGCGACATCGCATCCGGAATGTATTTGTACAAGTTGGAAGCAGGCGGATTCATACAGACAAAGAAGATGGTTATACTAAAGTAGAAGAGGAGATGAATCGTGAAATACGCGTGGCTTGGAGTTGTTGGGTTGATGTTTTCGGTGGCAGCCTTTTCGGGAACTCAGAACGCCCAGTTCGAATTCTCACTTACGGTAACTGACAATGCGGGTGGTACCCAACAATTGTGGCTGGGTGTCGACCCCGCGGGGACTGATGGAATTGATGCTGGGTTGGGAGAAGCAGAGCTGCCTCCATTCCCTCCGACAGGACCCTTCGATGCCCGATTTGTCGGTGATGACATTGGTGTTTCTATCGGACAGGGATTAATTCGGGATTACAGACAAGGCACAGTGTCCACCAGCGGAAATCGTATCCATGAACTGAAATATCAGGTCGGCAGTGGCTCGACAATTACTATTAGTTGGACTCTGCCCTCGTGGGCTGCCGGGAGGCTTCAGGACATTATTTCGGGGACACTTATTGACAGCACTATGCATGGTTCGGGAAGCTACACCGTGACGAACCCGGGCGGTTTCAACAAGCTAAAATTGACTGTTACATATACAGCCCCTCTTCCCGTCCAGCTTGCAAGCTTCACCGGCTCCGTCATCAACCAGCAAGGGCACATACGTTTGAATTGGCGCACGCTGACCGAAACCAACAATTACGGTTTCCTCGTTCAGAAGTCGCTGAATGGTCAACTGGAAACTTATCAAACAATCTCGGATTTGATTCCCGGCCACGGGACAACGCTCGAACCGCACGATTACACATGGACTGATGCGAACCCCGGTGCGGGAACATGGTATTACCGGCTGAAACAAATGGATCTGGATGGCGCTGTAAGTTACACCGAGGGTATTCTCCCTTCCGGCGCTACCGGAGTAAAGGAAAAATCATTGCCGACGGAATTTGGTTTGAATCAAAATTATCCCAATCCGTTCAATCCGACGACAGTTATTGAGTATGCGTTGCCCAAACAAAGTAACGTGAAGATTGAAGTGTATAATCTTATCGGACAGCGAATGGCAACGTTGGTGGACGCTGTACGTCCCGCAGGTGTTCACTCTGTTTCATTCGATGCGAACGGACTCTCAAGCGGATTGTATTTTTACAGGATGACCGCCGACGGAGCAGTGAACTTGATGAAGAAGATGGTTCTCATGAAGTGATCGCCGGAATATGTTTTTCACTCCGAAGTCCCGCCGGGAAAAACCTGACGGGACTTTCCTTTGTGTGTATATCGTTGTGTTAGAAGTCACCGCCACCGCGGATGTTTAACTGTACATTAGGACAGTTGCAACTTGTTCATTTCTTTATTGAGGGAGACACCATATGAAGTTTTTCAAATATCTTGCATTGCTTGCTCTTGCTTCAGTCCCCCTCATGCTCATCGAAAAACAAGAAGCCCGACGGCCCCGGCCTTCAACTCCGGACGATGATATTTTTGAGCACGATTTGCGCGCTGATTAACTTGTACTACGAAAAAGCAAAATGCCCGGCTATGACTGGGCATTTTTTTTGACATTTGTTCTTCTCTGGCAACTTAGTAGCTAATAGTTTCTTTCTCCTGCACGTGATCCCTCCAATCCGCGGTTGCATGCTTGGTGCATGTGCCTGGCCGCGTCTTCGCTGTGAAATACTCTACCATCTTCTCGGGGCAAAATTCAGTTGCCCGTTCTTTCGTGTCGGTACAAATGGAGTCTTGATACACTGTTGAAGGACGTGTAAAGTACTGCAACGGCATATTGATTGTCTTATCAGCGTAGACATATTTCATGAACCGGCCCCATATTGGAGCCGCAGCCCTGCCACCCTGGCCATCGGAGTTTGTGAAGTGGACTGTCTTATTGTCGAATCCAACCCAGACACCGGCAACGATCTGAGTCGTGTATCCGACAAACCATGCGTCTGAATAATCATTGGTCGTTCCTGTTTTTCCGGCGGCAGGAAGATGGAAGAATCGTCGGATGCGTGTTGCGGTTCCCTCATCTACTACGCCTTGCAGCATGGTTGTCATGATGAAGGATGTTTCGTCGCTCAGAACTTCCCGTTTGCCGGCGTTTCCTTCCTCGAGCACATTTCCATTTTTATCCTCAATTCTTAAAATTGAAATAGGCTCAACAAGCACGCCGTGATTTGCAAAAATTCCAAATGCAGAGGTCATCTCTATTGGAGAAATATCCGCTGAACCAAGTGCAAGCGATTCGTATGGCGGCAGAGTTGATGTGATTCCCATACGCTTTGCATATTGTATCACCTGGCGTATAGGTGCTATCTCCATGATTGCCCGAACGGCGATCAAGTTAACGGAATTTTTCAATCCCTCACGAATCGTCATTTTGTCGCCAAACGTTCGGGTGTCGTTTTTGGGCGACCAGTGGGAGCCATCCGCCATGATCAATGTAACGGGTTGATTCAGCAACTCATACGTGGGCGCGTAGCCGTTGTCGATTGCGACCGTGTAGACAAAGGGCTTGAACGCCGATCCAACCTGCCGCTTTATCTGCGTGACGTGATTCAATCCGTACTTGAATTTTCTGTAATTCGACCCGCCGACCATTGCCAAAATATTTCCGGTCTTGGGATCAATGGCAACAAACCCGACTTCGATTTGTTTTGCAGCGGTGAGAATGGAATCAACCCACTCCTTGTCGTTCCGCAAAACTTTTGCCACGCTGTCTTTGCTTCTGTTCGTCTCCGCATTTCGGAATTGGGAGGAAGTCCACACAGCGAGATCGATGGCATTCTGCAAAGCATCCCTGTGCTTTTTCCAGTCCCATAATTTGTCAAACGACTTCTGATACTCTGCAAGATGTTCTTCCACCGCCTGGTTTGCGTATCGCTGCATCCTCGCGTTCAGCGAGGTGTAGACGGAAAGGCCGTCGCGTAAAGGATCGAAGCCGTATTTCTCGGCTTTCTCACGAAGCTGCTGACGAACGTTTTCCACAAAATGCGGGGCAATACCGGTCGTAAGAATCTCGTCTTCTGATTTTATGACAAGTTTTTCCTGCTGTGCTGCACGTGCCTCCGCCGGCGTTATGAACTCGTATTTCTCCATCTGCGAAAGCACAAGATTCCGGCGTCCTAACGCCCGGGCGGGATGTCGAATGGGATCGTAATAGCCTGGGCCTTTCAACAATGCAATCAGTGTCGCCGTCTGACTAAGGGAAAGTTCTGCGGCAGGTTTTCCAAAATACACTTGTGCCGCTGAAGAAATACCATACGAACTGCGGCCGAAATATACGACGTTGAAATAGAATTCAAGAATTTCATCTTTCGTAAAGCGCCGTTCGAGCTGAACGGAAGTGATAAACTCGCGTATTTTCCGAATGCCTTTATCGAAGACATTCCGATCATTTCTGCCGAGATACAAATTCCTTGAGAGTTGCTGGGTGATTGTGCTTGCTCCCTCTTTCAACTGCAAGGAGAACACATTCTTCACCATTGCCTTCATGAAGCGCACAAGGTCGACACCCCAGTGATCATAAAAATTCTTGTCTTCCGTTGCGAGAAGTGCCTGAACGGTCTGCTTCGGCAAATCCTTCAGGGATACATTCGAACGGTTTTTCACGTAGAACTGATCGAGTACTTCACCATCGACGGAATATACCTTTGTGGCGAGTTCCGGTTTGGGGTTCTCAATTTTTTCGAGCGAGGGAAGCCCGGAGACGAGGTAGAAAATAAATGCAACCCACAATACAATGGCGACGCCCGCCATGATCCATCTTTGCTGGGATGTGAAACGCGGCTTCTTTCGTGAGTGTTTTCGCCGGTATTCCGGGTCGTTAAAATAGCGATCGAGTTCTTCTTTTGAGTAGTCTGCCATGCTTCAGGATTTAGTATTCCATGTTTTTAATTCGATGTTGCCATTGGAGAGTTCCGCGTACGTATTGAATGCAATCCAATCCCCCAAATTGATATACACGCCGTTTTCAATCTTCAAGAGATGAGGCTGATGCCGGTGTCCCATCATGACAATGTCGAACCCTTCGCGAATTTTGTTTGTCGCTTCGCGGATCATTCCTTTTTCCTCGCCGAAATGCTTGTTCGATGTATATTGCCGGCTCGAGCGCGATGTCCCTCGCGCCAACCGGACTCCTATATCCGGATGAAGCCATCGGTAGATCCACATGCTAAACCTATTGCGTAGTACGGGTTTAATCATTCTATAGCCAAAATCATTTTCTGCAAGCCCATCGCCGTGATGAAGAAATATACGCTTGCCCTGCGCTTCAGTTGCGAACGGTTTCAAATGTACGGTAATCCCGAGTTCCTTCTCAAAAAAATCACTCATCCAGCAATCATGGTTGCCGACGAGGAAATGTACGGGCTTACCTGCGTCGGTAAATTCCTGCAACGCGGCAAGTGTTCTATGAAATCCCTTCGGGATGACGGTCTTGTATTCAAACCAAAAATCAAACAGGTCTCCGAGGATAAACAACGTGTCGGTTGAAGGAAAAATTCCTTTCAAAAAGCCAAGTAGCCGGTCCTCTTTTGCTTTTTCTTCCTCTTTGTTTCCGAGCCCCAGATGAACGTCGGATATGAAATATATCGCCATACAAATGAATGAGTGTGTCGTGTGTGGATGGTGAACTTACTCGGTAAGACGAACAATTGGCAGGCCGGACAACGCTCCCCTCACTCTATTCTCTGCATCAACTCGCATTCTCTGGATCAATGTAATCAAGGCCGGCTGTAAAGTAAAGTTAGGCACGTTGAGGTTCTTTCACGCGTTGCAGTAGGGCAAGTCCGGCCACGAAAAAAAATCCAACCGAGAGAACTGCAATCCGCTGGCTGCCGGTTGCCCACGAGAGTATTCCGAATATGAATGTGCCAATCACTGCGGATGCTTTTCCGCAGAAGCCGTCATAGAATCCGAAGAATTCGGCTTCACGCTCCGGCGGAGTAAGCAGCGCCATAAAACTCCTGCTCGCTGATTGCGACCCACCCATGCTCGCGCCGGCGATAATTCCAATTCCGTAAAACAGCTCTTTCGATTGGACGAAGAATGCGCCAACAACGACGAGAATCCAGCACGTCAGACTGATGACGATTGTTTTCTTCGGCCCGATTTTATCAGTAAGCGAACCGAAGACCAATGATCCCAATATTGCAGACGCCTGGACGACGGCGAAGAGTATAAGAATTTCCTGCAGCGAAAATTGAAGTGATTCTTGCGCGAATATCGATGCAAATGAGATGACAGTGAGTATCCCGTCATTATAGAAGAAGAACGCCAGCAGAAATATTGCCACCTGCTTGTAGGACCGAAGGTGTTTCAGGGTTTTGATGACACGGGCATATCCCTCGCGCAGATACGATCCTGAAATTGTTTGCTCCGTTTTTTTATCCTGAAGGAAAAGAAAAAGAGGGAGCGAAAAGATAAAGAACATCAACGCAGCGAGAAGAAAACTCAAGCGGAAACTTGAAAGATTGTCCGGCGCAAAACCATCTTTATAAAGTGGAATTGCAATCATCAATGAAACCAGCGAACCCACATATCCCATTGCGAAACCATAACCGGAGATACGGCCGTAAAATTTTTTTTCTGTAAGCGTTGGAAGAAACGCGTTGTAGAACACGATTCCACCCTCAAACCCGATGTTCGCGACAATCAACAGAACCGAACCGACAACAATCATATTTTCGTGAACGCCATACAGCAACGCAGTGCAGGCGACCGATACTATCGTGAAAATAAAGAGGTAGCGTTTCCGCTGATGAGAGAAATCACTCGCCGCGCCCAGCACTGGCGTAATCAATGCCGTCAACAACATGGATATGCTGACCGCGAGCCCCCAATAGAAATCTCCTTTGCCCCCACCACCTGCAACAATTTGTTTGAAGTAGAGGGAATATCCGACGGCAATAATCAGAACGGAAAAGGAAGTGTTCGCAAAATCAAAGAGCGTCCAGATGAATATCCGGGCGCGGGATGAAGAGAACATGGGAGCGTTACGAGGTTTTCGCACGTGCGGTTTTAGTGATTCGAGGGCCAGCACCTTCATGCAGCCCGCGTCCGGATTTGCCAAACTCACCGGATTTTTTCAAGTCTTCAACGACTGCATCAAGAACGCCATTTACGAACTGTCCGCTTTTCTCCGTACTGAAGAGTTTGGCAAGTTCTATGGCTTCATTCATCGTTACTTTGGGAGGAATATCTGTGAAGTACATCAGCTCGCAAATTGCCATACGGAGAATCAGCCTGTCGAGCAGCGCAATGCGGCCGAAGTCCCAGTTGGCAACTTTCGATTTTATTATTTCATCTATTTCGTCTGCCTTGCTGATGGTGGCGCGGACGAGTTCTTTTGCAAAGGCATATGCATCCTTGTTGTTTTCGAGTCCCGCGAGGTTGTATTGAATGACGTGATCGGCAGGATCTTTCGAAATTTCATGCGCGTAGAGCGCTTGCACTACTTTTTCGCGAACAATGCGTCGTCGGACGCTTTTCTTTTCCACAGTTATCGTTTCCCGAAATCGTTTTCACCAAGGCGCCCCACAAATTGGGACTTGCCCGCGTAAATCATTTTCATCCGGCTAATCGCGTTGATGCGTTGTTCCGCCAACCGGTTTGAGGCTTCGTATGTAGGAATCTTGTCTTTCTTTGAAATTGCATAAATCTTTAGCATGGTATCGTAAATTCCCTCGGCATGTTTCAATGCCCGTTCCTGCGAATAGCCTTCGAGTTCATTGGAAACATTGATGAGCCCGCCTGCATTGATTGCATAGTCCGGGGCGTACAAAATTCCTTTTTCGATTAACATTTGTCCGTGCTTCATCTCCTCTGCGAGCTGGTTGTTCGCTCCGCCCGCGATAATTTTGCACTTGAATTTTGGAATCGTCTCGTCGTTGACGATCGCGCCGAGCGCGCAGGGACAGAACACATCAGAATCAGCAGCATAGATCGCTTCCGGCGGAAGAATCTCTGCCTTCACCTTTTCTGCAACCCGTTTCACCTTCTCCGGAAAAATGTCGCTGATGAAAATCTTCGCACCTTCTCTCGCAAGATGGTCACACACATATTGGGCGACATGACCTGCTCCCTGTACCGCAACTTTCTTATTCGTCAGAGAATCGCTGCCGGTCAGTTCTTTCATGCTTGCTTTCATTCCCATATAAACTCCGAACGCTGTCACGGGCGATGGATCGCCGCTACCGCCTAAAGCACGGTCGATGCCGGTAACGTATTTTGTTTCCATGCGAACGTATTCCATATCCCGCACATCCGTCCCGACATCTTCGGCTGTAATGTAGCGTCCGGCGAGACCCTCCACGAACCGGCCGAATGCGCGGAACATCGCCTCGGTTTTTTCCTTATTCGGATCGCCGATGATAACTGCTTTGCCGCCGCCAAGGTTGAGTCCGGCGACCGCTGCTTTGTATGTCATCCCTCGGGAAAGGCGTAATACGTCGTTCAGCGCCTCTTCATCCGTTGCGTACGTCCACATGCGCGTTCCACCCAGGGCCGGACCGAGGTTGGTGTTATGGATTGCGATCATTGCGCGCAATCCGGACGGTTTATCGGAACAGAAAACAACCTGTTCGTGATCCCGTTTCTGCAAGTTTTCGAAAATAGCCATGGTTAATTGGAAGTAAGGAGTGTTATACGGGGGGAGTTGATTGTCGGATGCCGGTCGACGAGGACATCTGCCCGAAAAACGTTTTCAATATTTTCTTTTGTGAGTACAACGTCGGGCGTTCCCATGGCAAGAAGAGATCCGCACACAAGCATGCCGATCCTGTCGCTATAGGCAGCCGCAAGATTCAAGTCATGCGAAACGGAAATTACGGTCAGCCCCTTCTCCACATTGAGTGTTTTGATGATGTTGAATATTCGGATCTGGTTTGCGATGTCCAGATGTGCGTTCGGTTCATCCAGCAACAGAATCTCCGGTTGCTGGGCAAGTGCCCGCGCAATAAATACGCGCTGACGTTCACCGCCCGAGATTGCCGTAATTTGTTGGTGTGCAAGATGCGCTGTGTGTGTCATCTCGAGCATTTCCATGGCGATGTCACGATCGTGTCCGCTCTCGAACATTGTTCCGCGGGTGTGTGGCGACCGGCCCATCAACACAATTTCCAGGACAGTAAAAGGGAAAAGAACGGTTGCATCCTGCGGCACGAACGCGATACACTTTGCAAGGTCAGCCCGGGAATGTTCGTTGATATTCTTCCCATGAAGATGAATTGATCCTTTATTCGGAACATAAATCCGGTCGAGAAGCCTTAGCAATGTGGTCTTTCCGGAACCGTTCGGACCTACAAGGCTGAGAAATTCTTTATTCTGTACCTGAAATGAAACGTCGCACAGCGTGGGGATATCGCTACGATAACTAAACGATATGTTGTTGGCGGTGAGAATGGACATTCGTTTTTTGTGGACTAAACTGAACCAATGTAGTCAAATCGTGCATGGAAGGCAACGCACTGGATTACGCGATACGCCGGTAATCCAGAAAGCTGTACCCTTCATGGCTCTCTTCTGCTATCAGACGGAATGTGCTCGTAAGAAGATGTTCGTACGGCGGGAAAAACGTATTGCCACCCACGTCGCTGTCGACCAAAGTCAGGAAGAGTTCATCAGCGCGGTCGAGTGTTTCGGCGTACAACTGGCCTCCGCCGATAACGAAAACTCTTTCCTGGTCGGCGAGTGCAGCTAATGCTGTGTCGACGGATGAGAATGTTTCGATGCCCGGAATGGGCTTCGAACTAACAACAACTCTGCGGCGATTCGGAAGCGAACTCGTGATCGACTCAAACGTTTTTCGTCCCATCAGAACTGTATGTCCGCTGGTGAGACGTTTAAAGCGTTTAAGATCTTCGGAAATGTGCCATGGAAGTTTTCCGTCTTTGCCGATAACACGGTTCTTTCCTATGGCGGCGATGATGGCGAGCTTCAATGTTGTAGTGTGCTGCTTTCGGAAGATTTCGGATTGACCATGTTCAAACCGCCACCTCAAACTTGATCGGCTCATGATATTCGTAGCCGGTAAGCGTGAAATCATCGAACTGAAGTTCATCGATTGGTTTGCGGGCGATCTCGAGCCGCGGTAGCGGTTTCGGAATGCGCTTGAGTTGTTCCTTCAATCCATCAACATGATTAATATAGATATGTGCATCGACGATTGTGTGGCTGAAGACTCCGGGTTCGAAGCCGCATTCCTGTGCAAGGATTTGTGTGAGAAGGGAATATGCGGCGAGATTGAATGGAATGCCGAGCGCAATGTCTCCCGATCGTTGTGTGAGATGACAGTTGAGTCTTTTTCCCTGAACGTTGAATGCAAACGTGTAATGACACGGCGGCAATTTGCTGTTGAGGGCGTTGCCCGGTTCCCAGGCACTTACAACCATGCGGCGGGAGTTCGGATCGGTTTTAAGGAGCTGAATGATTTTTCCAATCTGATCGACTTCGATAACTTCGTACTTGCCGGTACCGGGATTTATCTGTGCACTGGGAAATCTTCTCCAATATCGACCGTACGCTGTTTCGAGATTTCCGTTGTCATCAGCCCACGCATCCCAGATTTTTGTGTGCTGACGCAGGTTGCGGATGTGATCTTCGCCGGACAAGTACCACAGAACCTCATGCAACATTGACTTGAAGTTCACTTTCTTCGTTGTCAACAGCGGATAGCCGACTCTTAAATCTACCTTATACTGTTCTGCGAAACAGGAAATTGTATCGATGCCGGTCCGGTTTTGTTTGTACACGCCGTTTGTAAGCACCCGCTCAACGAGGTCAAGATATTCACGCATGTAGTTTCGTTCCGCTTTGGTTTCCGGTTTCTTGAAAAAGTATAATGAGATACGTTTTGAATTGCAATCAGCTGCCGGCGACTTCTATAACGCTACCCGTTACAAAGGCGGATTCATCGCAGCACAAAAATTTCACCACCTCGCCAATATCCTGCGGTTGTGCATTTCGGCGACGGCGCCACACCGGGGAATGTTTGGCCGATTCAACAGCCTGTTTGAGGGTTATGTGAGGCGTGGGTCCCGGAGCAATAATATTGCAGGTGATACCATTTTGAATCTCTGCCGAAGCCAGAGATTTTATGAGCGAAGTTCGCGCAGCCTTCCCGATTCCATAATCGAAAGGGGGCCCGCTATGATGGTCTGCGCCTTGCCGGCTGATGGCAATGATGCGTCCGGAATGTTCGCGCCGCATATGTGGAAGCGCGTGTTTGATGCAATAAAAAAGGCCATCTACTTCGGCCTTCATCACGGATCGCCAATGTTCGTATTCTATTTCGGCAATGTCCCTTTGATCAAAATCTCCCCCCGCATTGCAAATTAGAAAATCGATCTTACCATAGAGCGTAATAATTCCCTCAACCATCGCCCGCACTTCATCTTCTTCACGCGTATCGGCTTTGAACGCGTAACCCTTGCCGCCGAGCGAACGAACCTCCTCAAGCACTTTGTCGGCAGCGTGCGCATTGTTCGGGTGTCCTGTGCCATAGTTAAGAATAACCTTGGCTCCTTCCCGCGCCAGCGTGAAGGCAATGCTGCGGCCCATTCCCTCGCCGGTGCTTCCCGTAACGAGAGCTACTTTATCTTTGAATGCATGCATAAAAACCTTTTGAGAGGCGACGGTGCAGATGCAGGCCTTATGTACCGACAGTGAGAAAAGAATTAGACTGCACAGCTAAGAGAATACTTTAATAACGAAAATTCGGCCATAAATTCAAAGGCTGTAACAAATTAGAACCGATCGGCGTACTAGAAGGAGAATTAATTACCAGGCAAATGACGATGAACAAACTCACAATCGTTGTATTTCTATTCTTAGGGACAAGCGCGTTCTCCGGCGAGAAAGCCATTGTGTCGCTGCGTGACATGAGCAAAGTAGAATTGAAATTCGCGGGAATTCAGATTCTTCAGAATACAGTTTTCCACATCCGTGCGGATGGAGCGGGCGGGAGCCAATGCGATAATATGGATTCACGCGACGACAACAAGCATGATATGTTTGCCTACGGTTGGATTCTCAACGCCGATACGCGGGAGGTTGTGTGGGAGATGGATAAGAATAATACTTCCAAATCCCGCGACGACCGGACCTTCGATGGTGAAGTCACGCTTCCACGCGGAAGCTATGAAGTTTATTTCGCAGCGGCCACGTTTACGTTTGTTTCCACGTTCAAAAACATTAGTGTCAACGTCGATCATCGGGAAGAAGGATTGTTTAATGGGGGAGTCAGACAGGAGAACAACAAACTAAAAGGATGGTTCGGCGGATTATTCAACGATTGGTTTGGCGATGATATACGCGAGGCCTGGGCTAAGCGATCGCCGAAATGGGGAATCGATATCCTTGTCGACGATTCAAAAATATCCGGGTTAAAAACATTTACGCCACCGAAAGAAATGCCGAACGTGGTCTTCAAAGCAACCGCGCTCGGCGAGAACGAATATATCCGGAAGAACTTTACGGTAGCAGAACCACTCAAGCTCCGGATCTACGCCCTGGGTGAAGGATATCGCAACTCCGCGGACCTTGTTGATTATGGCTGGATTGTGAATGTTGGAGATCGTAACCGCGTGTGGCAGATGAACTGGCGAAATTGCGTTTCCGCCGGCGGGGCTTCGAAGAATGCAAAATTCGACGACCAGATATCCTTACCCAAAGGAGAGTACGCGCTCTATTATGTTACGGACAACAGCCACTCTAACCTTGATTGGAATTGCGCTCCCCCCAGCGATCCGCTTGACTACGGCATTACGATGACTGTAGATAACGATAAGACAAAAGCTGCATTCAAATTTTCCGAAACAAAAAAAGAAGGTGAAGTAATTCTCAGTCTCGTAAAAGTCGGCAATAACGAAAGCCGGACGGAGGGATTTACGTTGAAACAGGACGCGGACATCCGCGTCTATGCGGTGGGAGAACAAAGTAATTCGCGCAGAGTCATGGCGGATTATGCCGTTATTCTCGATGCAAAAACACGTAGCAAGGTGTGGACAATGAACGCGGATAATTCCTTCCATGCCGGCGGCGCATCTAAAAACCGTTTCGTTGACGAGATTGTTTCTCTCCCGAAGGGAAGTTATCTGGTTCAGTACATCACCGATGACTCGCACGCGTATAACGATTGGAATTCAGATCCGCCTTTCGATCCGGAACACTACGGCGTAACAATCTACGGAGTGGGAGAAAAATTCGACAAGTCGATTGTCGGGAAGTATGTCGATCAGAGGGATAAAAATGTTATTGCCCAGATCATCCGCGTTGGCGACAATGAAAAGAAGCAGCAAAAATTCAAACTGTTGAAAACGACGAAATTGCGTGTCTATGCAATTGGCGAAGGTATGAACCGCGAAATGGCGGACTACGGGTGGATTACAGACAGTAAGACTGGTACTACAGTTTGGGAGATGACGTATTCGATGACTGTTCACGCCGGCGGAGCCAGAAAAAACCGTATGGTAAACACAACAATCATTCTGGATAAAGGTGACTACACACTCCATTTTGAAACCGATGACTCCCACGCCTACCGCGACTGGAATCAGGATCCTCCCGAGGATCAGGAGTATTGGGGAATTACCCTCTATCCAGAGGACGGGGCAGTACCCGTACCACCGGCACCGCCGAAGCCCGGAAGCGCAAGCGGCAGAGATGAGTAGATAAACGGATTTTCTTTTTGCTTCTCTAAAGGCTTCTCTCTAACTTTCTCACACACAACGTGAGGAAGTTATGCCAACGACAAGACGGGAGTTTCTCAAGCGCGCTTCTGCCGTTAGTATGGGAGCAATAGCATCTTCCGCTCTTCCCTCTCCTCTAGCAAGTCAATCCCAATCACCATCCAGAATCATTGCTATTTCCAGCGCCAACGGCATGTCTGCGATATCGAAAGCAATCGAACTGATTCGCTCCGGATCTGATGCTCTCGATGCAGTCATCGCTGGCGTGAACATTGTCGAGGATGATCCGAACGACACGAGTGTTGGATATGGCGGATTGCCAAACGAAGAAGGTGTCGTTGAACTCGATTCCGCAGTAATGCACGGACCAACACATCGTGCCGGGGCGGTAGCATCCATCCGCAATATCAAGAACCCTTCAAGAGTGGCAAGAGTGGTAATGGAGCGGAGCGATCATGTGCTGATTGTCGGGGAGGGCGCGCTGAGGTTTGCAAAGGCCCATGGATTTACAGAGGAGAATCTTCTGACGGACCGCGCTCGTGAAGCATGGTTGAAATGGAGGGAGAATCTTTCGAAGGAAGATGATTGGTTACCTGCTCATACGCCGGAAGACAAAGATATTGGCGGACTCTTCGAACCCTTCCATCGCAACACGGGCACTATCCATTGCAGCGCAATTGATATGAAGGGGAATATTTCCTGTGTAACGACCACGAGCGGGCTCGCGTACAAAATTCCGGGACGGGTGGGAGACTCACCGATAATCGGTGCCGGATTGTATTGTGACAATGAAGTCGGTTCGGCAGGATCGACAGGACGGGGTGAAGCAAACCTTGTAAATTGCAGCAGCATTATGGCGGTGGAATTCATGCGGCAGGGCAAATCTCCCGAGCAGGCTTGCCTTGATGTCTGCAAACGTATTGTCGATCATAATAAAATGCGACGATTGAAAAAAGATGATGGCAGACCGAACTTCAATGTGAGTTTCTATGCCCTCAATAAGAAAGGCGAATATGGCGCCGCCTCGATCTTCAGCGGTCCGCGATTTGCTCTCCATGATGGCACTACGGCAAGGCTTCTTGATGTGGCATATCTTTACAAGACATAATTCCAATTCATCGTCAAGATTCATCCCGCCATTCTCTTTTCGGGTTTGGCGGGATTGTTGTTTTGTCGCTGTGCTATGGGGTTCCGCATTAACTTGTTGGTCGCAGACTCAGTTCGTATCGCGCTCGGCGGACACACTGAAGGTTGCCGGCAAGCCGTTTTATTTTGTCGGAACGAACGCATATTATTTGCTGGAACAATCTGCACGGGGAGATACCAATACCGTTCGTTCTCTCTTCGAAACTGCTGCTGCTTTGCACCTCAACGTGGTCCGTCTCTGGGGTTTCTTTGATTCACCCGACAGTACAAATCCGGCTGTTGTACAATACCGTCCCGGCGCTTTCAATGAACACGCGTTGCGCGCTCTCGACTATGTTATCTATCAAGCGGGAGTACAAAACATTCGTGTGTTGATCCCGTTCGTCAACAGTTGGGATGATTACGGCGGGATGAATCAATACGTTCGCTGGCGTTCCCAAATTCCCGCACCCGAAAATGAAATCGGCTCACCCCGGTTCTCTGTTAAAGATATACAGCGCGTGGTTGCCGGAGCAGGAAACCGTTCGTACCAATACGCGGTGACAACCTCCTTCGGCCACGACGATTTTTATTCCGATACAATAATCAAGAGCTGGTATAAAAATTATGTCACCAACATAT
>JBKJJX010000217.1:0-13801 GCA_046597825.1 Bacteroidota bacterium | reverse complement strand
GCATTGATGTTGCCCGTATTATAATAGTTCAACTTACCTAAAGGAGGAGGATTCGCCCATGAAGAATCTTCTATTATCTATAAGCCTTGCCGCCGTTCTCGTTTTGTTCGCCGGAGGCTGTTACACGCAAGTCGGCTCAACACGAGATCAATCGAAAAACAAACCGGATTATTCGTATCAGGAAGAAGAGACGAATCAACCGGCCGATGAAGACCAGTATTACGGCAACGGCGATGAACGTAATCCATATTTCTTCGAATATTATTACCCATCCGTTCATGTCGGATTTGGATATGGCGCGCCTGCGTACGATCCATGGTATTGGCGACAGCATTGGGCGGTACAATCTTCATGGTATAATAATCCTTGGTATTACGATCCATTCGTCTGCGGCACATACTATCCTGGAATTTACGCGGGATGGTCGTGGCCGGTATATCCGGGCTACGGATGGTATGGAGGCGGATATTCATACGGGAGCGGCTATGGGTATGGCTACGGAAACGGCGGAGGCTCTCGAGGCAGAGGCTCTACGCGTACTGTTGGAGTGACACGCGGTTCAGGCGATACCCGCGCAAATTCGGGTCGCGGTTCAAGCGGCGACGCGCTACCTAGAGGTTATCGCAATGGAACCACAGGCTCAGGGAATCGCGGGACGACACAAGCGCCGGCGGGAACCAGAGTTTCTTCGGGTCGGAGCGGCACGAATGGCGGTTCTGAAGGACGGGGCACTCGTACAAGCACAACCGGCCGCGGAGGTAACAATCGTGGTGATGGAGGCCGAAGCACAGGCGGACGATCAACGGATAGCGGCAGATCGTATTCACCACCACCACCACCGCCCGTATCAACTCCAGCACCGGCAGCACCAAGCGGTGGCAACGATGGCGGACGGAGCTCAGGCGGACGAAGCGGCAGAGATGGACGATAGCAATTCTTAAACAACTTGGAACGTAGATGAAGGGTGTTAGAAAAAATAGTTTGTTGTGGTTGGCATTCGGAGCTCTTGCGTTTGCTCTCCCATCGGTGAGCAACGCACAGTTTCCGGAAGATGCTTTGAGATTTGCAATGCCGGGGTTAGGTGTAGGAGCAAGAGCGTTAGGCATGGGCAACGCGTACACCGGCGTCGCAAGTGATTATAGCGCATTGTTCTGGAATCCGGCAGGACTCGCACAGATTGAACACGGCGAGTTTTCATTCGGACTTTCTCATCTCGCATACAAAGACCAGAGCACGTTTATCGGTACATCTCAGGACTATACCAACAACTCCACCTCGTTAAATTCTCTGGGACTTGTCTTCCCTGTTGCGGTATCACGCGGCGCGTTGGTGTTTGCGTTTGGATATAATCGTCAGAGTAATTTTACGACAGGCGTTTCTTTCAACGCATTTAACCCGAACGGCAGTATTCTTCAGACCTATAACCGGAACGGATCGACTGTAAGCGGAGATCCAAGCGGCGTGGCGTGGGAACTATATCTTGCCGATACGACGCGCAACGCTCAAGGTCAACGTATCTACTACAGCCCGATTATCAACCGTGTTACGCAATTGGGAAAAGTTCTCGAAGGCGGCGGACTGAACAATTGGACTGTCGGCGGTGCAATGGATATAGCGAAGAATGTTTCTGCCGGCGCGTCCCTCAATTTTACGTCGGGCACGTATAGGTACGACCGTTCCTATAAAGAGCAGGACAACAACAATATTTATTCGAGTACGATAGCGGGCAGTCCTCTACAGTTCGACGAATTCGCACAAGACGACATGGTGGAAAGCGATATATCCGGCTTCAATGCCAAAATCGGGCTCATGTATCGCGTACCCGATCGTTTTCGTTTCGGTATCAATGTGAAGTCCCCGAGCATGCTGCAGGTGAAGGAAACTTTTGGTTCGACGTACACCGCTCATTTTGATAACGGAGACAAAATTACTCCTAACCCTTTCAGGGAAACAGGATCGTACGATGTAGCAACGCCGTGGGTATTCAGCACGGGCGCGTCGGTCATCATCAGCAATCTTGTTCTCTCGGGGGATCTGGAATACACCGACTGGTCACAGCTTGAGTTCCGAAATGCAAATGCAGATGTCATCGCACTCAACAAAGATATGAAGGATCTTTTTCGGGGAACTCTCAACTATCGCGCCGGCGCGGAATATGATATCACCCAGGCAGGCGTTCGCCTCCGTGGTGGTTTCATCTATAACCCGTCCGCATTCAAAGGCGATCCGAAAGACTTCGACCAGAAATACTTTACTGCGGGCCTGGGCTTTCTGTTGAGTGAAACAACAATGATTGACCTCGCTTTTGCTCATGGATGGTGGAAGACATATCGATACAACTACGCAGGCAGTCCGAGACTCGACGAAATGGTGAGCACAAATAATTTCGGCGCTACGTTTTCTTACCGGTTCTAAACTCCTTTCATTCTTCCGATTGCAACAGGAAGAAGCATTGAATATATTAAAGCCCGCTCCGATAGATTCGGGGCGGGTTTTTTGTTTTCATGTGGAGTTCACTTGCCAACGAGATTCAAAGTCATTATAGGCATCCTCGGCGTATTGATTGTTTCCTGCATCGCCGGATTCTTCTTCCTTCGTTATCAAGTCCGCAAATCCTTCCCTGAAACTTCAGGGTCACTTACCATTGCCGGTTTGCATACCTCCGTTACAATCACACGTGATGAATATGGCGTTCCGCGTATCGCCGCCTCCGATGAACACGATCTGATGCTGGCGTTCGGATACGTTCATGCCCAGGATCGTTTGTGGCAGATGGATATGGCGCGCCGTATCGGGGAAGGCAGGCTTTCAGAAATTCTTGGCAATGTTACCGTCCCGTTCGATAGGATGTTCCGGATTGTCGGCATCAAAAGAATTTCCGCGGCGGTCGAGCAACACATCACGCCGGAATCCAGCGCACGTCTTGAAGCATACGCAGCGGGAGTAAACGCATTCATCGAAACCCATAAAGGAAAGCTGCCGGTTGAGTTTGATCTGCTGCGATACGAACCCGAACCATGGACGCCGCAACATTCAATCATCGTCGGGCGATTGATGGCGTGGGAATTGAACCTCTCGTGGTGGACAGATCTTACATTCGGAGCTCTGGTTGACAGGTTGGGCTTTGAGAAGACAAAGGAAATTTTCCCTTCCTTCCCAAACAGTGTTGCACCGATCGTGCCGTCCGATGAATGGCGGAAGACAGTAAAGGCGGCGTTGGCGTTTATGGAAACTTCACATGACTATTGTACCTTCCGGGGAATTGGCGGAACACTGGGCGGGAGCAATGCATGGGTCGTCGACCCGCAGAAGTCCGCAAGCGGCAGTGTTATTCTCGCCAACGACACACATCTTCAGCTTAGCAATCCATCCAAATGGTACGAGGCTCACCTTCATGCACCCGGCTATGAAGTCAGCGGGTTTTCCGTTCCGGGCATTCCCGGAATCATATCGGGCCATAACAAAAATATCGCTTGGGGCTTAACTAATGTAATGGCGGACGATGCAGACTTCTATATAGAGAGAATCGACTCCACCGATCCGAAACGGTACATCTACGATGGCAAATCCCTGCCGTTGGAGATTAGTGAAGAAGAAATTCATGTCCATAACGATACGAGTCAGTACGTCACCATCCGTTCAACACATCACGGACCGATCGTTACGGATATCAAGACAATATTGAAGAAGGAGGACTACAAATTCGTTGCAAGCATGCGCTGGACAGGAACAGAAATAAGCGATCAGATCGAGGCATTCAATAAAATTGATCGCGCCGCGAATTGGGAAGAATTCATCGGCGGCGTGAAGGATTTCTCCGGGCCCGGACAAAATTTTGTCTACGGTGATGCAAAAGGAAATATCGGATATTGGTGCGGCGTTAAACTGCCTATACGTCCTTCATCTGTTAATTCCCTTCTCCCGCTGAATGGTTGGGAAAAGGAAACGGAATGGAAAGGCTTCGTGCCATTCGCCCAGCTTCCGCATGTATACAATCCGCCCGAAGGCTACATCGCAACGGCAAACAACAAGATTGTCGATGACACATATCCATACTATATCTCAAATCTCTGGGAACCGGCATCGCGCATCCAGCGACTGCGCGAAGTTCTGGGAAAGGAAGACAAATTTTCTGTAACGGATTTCGAACACTTGCAGAACGATCAGTTTTCATTCTACGCAAAGGAAATGACTCCCTACATCATTGCCGCTTGTCGCGAAGACTTTTATCCGCCGTTCACCACGCCCGTGAAAGAATATCTCTCAAGCTGGAATTTTATTTTCTCAACCGAAAATATCGCAACCGCTATTTATCAGGAATTCCTTACCCGTTTTGTAGAGAATATTTTTGCCGATGAGATGGGCCCGGAGCTTTTACATGACTATTCGGTGCTTGTGAATATTCCACTGCGCACAATGAGCAGGCTGGTGCAGCAGGATTCTTCGTCGTGGTTTGATGATATACGAACGAACCGCATTGAAACCCGGAATGACATCATTCGCAAAAGCATGACGGAGGCAATCGACGCATTACGCAAAACCCTTGGCGACGAAACAAAGAACTGGCAGTGGGGAAAGCTGCACACGGTTACACTGCAACATCCGTTCGGACTGAAAAAGCCGCTCGACAAAGTGTTCAGCATCGGGCCGTTTCCTTATGGCGGCGGCTCGACCTCGATGATGAGCGGCGAGTATAGCTTCAACGATGTCCTTCAGCCGGGCGAAATGTCCAAACCCTTCGGCGTCACCGTCGGCGCGTCGTTCCGGCATATTGTGGATATGTCTAAACCGGAAGAAGCCCGCACTATTCTTCCCTCGGGACAATCGGGGCAGGTGTTCAATAAGCATTATGATGATCAGACCGCACTGTGGCTTCATGGCGCATACAAAACATCGCGTTCGGACGACGCAACAGCTGCGAAAGCAAAAGAGCGACTGATTCTGAATCCTGCACATTGAAATTCGGAAATTCCGGCTATTCTTTTATTTGCTTCTCGCTCTTCCCTTTCCTAAGTTTTCCTCGGCATGAATAAACTACAACATAGCAACACAAAAATTGTCTGCACACTGGGGCCGTCATCCAGTTCAGTGGAGATGCTGACGCAGCTCGTCCGCTCCGGAATCGATGTTGTCCGCCTGAATTTTTCCCACGGCACTCAGGACGATCATTTGAAGACATTGGAACATGTGCAGGAGGCAGTCAGCATAACAGGGCAACCTGTCACCGTGCTGCAGGATCTGCAGGGACCGAAAATCCGTATCGGAGATTTCAACGTCCCGTTCATAGATCTTCGTCCGGGAGAGATGTTCACTGTAACCACCGACCCCATTGTCGGAGACGCGACAAAAGTATCAACGACGTATGCGCATTTAACGCGGGATGTTCATCCCGGTGATTTTATTTTGTTAGATGATGGAAAAATGCGTTTGCGGGTGGTGGACGTAACGGGAACCAACGTCCGCTGTGAAGTCATCACCGGCGGAACACTTTCTGCTCATAAAGGAATCAATCTTCCCAACGTCGCAGTCAGCACACCTTCACTCACAGAGAAGGATATCCGCGATCTGGAGTTCGGAATCAAACACGACGTTGATTATGTGGCGCTGTCGTTCGTTCGCACGGCAGATGATATCCGCGGCCTTCGCCAAGAAATCATCAGCAGAATCGAGAAGGGACGCTTCCTTCCCATTGTTGCGAAGATTGAAAAACCGCAGGCCGTTGCCAACATTGACGCGATTATTGCCGAAGCTGACGCGATCATGATTGCCCGCGGCGATCTGGGCGTTGAGTTGCCGCCCGAAGATGTGCCGATGCTGCAAAAAAAAATCATCCGCAAATGCAACGAAGCCGGGAAGCCTGTTATCATTGCAACGCAAATGCTCGAATCGATGATCAACAGTCCGACACCAACCCGCGCCGAAGCAAACGATGTTGCCAACGGAGTTGTGGATGGTGCCGACGCGGTCATGCTCAGCGGCGAAACATCTGTCGGCAAATATCCTCTGGAAACTGTCCAGATCATGGATCGGATCATCAAAAAAGTGGAGTCGGAAAATTATGGAACCCAGCGCATCCTCGATCATCCGCATAAAGGAGTCTCAAGCCGTCACGATGCGCTTGCGCGTGCGGCGTGTGTTCTTGCCGAGCAGATGAACGCGGCTGCAATCGTGTGCGTAACACGCTCGGGAGAAACAGCGCGTGTCGTTTCGCGGTATCGTCCAAGGACCCGCATCCTCGCCATCACGGACCGGATAAAAATTCTTCGCCGGCTGAATCTTATCTGGGGTATCAATGGCATCATTATCGAAGATCTGCAACAAGATTCCGACAAAGCCCTCAAACAGATTCAGGAACAATTAATACAGCAGGGACTGGTGCAGCGGGGAGAATACGTCGTTGTGCTTGCCGGTCAGCCGTTCTTTGCACGCGGCTCGACGAATTTTATTGAGGTGGAGAAGGTGACGTAATATAATTGAGCTGTCATCACTATCTCCACATCGATCCCAGTCCAAGCACCATCAACATCACTAGCCCGAAAGTGACAACTCCGCCTACAGCAAGAATCGTCTTCGCTGCATTCAGTTCCTTCGTCCGAATGGAGACAATGTTCGCAAATGGAATCGAGCCTTTGAACTTGAACCTCTCATCCGATGCACCTGAGGCAGGTTTCCTGACCCCGAATCCCGTTCCCCTTAGTGAATCGCCATAAATCTCATATTCTCCTGCTTTAAACTCATACATCTTCCCATCCCCCATGAACAGAACGATGTCGTTCTTGGCAGAGAACCCGGTCGCTTCCTCACGCGACAACGATACAGTATTGTAGCAGCCCGCGGTATACAGGCAGGATACTATCAGCGCGCAGCGGATGATTTTTTTCACAAGATTTCCTCCGACTTGATTGGCTGCTTGTGAAGACAATATGCATCAACCGGCGAACTGATTTGTCATCGATTTGTCAGAGAGATGTAAACGATTTGTTGTAGCGATGAGGTATGTGTGGGAGCGAACCTTGACAGACACATACGGAGTGTGCGAGGATGCGACTTGCATCGTGTTCAAGTGGTTTTCAAAAATCCCGCTGTGACGTGATTGGCTCAAATTGTCTTCAAGGGCTTGCGTAACATACGAACCATTTGGATTGCGTTGAACGTGTGCGATAAAATGTTCCTTTATAAAATCTATCTCTTCCTCTTCCTCTTTTTCTTTGCTTTCTCCGATTTCATCTTCGCAAGAAACACCTCAATCAAACCGCGCACTTCGCGTACGGCAACCGGGGCTTCTTCCGGCGCAAGCCGTTCGCAGGCAAAAGCGGTTGCATCCATCATTGCTTCCACCTCCGTGTCGGTTCCGGCGAATTCAATCGCGTCGAACACAGCCTCGATAACATCTGCTGCCCATGCAAGTGTCTCTTCTTCCACCGGCGTCGATGGGCTGCCTTCAATTATTTCATCTATCCGCTCTTTGGGAAATCCGACGATGGCGAGCAACGGAAGCGAGAACATGATGTTTGTCAGATCTTCCATTTCTTCGAACGTCGGCTCCCGCTCCTCTTCGGGTAAGGGAAGCGCAGCCAGTTCTTCCTGCGTAAACGGTCGCGCCACATCCGACGACGGAATTTCTTCCGTGAAGTCTATCTGCACACAGGAAAACATCTCTGTTTTCTCCGCAGGCGACATCGCATCCATGCGGTCTTTGTGCGGTGTGATCTGTTCGTTCCATGCTTTGGACATTGCGGCATGTACATGTTCCGCCTCTTCCTTCGTCTGAAACTCCTGACTTTGGCTTTCCAGCGATTGAAAGTACCGCGCTTTGTGAATTGCATAGAAGTGATAGAGGTCGTCGAACACAGGCGAGGGCGCTTTCGGTTCGCCGTACATGTTGATGCATTCATCAAGCGCTTCTTGTGCGAGCTTGTTCTTCGGATCGATGGCGAGCGCGGTGCGCCATTCGGCGAGCGCCTCTTCACGGTTGTGCTGTTCCCAGAGCATTTCTCCAAGCGCCTGGTGCAGGTGAGAGCGATCTTCTTTCGACGCTTTTGTCGCGCAGGCGATTGCCCGCCGGTAGGCGTCTTCTGCGTGTACCCAGTCTTCGAGATGACCATACACTTGACCAAGCATCGAGAGCGATTGCCAATTGTTCGGGAAGCGGGTCACCGCCCGTTCAGCAATCTTCAATGCCTTGTCGAACTTCGCCATACGGATCAACGCGATAATATGAAGAACAGGATGGTCAACGTTGTCTGGCTCAACGATGGCGGCTTTTCGAGCGGCATCGACAGCCTCGTTTAACTTGTTGGCTTCAATGAGGTCGGCAATCTTATCGGTCGCGGAGTTCATTTTGCTCTTTGTGATTTTCTTTTAGATATAATTCGTCATCATCACTTTTTCCGAATGCGCATAGACGGCAGGTTTTTGGGAGGGCAATCTCGTATTGTCGCTGCGATAGGATAGCAAGCGGTTATACGATTAGCAAGGATGGCAACTCTGAAAACCCCTACGGCACCTGACTCGCCTGATTCAGATTAGCGAATACGAGATTTTCATCTGCAACAGAAATAATTCCGCTCAGATTTATATCCCTCACATCATATCCTGCAACATTCAGTTGGCTAAACACGGACGCGACATCCGTTGTGTTCACAACTCCCGATTGGTTTGCATCCCCCGCGTACATTGCGTACACACCCGTCGCCACCTGCTTCAGCGCATTTGAGCCAAAGGCATTCGATTGAGCGTAGGTGAAATCGTAACTCGAAGGAAGCATCGAGGACAAATAGTATTTCTGGCTGCTCATGACTGCGAGATGGTTTACGTGACGGACAACGATGTAGTATCCGCCTGCAGGAACATCATTGAACCAAAGTGTCGCACCTGCTGTATCGCCAAAGCTGCAAACATTCCCGTCCGCCAGCAACCATGCCGGCCGAAAACTTCTTGTCGTTGATGCAGAAGCAGAAAGCGAATCGCGAAGCTCGACATTGACGCTGTCAACAGCGTTGTATGGAATGGGCACCCCCGGGTATCGCATCGCAAGAATGCCGCTTGTTTTTAATGCAGTTGTCATCGCACCCGTTGCCGGATTGTACGGACCTTCAAGCAACACATGCACACCAACAAAAGGAAGATATGCTGAAGCGGTCAGTGGAACATTCAGGACCGGCTGGTCTGGATCGTTGCTGTTGATGACGAGCGTGTTGTTATACGAAACGACGACGGGAAGAGTCGGCTTGAATTTTATTCTGACAGTTCCGAACGAATCAGGCGGAACACTTGAAGGGTACGAAAGAATTGAATACCCGGTCGTTCCGTTTTGCAAAGTTACCGATGAAATATTCAGCGTTGCTCTTCCCCTGTTTACAACAGTCAGATTGTACACAACGGAATCGGTGTACACAACACTGCCGAGCGAAGCGCTTGCCCGCGACGCGGCGATATCAGGATACAGTGTCGGCGCTGCGGTCGTCCAATACTGTGTAATGCGGTCGGTGAACTCTGGATGGTCGATGAGCGGATTGCGTTTCAATTGGTACGAGGCAACGGCATTGTTGCGCGCAGTTTCCTTCGCGCTCACCGGATCGGATTTGGACCACAGACGCAAATCATTTTCCTGAATGGCATCCATATAACTCCCGAGATTTCCATATCGGATCATGAAATAGAATAATGCGCGGGCGACATCCCCCTTATGAACGTCTCTTGGCTCGAACGCCGTCGCACCATCGGCTCGATGACCCAATTTCGATCCACCAACATTATAGGTAATGTTTGAAACGACGGGTCCGAAGGGATAATTAGCGCGATTGCTGTTTGGGAGTGCGTCGGTGGGAAAAAGATGATTCAAATCCGACACCATGGGCTCATCTGCAAAAAAACTCTGCGGCCAGGTATGTTCGGTGTTAAAGCCCAGGTTCTGCGCTATTGTTCTTGTTGTCGCGTAGATCTTACGGCCGATGTACACGCATTCGATTGTGTCAACGCCGCCGTCGTCAATCGTTTCAAACATCCTGTCGCGGGCAGTGTTATATCCCAGCGATGTATGTCCCGTGACGAGGTTTGTCAGCGCCGTCTTCAACGCGTTCTCCCACAAGTTTTGTGTCGATGCATAGCCGGCCTCGTTGTAGTTTCCGGTTCCCGTCAGTCGCAACGTCAATGATCCGCGCCCGCCGTTGTTTTCTACAACAAGGATGTCCGTCCACGTGACATTCTGATTGGTTTTGAAATATACCCATACGGTCACGCTGTCGTGTGCACGAACAGTGAACGTCGTATCCCTCAGCGTGAATGCGGCTTTGAAGGTATTAATGTCGCTGACCGTAACGGGATAGTTCCCCGCGTTGCGAATGCGGAATGACAGGCTGTCTTTCAGATTTGTTTGTTTAGTTCCGAAGTTAAGCTGGGAGGTCGAAAGAGTAAGAGGCTGCCCATGAAGGGCGGAAAACAATCCCACCAAAACAACAGTGTATATCAGGCGTTTCATCGTTCTCAGGAAAATTTGAACCGGAAATCGGGAGGGAAATATACGGAGAAAGTAGGTATGAGACATCAAATAAGCGTCGTCCTTCTCTTGTTTATTGCTGATTGATAGAGTGAAATGTATTTTCTTGCGGACGAATCCCACGAAAGGTCCGCCGTCATGCCATTCATCATCATCCCCCACCACGATTCTTTGTCGTTGGCAAACATATCAAGGGCACGCACAACTGTTGTATACAGTGCGTAACCGGTCGCATCGTAGAACGAGAAACCGTTGCCTTCGCCTCCAACGGATTGCGATTCATGCCAATCGTGCACCGTGTCTGCAAGTCCGCCGGTTTTCCGCACGAGCGGAACCGTGCCGTAGCGCAGGCTATACATCTGGTTGAGTCCGCACGGTTCGTAATGCGATGGCATGAGAAACATATCCGATGCCGCTTCGATCAGATGTGCCAGCTCGTTATTGAAGCCGATGTACGTCCAGACTTTATGCGGGAGTGCCTGATGGAGCGAGGTGAACAGATTTTCGTAACGTTCTTCTCCCGAGCCGAGAATTACCCACTGTGCATCGAGTCCCATCAAGCCGTCGATTGCATCCTCGATGAGATCAAATCCCTTCTGCGCGACAAGCCGCGATACAATTCCAATCAGTGGCCGGTTGATGTCGTACTGCATTCGGACTTTTTCCAGAAGGAATTTCTTCACAAGATGCTTTCCGTCCAGATGATGGATGGAGAAGTGATGCGGCAGATGCGGATCGGTTTCCGGATTCCAGACGTCCGTGTCTATCCCGTTGATCACGCCAAACAAATCATTTGCACGCAAGCTGAGCGTGCCTTCCATTCCGGCTCCAAATTCGGGAGTAAGGATTTCACGGGCGTACGTTTCGCTAACCGTGCTGATAATTTCGGAAAAGAGAACGCCGCCTTTCATACACGACACGCCGCCGTGCATTTGGAGCGAGTTGAATCTTTCCGCACGAAGCTCGGCAGTATTCATCAGCGAACGGCTGAACACTCCCTGGTAACCGATATTATGGATTGAGAACAGCGATGCGGTTCCATCAAATAACTTGTCCCAACTGTAATTGTCGCGCAGCAGCACCGGCATCAACCCTGTTTGCCAATCATTGCAATGCACAACATCGGGTGCCCACTTGAGTCGCTGAAATGTTTCGATGACTGCTTTGCTGAAGAGAACAAATCGTTCGCCTTCGTCCGCTGCGTCTGTATAGATTTTACCGCGATGAAAGTAGTGAGGACAATCAATGAAATAGACAGGCACCGATGAACCGGGTATATTGGACCTGGAAACATGAACCGGCCACGGTATTCCCGCCACGCGCACAGCCATCTCACCAACATCATACTCGTAGTGCAGATCGTATTTCGACTCATCGATTGTATTGTACTTCGGGAGGAAAATTTTGACATCAGCGCCCAGAGATTGCAATGACTTCGGCAGTGCACCGACCACATCTGCAAGTCCGCCGGTCTTGGCAAAGGGGGCGCACTCGGAAGCAACGATGGCGATGTTCATGGGACTTGAGGCTTTAGAAGAACGTAGGTTGTTCGCAATATATTCAGTGATGAAAGGAAAAGCAAAAAATGAAGGAAAGGCTTGACTTGTTCACTCACTCTATTCACATTGAACTGTAGATGTCCAAATCACGCAAAAAAAAATCCGAACACCCACAACAACCGGTTGCCCGACGGGCTGCATGGCCTTTCGTATTGCTGTTGGGAATTGTAATAATTGGCGCGGCCGTCTTCTTCTTTCTTAAGAAGACAGAAACACCCGCGCCCACAGCGAAAACAACCGTCCCGGCATTTGTGCCGACCGAACGTTGGCTGCAGCGCGCCTATCTAATCGATAAGCTCTTCCATCAAGTCTACACTGCAGGATGGGAAGGCGCATACGGCGCGATCGGTGACGCATATTTGTTTGCTGCAACAAATGATTCGACCTTATTGCGCTTTCATACACGCCAACACAATCTCACCAAACTCTATAACGGATATTGGGTCGATGACAGAGCATGGGCGATTATTGCTGAACTGAAATGGTGGGAAATCACCGGCCGGGTTAATACTCCTCTTGTAATGGACGCGGCGCAGCGGTACAATGAAGCACGCAAAGAGGGAAGGCTTTCGAACCATGAAGGCTCCTGGGCATGGTACAACTGGCCTCCGAACGCAGCGGTAAAGGAGAAGATTTTTACCAACAGCAACATGAACCAGATGGCAACGGCTGCGTGTATGTTGTTTGAGGCGACGCAGTCAAAACATTATCTCGACGACGCCTTGTTGGTATGGAACGGCGACAGGCGGTTTCCCGGAGCTGAAAAAAAATTGTACAAGGGAAACGGTATCTGGAAAGGCAACGAGGGACTTGCCGCATTCGGGCATGAACTGCCGTGGCACGGTGCGGGATATTGTTCGATAGGAGCCGCGTTGTATCGCGCAACCGGCGATGAGAAATACAAAAAGATTGCCGTCGCAACCGCAAAACATCTGATGGATCCGGCGACCGGGTGGGTCGATCCCGAGGATTTCTATCAGATCAACATGGATGGCAACGGTGCGTTTGTGAATTACCTTCTGGACGCATACATGATTGCGCCCGATGAACTTTCCGACCTGCCCGGCAAGGTGGAAAAAATGCTGGAGCACGTCTGGACGAACCATCACGGCAGCTCGACAGTTACTCTTCACCGGGAAAGTGACCACGGCATCCGCAACGGATGGAACCCGCATGGCGGTGAGGATGGATATAAAGTCGGCGAAATCGGAACAGTACATGCGCAAGGAGAAGCGATGCGGGCGTTTGGAGTGTTTGCATATGTTTTCAATTTTAAAAAGTAGCTCTTTTAGTCGTTAGTCTGTTTTAGTCGAATTTCGTCGTTGCTCGCCTTCAAAAAACATCACCCTATTAAGCTCTCTTCTCGTTCGCCGTAACAAACCCTTCTCCCACAAATTCAATCGCGACAAACCCCGCTTTTCGTGACCGCCATTTTACCCCTCTTTGACAAATTCATGACAAGGCACCCTTTCAACTTTTGTATTCTTGTTCAGCAAATTTTCTGAACACGATGCGAAAGGAGATGGGAGATGACAACAGAATTTCGGAACGAGGCAGTTCGACAAATAAGCCGCAAGGAATTCCTGAAGCAGTTTTCTGTGGCAACTGCTCTCCTATTCGCAGCCTGTACACCAGCGAAGATCCTGTTGAAAGCATATCCCGAAGAATTCAAAAACGATCCACGGTTGCGTGAACGTGTTTTGCGGGCGTTCGCAACCACCATAATCCCTGGCGCAGACAGCGA
>JBKJJX010000193.1:0-6599 GCA_046597825.1 Bacteroidota bacterium | reverse complement strand
TGAACAGGATATCGCGAAGGCCGACGAGGAAGTCAAAAAAATCGAATCAATTTTTTCTGCCGAAGACTTTTATGCAAAGTACGGAGACCGTACAATTCAACTGAACGAAGATCTTGTCGCCGCGAAAAAGAAAGTGGAGAAGCTTTACGATCGTTGGCACGAACTGGAAGAATTGCGCGACGGAATTTGAAATAGGATCGGAAACCTGTTGGAAAATCGGCGATAATTGATTAAAATAGTCAGGAAAACAAAACGCTGGCGTAGCTCAGCTGGTAGAGCAGCTGATTCGTAATCAGCAGGTCGACGGTTCAAATCCGCCCGCCAGCTCCATATTCAAAACATTTCTTTTGTTTTTAGCCACTAAGCCGAGCAGGACTTCTTGGCTGTTTTTGGAATGTTCATATTCATAAAACTCAAACCTTTCTTCATGCTGTCCCATCTCAAGACTACTCTCCGTCCGGCGCAGGACGGAAGAATTTCCCGGCGCATTCTTATGCTTTCCTGAATTTTGATTAACTGACAACGATCCCTATTCGCTTGTTATTGACTCAAAATTTCGACTCGCTCAGCACCTCACTGCTTGCAATTCAAGCGTTGGGGAAGATCCCCGCAGGAATACGTCGTCGTCAAAAAAATAAATCCGCCCTCTGTTGTGTGCCGACACGCCGATCTTTTCCTGCCGTACAACTGTTGACTCTCGGCTTATTCCCTTCTATCTTCTTGCAGAACAAACCACTTACTCTCCGTTCGGAGAATAACTCATGATCGCAACCAACGTACTTGATTCAATTGGCAATACGCCGATCGTCGGACTTCGCAAAGTCGTTCCGTCTGGTTCTGCCCGGGTACTAGCCAAGTTGGAATGGGCTAACCCCACCGGAAGTATGAAAGACCGCATGGCAAAGGCAGTGATCGAACGAGCAGAATCGCACGGTCTCCTTGGGAAGGGGGGCACTGTCGTCGAATACACAGCGGGCACAACCGGCATTTCACTTGCACTTGTGTGTGCAGCGAAGGGATATCGATTTCACGCTGTCTTCTCCGACGCGTTTAGCAACGAGAAGCGCGTTACCATGCAAGCGTTCGGTGCTCAAGTTACTGATGTTGTTAGTGACAACAAGAAGATCACCGAAAAACTCATCAAACAGATGATCGAAACATCACGGAAAATCAGCCAACAACCGGGTCATTGGTGGTGTGATCAGCTCAATAATCATGACGCAGTTAGCGGTTATTATTCCCTTGGTGAAGAAATATGGAACCAGACTAACGGAAAGATTGACGCATTCGTCCACGCCGTGAGCACGGCTCATTCTATTCACGGTGTAACAAAAAAACTGTGGCAGCACAATCCTACGATTCACATCTCTGCCGTTGAGCCTGCTGAGTCGGCGGTGCTTTCTGGACATCCAACGGGTTCACACAAAATTGAAGGAATCGGTATTGGATTCATTCCGCCTTTGTGGGAACCAGGTCTGGTCAATGAAATCATATCGGTCTCCTCGGACGAAGCAAAGACGATGGCCAGACGTTTAGCAAGCGAAGAAGGGTTGTTTGCTGGGACTTCATCGGGAGCGAATGTAGTCGCCGCATTACGAGTTGCCCAGCGTCTCGGATCTCGTGCCACTGTTGTCACAATCATGATTGACTCGGGTCTCAGATATGTTAGCACAGATTTATACGCAAGTAGGTAGACCATGCAACGCAACGCCGTATGTAGCTGGTGGTACTAATTTGATGATAACAGAAGGCACATTTCGAGGTATGCTGTTTCCCGGGATGCCGAAAAAGAGAGTAGACATGCACTGGACTGTTTGGATTGTAGCAATTCTCACTTTCGTTGGCGCGGGCTGGTCACTCTTTGACGGCACGCGTGCGCTCATCAAAGGCGATTATGTCACTCAGAAAACAGGCCAGCACGCGGGACAATTGGGGCCCTGGTCAAAAGTCGTGAGCGCCATTGGCATCGATCCACGATCGGCCTTGATGAAATTGATCTTCGTGATCTTGGGAGCAACCAGACTCATCTTCCTGGTCTTCTTCCTCCTTAAAGCTCCCTGGGCCTGGTGGGGACTGTTCATCTCTTCCGTGCTTGGACTTTGGTATATTCCCATCGGGACAATAAGCAACGTGATTGTGCTTCTTTTGCTTCCGAACATCAAGGGTGAGTGGTTGAAATGAACTTACACGTGTTGCTATGCGGGCAAACGCACTTCACATTACAGGGCGAACTACGACACCCACATCGATTTGGTGACATAAAGAGTTTCTTCACCGCCTCACTCAATCTAAAAAAGAAGGTGTTCGGCGGTGCGTAGTTGGCGCACACGTTATGTGAAGTTGGTTTGCTCATGATTTAAGGAGAATTTGTGATTCTTATTTGGACTGGTTTCTTGGCATTTGTCCTTGCGTTGCTGGCACTCGACCTGGGCGTATTACACCGAAAAGCCCATGTAGTTTCCATGAAAGAGGCACTTTGGATGTCTGCTTTATGGATCACTTTGGGCATCGCTTTCTCAGTTTTTGTGTATTACGGCTACGAGCACCATTGGATGGGACTGGGGGCTTCGGTTGACGCCGTGGATGACATCATCAACGATGGACAATCCGCAACGATAAAATACCTCACTGGCTATGTCGTTGAAAAGTCGCTGAGTGTTGACAACATTTTCGTCATCGCTATGGTGTTTGGCTCCTTCGCAGTGCCTGCAATGTATCAACACAGGGTTCTCTTTTGGGGTATCCTTGGCGCACTGGCGTTGCGCGCCGGTATGATTGCCGTCGGAGCCGCCCTCATAGCCGAGTTCCACTGGATTCTGTATTTGTTCGGTGGGTTCCTGATCATCACGGCACTCAAGATGTTCTTCTTGAAGGCAGAGAACACGGACCCGAATCAGAACATCGTTGTCAGAGTGACGCGGAGACTCTTTCCTGTCACTTCTCATTACCACGGCGAGCATTTTTTTGTGCGGGCGGGTTCTCCGGCTTCTCACGAGAGCGAAGTGCCGGGTTCACCAAGCGAGCCCGATGAAGCAGTCTCCAAAATCAAACCGGGCACGCTGATGCTTACGCCGCTTGCTTTAGCACTCGTCATGGTTGAGGCGACAGATCTTATCTTTGCAGTGGACTCGATTCCAGCGATCTTCGCAATAACGGCAGACCCGTTTCTCGTATTCACCAGCAACGTGTTTGCAATCCTTGGTTTGAGGTCCCTCTACTTTGCTCTCGCGGGCATGATCAAGAAGTTCAAATACCTCAAGCCGGCACTAGCGATGGTACTGTTGGTGGTGGGAGTCAAAATGCTAGCAGCGAAATGGTTAAAGGAAGTGCTGGGCGAATACTTCAACTTCTACCTTCTCGGTGCAGTACTAATGATCCTTACCGCCGGGATCGTTGGGTCACTTCTGGGAGGTTCATCGGAAGAGAATTCTGGCTGATCTTAACCCGTCGCATTTGCCGAAATGCGCACGATAAGTTGAACTCACTCCATGCCGCCGTCAGCTGTAGAAAGCATAGCCGGCGGCACGGCCTGCTTGGGCGCACACGTCATGCGATACTTAACCCACGAGGATCGAATATGAAACAAGCATTCGCCAGACTACTCACCGTTGTGCTTCTTCTTGTCGGAGTTACATTCAGGTGGAATTGGTAAAGCGACTCCGGTCCGGTTCCTTTGCGGAAGATGAGGTGAGGGAAATCGAGAAGGCGGTGTTCATGAGCATCAACGGCATTGCAGGGGGACTGAGAAATACGGGGTGAGGAATAGCCACGTCATTTTTTATCGATAAAAAGCGAGGAGTGCGCCGTTGCGTAGTCTTCAGAAACGTTATGGGGTCTTTCACTCGAACAAGCACATGTTCAAAAGAAAAGTTTTCCTGATTCTGTGGCTGGCAGGTATGGCCGGTGTCTTTTCGTTCCTGCTTGTCGATTTGCAGGCGCTGATCGCACACTTCCCGATACCCGAAGGGACAGAAAAGCCGGTAATAACACCGCTGTTCAAACTTCTTTCCCTGGCTCAACCGGCAGTTCTCTTGTCCATAGCTGTTCTCACTGGCGTTGCCTTTGCTTCCAGGGTCGGCTTATCGTCGCCTGTTGCCGAAGCTCTGGCAAAAGGTGAACGCGCAGGTTCAGCATTCATTCCTCAATTCGTTCCGGGTATCATCGGTGGTGTTGCAGGAGGTGTATCTGTTGTTGTCATTGCAACAATGTGGAAACCTTTCCTGCCATCAGAAGTTCTCGCTCGTGCCGCAGAATTGGGCAATCTCCTTCCTCTTCCGACCCGATTGCTGTACGGAGGCATCACCGAGGAATTATTGCTCCGATGGGGATTGATGACACTGCTCGTTTGGGTTCCGTGGAAACTGATACAGAAGGGAAAAGACAAACCAAAGCGTGTCTATTTTATTGGCGCAATTCTGATTTCGTCTCTGGTTTTCGCCGCAGGCCACCTGCCAGTTGCATATGTGTTCTTTCCGGAGCTGAGTTTTGCATTAACAACTTACGTCATTGTTGGTAATTCAGCCTTTGGTTTTATTGCTGGTTATCTTTACTGGAAGATAGGACTTGAGTCGGCAATCATTGCCCATATGGTGACTCACGTGGTCATGTGGGTGGCTACATTCATGGGGATGTATTTTTAGTTCATTGACCGAATCGTACGGACAACTTCACAGGACAAGAGAAGTCATATGAATGATCAGACAATAACTCCCGACACCCTAAAACAAATCCTTGAAGCATTTAACCGTCACGACCTCGATGCCATTATGGGCTTCTTTACCGAGAACTGCTCGTTCGATTTTCCCAGAGGATCGGAATACTATGGCCAGCGCTTTATTGGTAAAGCGCAGGTGCGTGATGCTCTTGCCAGCCGCTTCAAAGGTATTCCTGACGTTCATTACGGGGAGGATTGTCATTGGGTGTCCGGTGATAAAGGACTTTCAGAATAGACGCTCACAGGAACTTCTTCGTCAGGGGTTCATATCAAAGTCCGGGGTTGTGATTTGTGGGAGTTCAGAAATGGAAAAGTCATTCGAAAGGATTCTTACTGGAAGATTGTCGAGCGATGACGCACAACGTCGCCCACCGATGATGCCGCAAGAACATTGATCATTCATGCGGCAAAAAAGGGGAAAAACAACTCCCTTCATAAAAGATCTGCTGGACCTAGTTGCTCAGGCAACTGAAGCAATCGATACATACAGAGAAATGCTTTCGGATCAACTCAATATTTATAATTCATCCATCAGCAACCGGATGAATGAAGTCATGAAGGTGCTGACGATCTTTGCAGCCATCTTCATCCCTCTCACATTTATTGCCGGTATTTACGGTACGAATTTCGAGTACTTGCCGGAGCTCCACTACAAATACAGCTATTTATCTTTTGGGGAGTGATGATCTGTGTGGCTCTCACGATGCTGATATATTTCAAACGCAAGGGCTGGCTATGAATTCCGGCAGAAACTTGAGGATATCCACTTTTGCGTTGCCTCTCATTCTGTTTCCGATACTGCAACGCCCTTGAAACTTCACCACTGTTGTGTATATTTATACTTGAACACAACTAGAAAGGCTATGCAATATGGAAAATAACACACATCAAAACACATCGGCATCCAATGGTAACGGCGAAGGCAAATGCCCGGTACTGCACACCTCGGGAAGCGGCACATCGAACCGCGATTGGTGGCCGAATCAGTTGAAGCTGAACATCCTCCGCCAACACTCTTCCTTGTCCAATCCGATGGGTGAGAAATTTGATTATGCGGAGGAGTTCGGGAAGCTTGATTTGAAAGCCGTGAAGAAAGACATCTTCGAACTGATGACCACGTCGCAAGACTGGTGGCCGGCGGACTACGGTCATTACGGACCGTTCTTCATCCGGATGGCGTGGCACAGCGCGGGTACGTACCGAATCAACGATGGCCGTGGCGGTGGGGCGTGGGGAGCCCAGCGCTTCGCGCCACTCAACAGTTGGCCCGACAATGTAAACCTCGACAAGGCACGCCTGTTGCTTTGGCCGGTCAAAAGGAAGTACGGCAGGAAAATTTCCTGGGCAGACCTGATGATCCTTACCGGCAACTGCGCTCTCGAATCCATGGGCTTCAAGACCTTCGGGTTCGGCGGTGGACGTGAGGATGTTTGGGAGCCGCTGGAAGATGTCTACTGGGGTTCCGAAAGCGAGTGGTTGGGAGACAAGCGTTATTCCGGCGACCGCGAACTCGAGAATCCTCTTGCTGCCGTTCAGATGGGTCTCATCTACGTGAATCCAGAAGGTCCCAACGGAAATCCTGATCCGCTCGCGGCGGCCCGCGACATTCGCGAAACCTTCCGTCGCATGGCAATGAATGACGAAGAAACTGTTGCACTCATTGCGGGTGGACACACGTTTGGTAAGTGTCATGGTGCAGCCGATGCGCTCAAGTTCGTAGATCGGGAACCCGGTTCTGCGGGCATTGAGCTGCAAGGTCTCGGCTGGCACAATACATTCGGGAGCGGCTGTGCGGGCGATACCATTTCCAGCGGCCTCGAAGGGGCATGGACAACCACGCCGACGAGGTGGAGCAACAACTACTTCGAGAACCTGTTCGGGTATG
>JBKJJX010000189.1:0-2525 GCA_046597825.1 Bacteroidota bacterium | reverse complement strand
CGCATACGCACCCATGCCTCCTGTGTTCTTTCCCCGGTCTCCGTCGAATACACGTTTGTGGTCTTGTGCGGGTGCGAGCACCACGAAATTCTTGCCGTCGCAAATTGCAAAGACCGAGGCTTCTTCTCCCTCCATGAATTCCTCAAATACAATCTTGCCGCTTGAATCATTGAAGTACTTCTGCATCTCTTTGAGTGCGTGTTGTGCTTCTTCGCGGGTAACGCAAACAGTAACGCCTTTACCGCCGGCAAGTCCGTCCGCTTTCAGCACGATTGGTAATGGAGCTGTATCGAGAAATGCCAACGCCTTTGTTGTATCCCCGCTTCCAAATACAGTGTGCCCCGCAGTAGGAATTCCATGACGAGCCATAAACTCTTTTGCGAACACTTTACTCCATTCCAGTTCAGCTGCACGTTTCGTGGGACCAAAGATTGCAAGTCCTTGTGCTTCAAACAAATCAACTATCCCCTCGGCCAGCGGCTGCTCAGGGCCGACAATCGTCAGGTCAATTTGTTCCGTCTTTGCAAAGCTCAGTAATCCATCTGCCGCCGTTGCATTCATCGGCAGACATTCTGCAAGTTCAGCAATGCCGGGATTTCCGGGAGAACAAAAAATCTTCGTCACCCGAGGACTTTGACTTATCTTCCACACCAATGCATGCTCACGCCCTCCGGAGCCGATGACGAGAATTTTCATATTAGACAGCGAGCAATTCTTCAAACACTTTCACAAGTTGGCCTGTCAGTCTGGAGCGATCATATTTTTGCATGGTCTCAGCTGACGGGCCGCGCAGATTTTTCATTTCAAAATCGTGGTAGAATTCTTTGATTGCTTTCTTGATTCCAACAACATCTGTCGGTGCAACTACTTTTCCACCCGCATCAAGAATGGTTTGTTTCATGAAACCATCGGGCACACAGCCGAGAATTGGTTTTCCTGCGCCGATATATTCATATGCTTTCCCGGGTGAGCCGACATCATCACCGACAATCATCCACAGGACATCCGATGCGATCAAATTATTAACACATTCCCGATGAGGGAGATAGTCAATCACCTTGACTGAATCATTCAGATTTAGTTTCTCGACAAGCTTTACATTTTCTTTACGAAATTTTCCAATAAACAGAGCTTCTATCATACCACGCAGCAGAGGCTGCTCTTCGAACAGGTCATGCAGGGCTTGCAAGAAATAGTCGGGTACGCGGTCTTCCCAAAACACGCCGGCGTAGGTAATCCGCATCTTCTTCGTCTTCGGCACCAGGCCCGCTTTTGCGTCGCCGCTAAAATCCTCAGGATCGAATCCCTGGGGAATTATCTGTATATCATTGTAGCTGAGAAATCCGTGCCGCTTGATAATCAGTTCCTTCACTCGTCGATTTGTTGTGACGACATGGCTGCTCTTTTTCACCGCCTGCCGCTCGAGCAAAATGGTTCGCAACTTATGCAACGGCGTCGGATAAAACTTATGGGGGTACTCGACCCACGCGTCGCGATAATCGAAAACAAGAGGCCGGTTGATGATTGATTTGATTTCGGCACCAATCAGAAAATCCGTGAACGGCGGCGCTGTCGCAAAAATAAGATCAAACGGACTCTCCTTGTGCAGCTCAAGACCCTTTGCTACCGCGGCTTTCTTCCAGCCAATCTTGTTATCAGGAATAAAAAATGTGTCGCTCACGCGACTAAACAACTTGCGGGTCCGCTCTGAAGGAAGTTGAACTGTTTCCTTCTTTGCAAACATTTTGCCCGGGCCCGCTGCCGGAGTCCGGACAATTCGAATGTCCTTTCCCTCCAGTTCCTTCAATAAGGAATCGTCATGTGCAAAATATCCGCCCGGCTCGACAGTCAGGACAGTGGGCTGCCAGCCGTACTGCGGAAGATATTTCACAAACTTTAAGGTTCGCTGAACGCCGCTGAGCCCCATCGGAGGAAAATAATACGCGATCACCAGAACGCGACGCTGTTCAATTGCGTCCGGTTCCTTTCGCACATTTACAACAGTCGTTTCGATCGTTCTCATCTCACACCACCATAAAATCCTTGGGCGCGGTATTCAACACAACGCATCCCTGTTCGGTTAGCAGCACGTCATCCTCAATTCTCACTCCACCCAAATCCGGAATGTAAACACCGGGCTCAATCGTAATGACACTACCGGCACGCAATCGCTCCCTGCTGAGTTGGGAAACTTTAGGCCGTTCGTGAACATGAAGTCCCAAACCATGCCCGAGAGAATGAGTGAAATACTTTCCGTAGCCTGACTTGTCGATTCGCTTTCGCGCTATCGAATCGAGATCCTTCGCCCAGATTCCCCCCTTCGCGGAATCGATTGCTTCCTGCTGCGCCTGCCGGACCGCGTTGTACATTTCTTTTGTCCGTGCACTGGCCTTGCCAATAGCGACAGTTCTTGTAATATCGGAATTGTATCCGTTCACGACACATCCGAAGTCAAGTGTCAGAAGATCTCCGGCTTTAAGTTTGCGTTCACCGGCGCGTGCATGGGGTAACGCTGAACGTTCGCC
>JBKJJX010000020.1:0-5809 GCA_046597825.1 Bacteroidota bacterium | reverse complement strand
CACCATTGGTTGACTTAAGCAGCGCTCCTCCTGTCAAAGCATCCCCTCCAACAATCCACCCAGTCGGGTAATTTTTGAATTCAATATCGCTCCATCCTCCAGACACTGCATATCTCTGCCGCGACCAAGTTGTTCCACCATCAATCGTTTGAAATACTGTATCGCTGCCAACTGCCCATCCTCGGTCACTATCAACGAAATATACGTCACCGATAAGTATGCCAATGCCCGTCGTTAGTTTAGTCCAGACATTCCCTCCATTTGTTGTTTTGAGAATCGTGCCACTGGCTCCGGAAACCCACCCACGCTGCGAATCGAGAAGATGTATCCCGAATAATTGGCTTGACGTAACAGTTTGTAACATGTTCTGCCACGTTGATCCGCCATTAGAAGTCCGAAAAATAACGCCGCCAAATCCCATTACAATACCATTTAGTGTATCGCGAAATGCCAGGTCGTTAAGAAATCCAGTAGCAGCGACAGTTCGAATCGTCCAAGTATTGCCCCCATTGGAAGTGTACGCGATTCTTCTGTCGTCAGAAAGAACCCAAACATGTTCAAAATCCAAAATCGAGATTCGCCTCCACCTCGCACCCGCGGGAGTGACAAGCTGCCAATTCCCCCCTGCGTTAGTTGTGCGAGCCACAGAGTAGTCGGAACACAACCATCCCCGCAGTGAATCCGCAAAGTAGATATCGTTGGCAAAAATAAAAGTTGTATCTTCCTGCCAATTCAATCCACCGTTGGTCGTGTGCACAAGTCTCTCCGCAGCCGCCCAACCGTTAAGCGAACTGGTGAAACTGATTGCATTGATGGCAGTTCCACCAGAAGGTTGTGGCAGACTGTCCCATGTTTGACCACCATTGGCTGAATGGAACAAAGAGAAACCTCCTGCGCACCAGCCTTCGTTCCGATTGCGAAACATGATTGCCCTGAAATCTCCATCGGCATTTGTCAACTGCGTTGTCCACGTCCGACCTCCATTGGTTGTAGCGACTATCACTCCTCCACCGTCGTCGGTTTGCCCTCCTGCCCACCCATATTGCTGATCATAGAAGGAAAGTGCTAGGACGAAAAATCTTATTGGTAATGTTACAAGTTGCCATGTGAGACCTGCGTCAGAGGTTTTTACAAGCGTTCCGCCTGCAGCTCCCGCCCATGCTGTTTGTTGATCTATCCAAGTCACACTGTAAAGCGTGTTCCCCTGCGGTAACGGATTCTGCCACTGCCACTGAGCTTGGGTTGTGGAACACAACAGGAACAGAAGTAGCAATAGAAAATATTTTTTCCTGATGGACACCATCAAAAATCCCATCCAAAGAAAAACTGGTGGAACAACCCGCTCTGCAATGTGGAGAAATTATTTTCGATTCGTTTGCCAACATCATAGCGCAAGACCAGGACTCCGCCGAAGTTCATCCGCAGCCCGCCGCCAATGCTGCCGAATGTTTCGGTGTACTTGTCGTCCCATGCGCTGCCGGCATCAAAGAACAATGCGCCGCGGAAGGATGAGAACGCAATTCCGCCAAAAGGAAATTGCAGGCCCAACGCGTCGAGGAACGGGAAACGCAATTCCTGGCTCGTTAACCAGAGCTTCTCGCCACGGATACTCCAACGCGGATAACCGCGCAAATCCCAGCTTCCGCCCAGCACGAAGCGACGCGCTTCCTTCCCGCCGTTGTACCAGAGCCAGAACCGCGAAGCAAACGCACTGCGCTGCGAGAGGCGCAAGTAATTTCTGTAATCAAAAATTACCGAATAGTAATTGACGTTCGAGTATTGAATGTCCGACGTGTATGCAAGTGTCAGGCTGAAGCGGCGCCCGTCCAGCGGACCGCTCGGCCCCCACAATGAATTGTCGTGAACGAATGAAAGCGAGTTAGAGAGAAGCAAAGCCTTACGGTTTTCAATCTGAACATCGGCATTTGTGTTTGAGATGCTAAGACTGGCGGTTGTTTTGTTTGAGTTGCTGAGGCTGACGGATGCTTCAACACGCTGGAATTTTGTAAGCGGATAGCTAAGCGCTAAATATCCGCCGAAGACCCGCTCATAGAAGAATTCATCTTTGTCCGTCAGATCATACCGGCGGCCGGTGAAACGGTAAATGCCGTACGCGAAGCTTGTCCGCTGCTTCAGCGAGATATGCGAGATTGCAAGATTGAAACTCGATAGCAGCTCGTCCTGCGATTGCGCAGTATTGTAGAGCAGAAAATAATATTGATCGTTGCCGAGCAAATCGCTGAGCGCGAAAGCGGCGCCACCTGACGTGCCGAACACGGGGTCGGTTGAGATTGCGCTTTGTGCAATGTCCAGACTGTAATCGCCCTCATATTTGTAGCGCTTCACTTCCGAAACTCCGGCAATCGACTTCGCCTCCCACGGCTTCTCTTTGTTATACAGGTCGATGAGAGCGACAGTGGTGGAAGTGTCGCCAATGGCGTTTACATTTTTCAGCATGCGGATCTGGAAGCTGAATTTCTCGAACGCCGTGAACACCAGGTCGCCATCCTTTGTCCAGGCCGGATCGAATGCTGCTGTTGTGAAATGTGTAACCTTCGTCATCGAGCGATAGCCGCCGGAGAATTTTTTCGAAGCATCCATCAGCCAGATGTTTTGCGCACCGCCGAGATCGCAGGTGAACGCAAGCTTCTTTCCGTCTTTCGACCAGGCGGGCGAGAGAAATGTATTGTCTCCATACGTCAGATAGTCCATCGCCCCGGTTTCGACATCATACAAAAACAAATTGTACTTGTTGCGGGTGCCGTACGGAGTTCTGTCTGATGCAAATGCGATTTTCTTTCCGTCGGGCGACCATGCAGGATCGCGGTCATCGTAATAATCATTCGTCAGCTTTGTGAGATCTTTGGTCTGCGTATTCAGGATGTACAAATCGCTGTTGCCGGATTTGTCGATGGATGAAAAGACAATGCGCGTTCCGTCCGGAGACCACGACGCGGAGCCCATGCTGACCAGTGATTTGAACTGGAATTTTTCAATGAGGGTATTCTTCAGGACATCGTACAGATGGATCGCATCAGTCTCGCCGCTTTTTGTAACGAACGCGAGAATGCCGTTTCTGGAAATGTCAATCTTGCCGCGCAGAAGATGGAACGCTTCGAACTCATCCGTCCGTTCGCCTTCGATGACATTCTCGGCAGGCTCCTGCGCCCACGCTTTCTGGTTGCCCGAACCATTGCCGAAGTCCGGTGGTATGCGGGCCTCGAGATATTTTTTGTAGATCCCCGAGTAGCCGGTCTTGTTTCCGATGAAATACACTTCACGCAACGAATCGTGCTCAAACACAACAGGCTTGGAGTTAAATCCATCAACCACTATCGGAAGAGCTTTGTTGCTGGGAGAATCTTCTTTCGCGTACAGTGGATAGTATTGCTTCTTCAACGCGTAGAGCCATTCTTCGTCGAACTCTTTATAGTTTTTGCCGATCGTAATTTTGAAAATATTGTTGAAGGAAGATTCCTTCCAGAAGTTTTCCATCAGCAACAAAATCTTTTCTTCTCCATACGTTCGTCCGATGTATTGAAGGAGAGCCTGTCCCTCTTTATACATCAGGAACGATCCGTAAATCCTGTCCATATCGTTCACACCAACGACGATGTCGTTCAGTGTCGCGTCGCGCATAACCATCTCTGCTTGCGTGTCCCAATCAGTCGACCAGTATTCGGCAAGGCCTTCCGTGAACCAGAGCGGCGGCATCCGGTCCTGCGTCTTGCGATGGTCGACCAGCACTCGGGAAAGCTTGCTGTGCATGAACACATGCACCAGCTCATGATTGATCACGTGCTTGAATTGCGCTGTCGAGCCGTCGGACGGGATGACGACCCGGCCTTTCAGGAATTCAAAGAAGCCGCCGACGCCCTCCGGGATGAACCCGCCGGTTGTATTTGTTTGTTCGAAATGGAGATGCGAGCTGTAGAAAATGAGAGGCACGCGTTGGTTAAGCGAATGGTTGAACTTGATTTCAAGCCGCTTGTATGCTTCTTCAGCGAAGAACGCACCGCGCTCGGCAAGATCCTGCATCTCCGGATAATAATAGATGTCAAAATGCTCGGTCTTCAGCACGTGCCATTCGAATTCCGTGTACTGGACTTTATTGCGGCCGAAGTAGAAAAACTGCGCGGACGCAACGCTCGTCAAAAGTACGAGAGATATTAAAAGGGAGAAGAGTTTTCTGTTCATCGCGGATCCGCCAAGCTGCCACGACGACGCAGCGACCGTGGGCTCATCAGTTGGAAGGGGAACTGTTTGTGTTTCGGAGATGGTGACTACAGCTAGATGATAGGCAGATGAAGGGAGAGTTGCAATACACAACCGGTTTCTCTGCCGCGCTTTTGTGTTTTCTGAAAATATCTTTTGATATACTATGGCGGAGCACCGAGGAGTGTTTATCCAGAGGTCGAAAACATTCATGACAACAATTTTGTTATTAAACTAGAAGAGGGAGTAACTATGGCCAACACGATCAAGCTTCATCGGGTTCTGCGTGCAACACCTGCACGGGTCTACCGTGCGTTCCTGGATGCGGATGCCATGGCCAAATGGCTGCCGCCGAACGGATTCACAGGTAAAGTCCATCACGTGGATGCGAAAGTCGGCGGGACGTATAAAATGTCCTTCACGAATTTCAATACAGGCAGCAGCCATTCGTTTGGCGGTAAATACCTTGAGCTCGTCCCGAACGAACGAATCCGGCATACGGATGAATTCGACGACCCGAATATGCCGGGCGTTATGCAGACAACGATTTCTCTGAAGCAGGTATCGTGCGGCACCGAGTTGACTGTCGTGCAGGAAGGAATACCCGAAGCCATTCCTCCGGAAATGTGTTCTCTCGGATGGCAGGAATCGCTTACGTTACTCGCGTTGGTCGTCGAGCCGGAGATTCCGGGTTAGCGCAGTTCCAAATCTCTTGCTGTCGGAATCAGGTGCCACATCATTTGTCGTTCGATGAGAAGTTCACAACAAAAACAATTTTATCTCGTAGCAAAGAGCGGCAACTTCCATCTTCTCAAAGTCTGATTCTTGGAGAAGAACAGTTGAGACTTAATCCAAGAATGAATAAGTTGTATCGGTTCTTTCTAATCGCTTACGAAAATTATCCGCACGCATGCTCAAACAATTTCTTCTGCTGACAACTGCCGTCCTTCTGGTATTCCTTTCAATCAAACCGGCCCGAACACAATCAATCGCAAACACCTCGACAAATCCTGATAGCGCATTACAAGCTATTGTGGATAGTCTGCAGGGGACGCCTCTTCCGCTGCATGTGGCCGTGCAGGAAGCGTTGGATAACGCTACCTCGGTGCGCATTGCTCAGGCCGCCTACATGGCTGCAGAGGGCGCGAGACGAAGAGAAGCGGGATATTTCGATCCCGAACTTTTTTTCAACATGAATTACATTGACCAGAAGCAGGCAACCGCGTCGTTCTTTTCCGGAGCTCCGGTTCTCAGCACCAAGGAGACCGACGCAAGGGGCGGCTTGCGGATTAATCTTCCGATCGGGACCCGATTTGAGGCATCCGTCAATACAGTGAAGTTGGAAACGAATTCCGGTTTTGCATTTCTCAATCCGCAATACACCGCGTTCGGAAATCTGAGCGTGCGACAGCCATTGCTCGGCGGCTTTTTTGTTTCAGCGAGAAAAAATCTGTCGCGTGCGGACAGTGACCTTGACGCTGCAAAAGCGCGGTACGATCAGGAAGTCCTCGCAGTCTCCGCGCAGGTTGAACAAAGCTATTGGGATTTGTACGCAGCCGAACGCGACTATGCGGTGCAAAAACTTACCCGTGAC
>JBKJJX010000353.1:0-18211 GCA_046597825.1 Bacteroidota bacterium | reverse complement strand
TCTTATTTTGAAAAATATAAATCACGTGTTTCAGTTGTGCTGCTAACAATCTGCTAACGCAGATATGCATTTCGCATCACGTGATTGCTGAATTCAGTGGTGTCTTGGCCACCCAATTGGCTTTTCAAGCCTGTAACACGAGTTCGAATCTCGTTGGGGGCACACAACCTACAGCAGCGCAGTTCTCATCTGCTAACACGTCTGCTAACAGTTTCTCTCCAGCAGAAGTGTCCATGCCTACTCTCATCAACCGTTCCAACGGAATCTATACTCTGCAGTGCTCCTCACAGTTGTAGTAGTATCCGCAATAGTCTTCCGTGCCGGTTGAGAGACGGACAGTTCGTCGGTTTGCAACACTCAGCGCGATTCGTTACTCTTACTCCACATCAACTGCGCGTAGGAATAGAATGAAAAACTTTCTGACAATCATATTACTATTATTGCCTCTGCACGGCTTCAGCCAGGACCGCTTGCTCACAGATTGGGCGAACGTGCGAAAATATGCTAACGAGAATGAAACCATAAAAACCCGGTCGCCGTCTGAACCGCGTGTCGTGTTTATGGGCAATTCAATTACCGAGGCCTGGAAGATTATCGACAGCAGTTTCTTTGCGGGCAGAGGCTATATTAATCGCGGCATCAGCGGGCAAACGAGTCCACAAATGCTGGTGCGCTTTCGTCCGGATGTTATTGCGTTGAAACCATCAGTGGTTGTAATTCTGTGCGGGACAAACGACATTGCAGAGAACACAGGCCCGATTAGTTTGGCCGGCATTCTGGGCAACATTATTTCGATGTCGCAGCTGGCAAGAGTAAACGGGATCAGGGTTGTGCTCTCGTCGGTTCTTCCGGCGTATGATTTTCGCTGGCGGCCAGGCCTGGAGCCGGCAGAAAAAATATTCAAACTCAACACGATGATCAAAGGTTTATGCGAAGAAAATAACATCACCTACGTTGACTACTACACTGAAATGGTCGATGAAAGAAAAGGCATGGATAAGAAATTTACAATTGATGGCGTTCATCCCACACTCGCGGGGTACAAAATTATGGAGCCGTTGGTTGAGGAAGCAATTGCAAAGGCGTTGGAACAAGGGACGAAATAATATGACGGCCACAATATCCAATAAGGCTGTCACGGTTTCCTGAACCAATCTACGTACCGTGACAGAACATCTCAGGATGGCTACAAATGAATCTGCGCCTTCCTGATCTATTGCGCTGCCTTCGACTGCACGTGTCTCTTTGAAAGTTTTTGATCTGCTGGATAGAGAAGTGGCATTACTTGTAGATGAAGAAAAAACTTCCGGAGAATACACCGTTCGTTTCGATGCGCATAATATCGCCAGCGGAGTGTACATCTACCGTCTGCATGCCATCGGAACTGATCTGAAGGCGTCGGTTGAGGTGAAGAAGCTGGTCCTGTTGCGATAGATGTTCTTGATCAAGGACGATAGAAACCACCGCCGCTCTGGGATCCTTCAACCCATTTGATAAAAAGACATTCTATAGTATATTGAGTTTGTCTGTGTCGGGTAAATTTTCCCTTCCGGCACTTCACACCTGCTATTACCTGCCAATTAAGGAGATCGGTTCCATGGCTCTTCATCTTACGGATCAACAAAAAAAAACCTATCACGAGAATGGCTATATCGTCGGGCTGCCGCCTGTTATCAATGCAGATGAAGTCCGTGAGTTGAACAACGGTCTGGATGAACTGATGAAACTTCTGAAGCCGGGCGAAGACTCCAAAGAGATTCGCGAATGGCACGAGAGCAGCAAACACCTCTATGACATTTGCATGAATGATAGAATTCTGGATTATGTCGAAGATATACTCGGGGCAGATTTTTATTTGTGGGGCTCGAACTTTTTTATCAAGCCAGCGCATAGCAATACGACCGTGGGATGGCATCAGGACAGTTACTACTGGCCGCTCGAGCCGAAAATTTCCGCCACTGTCTGGCTCGCCCTGGAAGATGTTGATGAACAGAACGCAGCAATGAAAGTAATTCCCGGTTCTCATCAAGCGGGATTGCTTAAACATTCGCGGTCATCCGACACGGATTCCGTCCTCACTCTTGAATGCGAGCGTGGACAGTTTCGCGAAGACACGGCCGTCTCTCTCAATCTGAAAGCCGGACAAATTTCCATTCACGATGATAAACTCGTTCATGGCTCGCCGGCAAATCACTCCGACCGAAGACGTGCGGGCTTAACAATTCGATACTCAAGCACTGTTGTAAAATGCGATCTCTCCGTCAATCCGCATTTCAAAACATATCTCTGCCGTGGCGTTGACATCTACAAACACAATCCTGTGGGCACTGTTCCCGAAAAGAGATATGCGCGGCTCGATCGAAAACATATCAGCATTGAAGAAGCCGGCGCAAAGGCCGAGCAAAAACTCGGTTTGATCCGATAACTCGCCCATGCAACCATTACGTTTTGTCGTTGTCGGTCTTGGCGGGTACGGACTCGTCCACATTGATGCAGTCAAATGGCTCGCGTCTCAGGGATTAGCGACACTTGCGGGCGTTGTTGCCCTGGAGTTCGATAGGAAGCAAAGGCCTGCTCTCGTTGAGTCTCTCCTCAGCGAAGGTGTTATCCTCTATGAGAGTGTGGAACATTTTACTTCTACCGGCCTCGCCTCTGCCGATGTGTTGACAGTACCCGTTGGCATTAACTTGCACGTCCCGATGAGCATCGCAGCAATGAAAGCGGGACTGCATGTCTATTGCGAAAAGCCTGTAGCAGCAACAGTGCAGGAAGTGGATCAACTGATTGCTGCAGAAAAGCAAACCGGGCGACGCATCGCAATCGGGTTTCAACACATCTACAGCAATTCCATGTCGCAGCTCAAGTCGCGCATCTGCGACGGAAGGCTTGGCGATGTTCGTTCGTTTAAGTTGATGTGTGGATGGCCGCGCAGCCATCAATACTACACACGCAATGAGTGGACCGGAAAGATGCGTGTGAACGGCGATTGGATTCTTGATAGTCCCGCCAACAATGCCCACTCGCATTATGTAATGAACACGTTGTATCTCAGCTCGAATGAAGCGGGTAAAGCCGCCCATCCCAGCGAAGTTCAGGCTGAGCTGTACCGCGCAAACAAGATTGAAGGTCCCGACACGGTACAGATAAAGTTGGTGACAGAAGAAGGAACGAAGGGTTTCATTATTCTCACGCACGCAAACGGGCGAGAAAACGGACCGTATCTCCAGCTCGATTGTGAAAATGGAACAGCTTCCTGGCAAACGGACAACGGCAACACGCTCATTCGCTACAAGGATGGTAAGACAGAAGAGTTTAATAACGTGGTTCACGACAAGTGGCGATTCGAAGGGTTCCGGGATTTTGTTTCTGCGATCCGGGAAGGCCGGCCACTACTTTGTACGCCCGGACTTTGCCGCTCACATGCGTTGACCATTAACGCAATGCACGAAAGTTGTCCTGTCGTCCATTCTATTCCCGACGATTATATTTCCGAGACAGAAGATTGGGAGATGTTCCCGCCCGATACCAAAGGAATGTTTCATCGGGTCCGCGGATTGGACGAGTACATGCAAGTTGCGTTGAACGAGAGAAAATTTTTCAGCGAACTGGGGATTCCATGGGCAAAAAGCTCCGCTCCAATTCCGTTCAATGCTGAATCGTATACGCATTTCCCGTCGTTGGAAGCGAAAACTTTTAGTTAATCCATTTGCCGGCTTGCTGTAGCCTGACCGACTCCAATCTCACGCGTCCGTATCATGCCAGTATCAAAATTTATTGCCGCCGACTTCGGCGCTGAAACGGGACGAATTATCGTCGGTATTCTCGATGGCGACAAGCTCTCGCTCGACGAAGTTCATCGGTTTCCCAATACTCAAACAAAAACCGGCGTCCATATTCATTGGGATGTCCCGTATTTGTTCGGGGAACTGAAGAGAGGCTTATCGCTTGCAGTTCAGCAGGGACACGGCGACATCGAGTCCATTGGTGTCGATACCTGGGGCGTTGATTTTGGATTGCTCGACAAACAAGGCCAACTCATCGAATCTCCATTTGCGTACCGCGATCCGAGAACGAACGGAATGATGAACAAGGTATTTGAGAACATTCCGCGTGAAGAGATTTATTCGTTGACGGGCATTCAGTTCATGCAAATAAATTCCCTCTTTCAGCTTTACAGCGTTGCCATCGAAAGGCCGGAGGTGTTAGCAGGTTGTGAAACGCTGCTGTTCATGCCGGACCTGTTCAACTATCTTTTAACCGGACAAAAAGCTTCCGAGTATACAATAGCATCCACATCCCAGATGCTGAACGCACGCAGCAAACACTGGGATGAAACACTTTTTGCAAAACTTGGCTTGCCGTTTCACATTATGGCGCCGCTCGTCCATCCGGGCTCTGTCATTGGAAAACTGCTTCCAGACATAGCTCGTGAAGTCGGATTGAACAAAGATGTTGATATCATCGCCGTCGGCTGTCACGATACAGCAAGCGCGGTCGCCGCAGTTCCGGCCGCCGGCGACGAATGGGCGTATCTGAGTTCGGGCACGTGGTCACTGCTTGGCGTTGAAACCCGTCAGCCGCTGATGAACGTGGAATCGCTCCGCCATAATTTTACGAATGAAGGCGGCGTTGATTCTTCAATCCGGTTTTTGCGCAATGTCATGGGCTTGTGGTTGTTGCAGGAAACGCGGCGAAGCTGGAGGGAACATGGAAAGGAATTCAGCTACGATGAGTTGGCAACATTGGCGTCATCATCTTTGGCGTTCCGAAGTATTATCAATCCGGATGATAACTCATTTCTCAACCCTCCTGACATGCCGGAGGCAATCCGGACGTTCTGCAGGAAGACCGGCCAGGATGTGCCGGAGAAGGAAGGGGAGCTCGTCCGTTGCATTTTCGAAAGCCTCGCATTCAAATTCAAAACCGTTCTTGAACGGATTGTTCCGATTGCAAAAATAAATATCAGGACTCTGCATGTCGTAGGCGGAGGTTCTCATAGTGACCTGCTGAATCAATGCACTGCCGATGCATGCGGTATTTCTGTTGTGGCGGGACCAATTGAAGCAACAGCTCTGGGGAATGTACTTGTACAGGCGATTTCAAAAGGGAAAGTGGAATCGCTGCGGAAAGGGAGGGAAATGGTTGCCCGCTCTTTTCCGCTCAAATCGTATGAGCCCCGGAATTCTGCTGCGTGGAATAATGTTCTTCACGGCAACGAAAAGCTATCCTCAATCCTTTCTTTATAAGTACTCCGCGTTCTGCTGATTGTTTTTCGCTTCTCCGTTTTTTAGATTGAACAAGAGGTTGAAAATGTCAACCGTTTACTGGAAAAACCCTCCGTTCTATTTCGTACAACCCGCCTTGTGGATGTGCGCCCTCTGCATCATCCTTCTATCTTCGTATGTTGACCTCCGCGCCCAGAATACAAAATCCATTACAGACAGCCTGATGGTTCTCGCCAACGATAAGTTGTTGGCCCACGAAACCGACAGCGCGAGAGCTTTGTTCGAGGCCGTCCTCGAACTCGACAAGACGAACACATGGGCCCGCATAGGGATTGGGAAAGCGTATGTTGCAGATAAGGATTGGCATTCCGCCCGCGATGAATTCGAACTTGTGTTGAAATCAGCTCCCACTGAGATTGAAGTCAACTACTATCTGGGTATGTGTTATCGCGAATCAGGGAAATCCAAAGCGTGGCTCTTTCGTACTGCCGATTGGAAAAATGCAAGAAAGCGTTTCCAGGTTGTTGTCGCCGCCGACTCGTCCTATCAGGATATCCTACATGAATATTCCCTTCTTGAAGAGTATGACAAAGAATTTGTTCACGCCCTCGAGCTCGCACACGCTGAGCTGCGCTTGCGGCCCGACCTCGTCGATCCTCCGCTCAACCTTTTCCATCTCTACAACCATTTTATCTTTGCGTCGGACACTGCAGATGCATTCAAATGGTTGCGTGCCCATCCTTCGACATACGCACAATTCTTTACCGCGGAGATGTTGCGGCGAGATGACACGTTTGCACAAGCATCCGGCATTTACGAAAACATGCTTCATCTGGATCCATTTTTCCCCTGTCAAGCTGCATTGCTTTCGATGGTGAGAATGAAAGTGTTAAAGGGAGAAGTATCCGCGGCAGAGCAATATTACTGGCGGGCTGTGGATAGTATTCGCAGCGAACTCGGGGCGGGCCTCGTCTTTGAAGATCTGAAATACATTCTGAGCAATGAGGAATTGAATCTGTACAAAACGCTTTCAACGCTTGAGAGAAAGCGATCATTCTTCCGCGCTTTTTGGAATATCCGCAATCCGGTGGCGGCCAGTCGTTCGAATGCGCGACTGATAGAGCATTACAGGCGGATGCTGTATGCCGAGAAGAATTACATTTTTTACGGTCTCCACACAGAATTTAATACCAGCGATTGGACGACGGCGTTGCGGTTCCCGGAATCATATTCGCTGAACCAAAAGTTTACCGATAAGGGATTGATCTATCTTCGTCACGGTCCGCCGAATCAAATTGAACAGGCTGCGGGCAGCGGATTGGCTGATCTCCAACTGGACGATTACCAGTTAAAGACGATACTGTTTCACCAATCGCCCGACTCCTCACAGTCAAAACTCAGTGATCCAAACGAATCATGGCTTTATTTTGAGACGCCGGAAACTCCACGTTGGATTTTCAACTTCGCTCTTTCCGATGGTAACTGGCGTCTCATAACACTTCCGACTGACCGGCGGATGTTCGATCAGCTTGCACAATGGGATCCGCGATTTGGCAGGCTCTCCAGCCATGTTCAGCTGGAGCAACTAAATACCGGTGAAACACTGAAGGACGCATCGCGGGAAAATGTTGCGCTTGCACTTTCCACTGATGCGCACGACATGGAGCGCACGACGCAGCGCTTCCGTATCCCCTGTTCCGTTAATGCATTTCGAAGCGAAGGAGGAAAATCGCTTCTCAACATCAGCTATGGAATACCGATGCCTGTCATTGCAGGGCTTCTTCCGCCAAACACTTCGACAGCGAGTTGCGAAGTTGGCGTATCGATTACAAATCTCAATTCGCAGGCGATTTCGAACAAGCTGGATACGATTTCATTCCCGATCAGCCGCGCATCATCCGGGTTTATCACAAGTCTGTTCCGCTACATGGTTAAGCCAGATTCGTACTCGATTGCGCTGCATGTCCGGCCTCTCGGCGTTAATGCGCTCGGACGGTGGAGAACGCGGACGCGTGTGAAGGATTTTTCTTCACGGGAATTTCTTATGAGTGATGTGGAATTTCTGATGCCGTCCAATTCACTCAGCAGCGTCGAAATTAACGGGATGAAGGTAATTCAAACTCCGTTCAGCGTGTACCATCCGAACAATCCCGTGTATGTCTACTATCAGGTTTATAATCTTGCAGCGGACCCAGATGGACGGACATCGTTTGTTACGGAATATTTTCTAACTCCGGCAGATGCCCCGGGTGGTGAGCAGCGTATTGTTTTGATGAAGGCAGAGAGAGAGGGGAAAGAAGAATCATCTGCTGAATTTGCAACGCTTACAACGGATGATATTAAACCCGGCAAATATACTTTAAATGTTCGGGTGACCGATCATTTGGGCTCCCGTTCATTCGGGCGATCAAGAGCAATTGAGTTTGTGGATAAATGATCATGTCTCGAACGACACTTCGTCAAAACTCTGCGCCGCAATTTCCCAGCCTGCCCCTTTTCGCCCGAACCGCCCGATTGCTTTAATCCCGAGTTCACGCGCCCGCTTCGCAACAACGAACGGGAGTTTTCCTTCCAGCGTACTTCTGTCGAGACAGCCTTCGCCTGTTACCACCGCCTCGCATCCCGCACAATGACGATCGAACTCCACAACATTCAGAATCTCTTCTGCTCCAGCAACCAGTGTCGCGCCCAGAGAAAGCAACTTGCCTCCTAATCCGCCGGCTGCACCGGTAAATTCTCCTGTGGGAAGTCCTAGTGATAACAGCCGCTCCTTCAATACAGGAATATCTTCTGCTCTGGCGCCTTTCTGTGGGCCAAATATTTCAGCGGCTTGAGCCAGGCCGGTTCGCACATCGCAAAATACTTTTGTGGGAGGGAGAAGAAACTCCGGCCACAACATTCCTCCGTCCACTGTTGCTGTGCCGCCGAGTCCGATCCAAAAACGGGAGGAAGATTTCAGAGTGAGAAGAAGATCACCGAGTCCGCGACTGCTTGCTCTGAGAGGATCAGGCGCAGCAAGACCGGCAAGTCCGATAACTTTTGCACTCTCAACCGCAACTGTTCCGTCGGGCAACTCAAGTACCGGCACCATTCGAACGCAACCAAACGGATCAGCTGCCGGATATTCTTTGAAATGTCCACCCAGAGCAAAATGCAAGCACTCCAGAAATCCGTCACCGCCGTCCGAGAGCGGCAACAGGCGATCACCGGGCTGCGCCAGATGTTGTGCCGCTTCCAGCGGAGACATCGTTCCCTTGAATGCGGTTGGCGCAACAAGTCTCATTGCGGCATTTTGTTTTGAGAGGATTGTTGTATCTGTATTAATCTATTTGCTATCCGTAATCTCAAAGCCTCGGCTGATTCAGGGTTCCACGAATAAAATCCCTTGCCCGTCTTGGTACCAAGCTCGCCTTTCCTCACTATGTCATTCAGAAGCGGCGATACTTTTGTTGATGAAGAAATCGATGGCAGCAAATTCCCGGCAATCTCCTGAATCAAATCCCAACCGGCAAGCTCAAACACTTCAAACACTCCGGCCGCCGAGAGCCGTCTGCCGAAACTATTTTTGATCACAACATCAACATCAGCCGGAGAAGCAACGCCTTCCTCTACAAGTGCGAGAGCTTCACGTAACAATGCAATCTGAAGCCGGTTTCCAATAAACCCCGGTACTTCTTTCTGCACCAGAGCGGGAGTTTTTCCAATCTTCTTTAAGAATTCAATGACTGTGGTGATGGTTTCGTCGGAAGTTTCTTTGCCTCTCACAACCTCCACAAGAGGAAGGAGATACGGCGGATTGAAATAATGCGTCACCAGAACTTTGTCCGGCCTTTGCGTTACAGATGCAAGAGAACTCGGAAGAAGCGTCGATGTATTGCTGGCGAGAATTGTTCGGGACGGACAGATTTCATCCAGTCTTGAAAAAATTGATTGTTTGAGTTGGAGATTCTCGAACACCGCTTCAACAACCAGATCGGCATTAGCGACTTCCTCCAGGGTCACGATGGGAAAAATTCTTTGCGTTGCTTTCTCTGATTCGCTTCGCGTTATGAGTCCTGCATCGACAAGCATTGACAAATCTTTGCCGATGTTTGATGTCGCAATGTTGAGCTTCTCGCGGCTGACATCATGGATCCGGACATTTAATTCCGCGAGCGCAAACTCAAGCGCAATCCCATGCCCCATCAGGCCCGAACCAATCACTGCAACAGTTTTGATTTCGTCATGCGTCATTATCATTCCTCACATAAGATGAGGAAAGTTTATCGATTTGAATAACGGAAAGCAACAAGCGGAGAAGGCTAATTGATCTGCGGTGGGGCGAGAGGTTTCCAACATTCCCAGCCGGAATGGGTCAGCTTATTTTTTGCGCGCCCGAAATGCGGCGGACGATAAAGGATGTACACGCCGTTATCCATCCGCGGCCGCGTAAATGCCGGATCATCGGCGCAATCGCAATGTTCGGCAAGAGCGGAAGTGTTCCGGAGTAACGCGAGTCTTTCAGCGTACAGCTGCGATACTGCGCCGGTATATTCCTTTACCTGCCCGATATCATACATCGCAACAGTGATTGCCGTTTGGATCTCCGGCGCCAATTTGTCGAATGCCTGCCGAACAAATTCCCTAGCAAATGCCGGAACGTTCTCTCTTGTCAATTTCGTTTCCAGTCTCTTTAACGGGGCCAGATCAAAATATGATAAGTGGAGATTGTCGGGAGATGCAATGATAAAGCGGGCGTACTCACCCAGATTATCAATGGAGTAGGGAGTTCCATTGAAGCATGTAGACAGTATGGCGAGATCGAATTTCGTGGAGTCTGGTGAAAGTTGTCCGAGAGCTGATTTCAAATCCTGAATGGTAAACGGCCGTTCCGGATAGGAGGCATCATAACCTTTGCCGCCCGTTTCGGAAATTTCATGCCCGAAGTAAAGAAACAATTTCACCATTTCCGGGGAGGCGGACCCATTATGTCTTTGATATAACTTTGCTTCCTCCGCAAATCCGGGCTTGTCCCGCCAATATGATTCCCGATTAATCAGAATGCCGTTGCGATAATAATAAAACTCTCCGTCATGCCGGGGGAAAAACAACAGGGTATGGCTCTTTGATTTTTCGTGAAAGATGAAGACCTCCGCATTCGGATTCTGAACTGCCACATCGATAGCTTCTGCAAGAGAACGTTCATCCGCCTGATACGCATTCCCATCGCGGTCATGGTACAGGTAATCCCCATCGCCGTGAATGATGAATACGAATGAGTATCTTATTGGAAGTGCCTGCGAAGTAACGACAGTGGTGGGGACAGAACTGCACGAAAAAGCAAGCAACGCAATCGAGCAACCAAGCAGGCTCGCAGAATCTCTCATCATATTCGCGAGCTGCTTGATTCGCCGACTGCACATTTCGTGTACTGCTATTTTACAATGAGGATGATAAGGATAATAATCAGAAGCAGCGTGACAACACTGATGGTAACGTACTCTGCCGCCTGCTCCGTGTCCTGTACAACGTAATCAGCAAAGGCATCCAGCTTTGCATCGGGAACGCGGTCAAAACCATTTTGACCGATAAGCTCATGTTGCTTTTCAACGATGGAGGTCCGGAACAAGTTAATACCCGCTTTTTCTTCCTCTGAAACCATCGAAGAATTACGGGCGACATCCAATGCTTTCGACATTTTCTCAAACGAGGTACTAAGGATCTCCCGTTTTTCGGACGGATCAGATGTTGCCTTAACCCTTGTGGCGGCGTCATTAAAGTATTTCTGAAGGTCTTCCTTGCCACCTGCCTTCCCAAAAGAGGAAAAAATGAGTAGAGCGGTAAATAAACCTAAAACTGTTCGAACTGGCATGACGGCCTCCTTGGTTGAGTGAAAGTGCTTCCTTTGCTTGGGAACGCCAGGACCCCGAACAAGGTTCCGTCTGGTTACAAGTTTGTAGAAATTTTGTGTGGAGTTGTTAGAAATGAATTACTGCATCAAATTGTTTCCGTAGGCATACTGGACAATATCCGCGTTTGTATGCAGATGCATTTTCTCCAGAATGTGTCGGCGGTGTGTGCTCACGGTGGCGACGCTGAGGGAGAGTTGGCTTGCAATTTCACCCACGCTCTTTCCTTTCGCAATCATGTCGAACACTTCATGCTCGCGTTCGGAAAGAAGCTCGTGCGGCAGTGCAGAGCTATCGGATTGAAGTTCATCTGCCAGTTTTTCAGCAAGCTGGCTGCTTACATATTTTTTCCCCCCGGCAATTTTCCTGATGGCGAGTGCGAGTTCTTCCGGGGCGCTCTCCTTTGTCATATATCCGGCTGCCCCTTCCTTCAAAGCGCGGATTGCAAATCGTTCTTCGGGATGCATGCTCAGGATCAGCACTTTTATGTTCTTGTTGATACGCAATGCATCCTGCAACAGTGAAAGTCCGCTTGCGCCGGGCATTGAGATATCAAGGAGAAGAAGATCAGCAGGCGTGCTTTGGACGATGTCACGCACCTCATCCGCATTCTTCGCTTCGCCGACAACTTTCAGGTCCACTTCATCGCCGAGTGTTCGTTTTAGTCCTGCGCGCACAAGGGCGTGATCATCTGCAATGAGAATGCGAATCATGGTGCATCCCCGATCGTCCGGGTGTGCCGGCCGAACGGCAGCCGCACAAACACCGTTGTGCCTTTTCCTTGTTCTCCGGTAACAGAAGCAGTGCCTCCGAGTATCCGTGCCCGTTCCGAGATTCCCAGCAGTCCCAATGATGTGGGTGTTTGCAGTTGCTCCGGTGTAATTCCCCGCCCGTTATCCTCGATTAGCAATTCAACATTTCCGTCCACCAATGTGAGTGAAACTCTGACATCCGTTGCACCGGAATGGCGCGCTACGTTGGTGAGCGACTCCTGAAAAATCCGGAACAGTGTAATGGATATTTCCTCTGAGAAAACCGTATCGGTGATATCGGCTGTGAGTGTACAGTCTATTGTGGTTCTCTTCTTAAATTCGTGCGCCTGCCATTGCAGCGCATCCATCAATCCAAGTTTATCCAGCACACCGGGGCGTAGATCCGTTGCGATCCGGCGAACGGTTGCAATAGCGGCATCAATTGTCGTCGAGAGTGCGCTGGCGCGCTCCAGGAGCGGACCGGTTTCTATTTTCTTATCAAACCGCAGCGCGGCTTTTTGCACAAGGCCGGCTTCAATCTTCAGAACAGTGAGTTGTTGTCCGAGTTCATCATGGATTTCAAGAGCAATCCGTTTCCGTTCTTCTTCCTGAACTTTTCGCAGATATGCGGAAAGTTTTCTCAAACGTTCTTCTGATTCTTTCAACACTTCCTCGGCTTGACGCCGTTCCGTAACATCATTCATCAGGACGAGAAGCCGTGATTCCTGCCCATAGCGGAATGGAACGAACCGGCAAGAAAGCCACACATCCTGTTTGGTCGGAGAAACAGTGTGCGTTTCAATTGTATGTTCCGTGCCGGTTTCGAGGGCAGCAAGGGCAGAATCCAAAAGCCCGAATTTTTTCCACGAGGCAAGCTGTTGGAATTTCTGCTTGCTCAATTGTTCCCTCGAAACTCCATCGATCCGGGCCTGCGCTTCATTCACCGTTACGAGCTCACCTGACTCTTTATATGTAGTGATTCCGATTGGTGATCGCTCGATAACGGTATTCGCATAACTGAGCGCTCCGGAAATTTCATCCTCGTATTTTTTCCTCTCCGTAATGTCCAGAACCATCGACATCGCTCCAACGTATTCACCCCGATCATTGCGCAAGGGTGTATCGAACCAATCACAAAGTATTGTCCGGCCGCTTTTAGTGATGTTTTCATTGGTGCTGTTCAACGTCTGATCGCTTTTTTTTAGCTGCTTGATCAGATCAGCGATCTGAGGCCGAAAGGAAAGGGGAACGGTGAACCCAAACGGTTGTTTGCCGAGCATCTCCTGCTTTCTGTAACCAAAAATCTTCTCGCATGCAGGGTTCCATTCGCGAATCCTGAATTGTTCGTCGTACACAATATAGCCGATAGGCATTCGTTCGAACTGAAGCTGGAGTTGCTTCAGAATTCTGTCGCGCTCTTCGGCCAGATACCGCTGGTCCAGTTCGGCAAGTTTCAACGTCGTAATATCCAGTAGCGAGCCAAGCATACGGGCGGGATTTCCTTTCTCATCACACACCAGCGATTCGCGGTCCAAAACGTATCCGTATGATCCATCGAGATGCAGAAAGCGATACTCGTGCGACCAGGCCGGAGTTTTGCTTGCTAATGCGGCGTGAAAACTTGTGTGAACACTTTCACGGTCATCGGGGTGAATGCGCGATTCCCACTCCTCAAGAGTTGTAATTGAATTTTCATCATACCCATATCTCTTGGTCAATGTTTCGTTCCACCAGATCCGGTCATTGGGAACATCCCAGTCCTTCACCACATCGTTGGTTGCACTTGCAATAAGCTGAAAGCGCTCGTTTGATCTTCTCTCGGCTTGTTCAGTCCGGTTGCGTTCGGTAACATCGCTTGAAACCCCGATAACGCCCACGAGTCTTCCGCCCTCATCATAAATTGGCATATCGGTGACGTGAGCAGGAAAAGAACTTCCGTTGCGATGCTGTACTTCAAATTCGCCGGACCAGCTTTCGCCCGCTTTTATCTTCTCCATAATTTCGGCTGCCTGAACCGTCGACGGTCCTCCCGGGACAAGCACCATAACGTCTTTTCCAATGGCTTCGGTAGCAAGCCATCCATACAATTTTTCAGCGGCGCGGTTCCAATAAATAATAATGCCGTTTACATCGGTCGCAATCACTGCCTGCTCGATAACGTTCAAAAGTCGAGCTTGAAACATGATTTGCTCATGCGCGCCGCTTCGTTGGTTCTCCAGTTTTTTTTGTGCAAGCACATGCCGCTGCAACAATCCATACAGAATCAACGCAGTGACGATGACAAATATCCATCCTTTTATTGCAGACAGCTTCATCAATATCGCACCGTTGGTAACGAGCAAGGAAAGCACATAATCGGAAAGAGTAATCCAGGCTCCACCAAGCAGCAAATAAATGAGCGTGATTTTTAAGGGCAAGCGCGACTGAGCATCCATTGTCGACGCTTTGCCGCTATTTTTTGGAGTTTGATGGGACATGTGCCGGACAAATAGGGAAATATTTCGTGGGGCAAACGGTTGAAATGTAGATAAAACAACTCCGCAATACAACCTAGCCTTGTGTTGTACGCCGGATTCCTTTATCTTTTTTAAGTTAGATGAGAAGAAAGGAACATTGTTGTCTGCAAAAAGCTCAGTCCATCTTTCACACAACGAATTGAAACGGCGTGCGGGCAATATCAAGCTCGTCCTGTCGGATTGCGATGGCGTGTTGACCGATACCGGAGTCTACTTTTCCAAAGCCGGAGAAGTGATGAAGCGGTTCTCGATTCGAGATGGAATGGGAACTGAACTACTGCGCAAACAAGGAATTGAAACCGGCTACATTTCCGGAGAAACATCTCCCGGATTGAAACGGCGGGCTGAGAAATTGAAGCTTTCTCATCTCTATCTGGGTATCGACGATAAACAGGCTGCCCTGAAGAAAATTCTTGCAAAAGCGAAACTCTCCCTGGCTGAGATCGCCTACATAGGAGACGACGTCAATGATCTCGACATGCTGAGCGAAGTTGCGAAAGGCGGGTTGACAGCGACACCCTCCGACGGAATGCCTATAGTAAAGAAAGCCGTTCATCATATTTGCAAAGCCAAAGGCGGCTATGGCGCATTCCGTGATTTTGCGGAATGGATTTTACTGCTTCGAAGATAAGAAACGACAAATCACATCATTCAATTATTCCATAAGGAAACCGAAATGAAAAAACTTTTTGCACTCCTGCTCGCCGTTGTTGTACTTTCGTCGTGCAACAAAAAAGCCGCCGAACCTCCAAAAGAATTGCCGCAGGGACATCCGCCCATGACGGAAAGCAGCACAAGCGCCGCGGCCGGAGTCCATTGGAACGTTCCTTCATCCTGGACTGCCGGACCTCCGAGACAAATGAGAGTAGCAACGTATAACATTCCGGCAGCGAAGGGAGATGATGAAGGTGCGGAGTGCGGCGTGTTTTACTTTGGCACAGGTCAGGGTGGTGATATCGAAATGAACATTGACCGCTGGGTGAACCAATTCGAAAACGCCGGGAAACCCGGCCGCTCCTCGAAAGAAGTGAACGGAATGAAAGTGGAGTTGGTAAATGTAGCAGGTACGTATCTTGCCCCAAGCGGCCCGATGATGCAGTCCAGCGGAAAAAAAGATAACTACCGGTTGCTCGGAGCTATCATCTCCGCTCCATCGGGATCGGTGTTCTTTAAACTCACAGGTCCGGCAAAGACTGTCGCTGCCGCTGAAGGGGATTTCAATTCTCTCGTAGAATCAATAACAAAAGAGTAACAGAAAACTAAAGCGCCTGTCCGATACCGGGCAGGCGCTGCTGTTCTTGCCATCTGCTGTTTTTCTACAACTCCCCGACCTTCTTGGCAAACTGAATATCGAAGTTGCTTACCCCGCCAACGTCATGCGTTGTCAAATCAATAATGACTTTGTTGTACACGTTAAACCATTCGGGATGATGGTTCATGCTTTCCGCGATAAATGCAACACGCGCCATGAAGCCGAACGCTTCGACGAATGAATTGAATTTGAATTCTTTGTGCAACTTTTTTTTCTGAAGCTTCCAGCCCGTGAGTGATTTTACTGCTGCAGTAATTTCTTTCGCAGATAACTTCTTTGCCTTTGCCATAACCCGCCTTTTTATTGTTTCTGAAATGTGAGCAGTTCTCTGCATTCTGATGCCATCGGTCTCGGGCCTTCACCCGAGGTGTGGGCGCGGATCTTTGATGCGTCGCCTCGACGTGGAAGATAGACTTTGCCGACCGGAGTCATGTTCAGTTCTTTCAAAACGGATGCAACCTCGAACGGAAAATCTATGAAGCCGAAGTTGCCGACTGTTGTTTCGACAATGATGGAAATCCTGCCTTTTGGTTTTAGAATCCGTACTCCTTCACGCACAATCGTTTTCAGCTTCATCATGGTCTCGGCTTTCGCTGCGCTTGCCGAGAAATCCGAATCCTCCGAGCGCGGATAAAAATCCGACGGAGGGTCAAGGAACACATAGTCCACCGTTCCGGATTGCTCGGGTATTCCCGTTTGTACAATGTTCGCTCGCTGAATCGACTCGCTGCTCGGATCGATATCATACATCTTCACGCTGCGGTTGCTGAAATGTGGCACAGACGCAATAATATCTCCGGTTGTTCCGCTTCCCGCCATGGGGTCAACAATGCGCCATCCCGGTTCAGTATAATAGAAGAGCGCATTGGCAACGATTTGTCCCGCAAGCCGCCCCTTGTAGCCCGCTTTTCCGAACCGCGGATCGGGCGCATCAAACGACCAGACGTTACGCTCTTTCAAATCAAATCCAAATCTCGTCTTTTCATCTTCACGACGCGTCTGTTCATCTTCTCTGATTTTCTTTTGTAAGTCAGAGATTGTCCATTTGTTTGCAATAGCTGTTTTCTCGTACTCGGATCGCTTCCGGCTGTCGTCAACTTTTGTGGCGAGATCGAAATAAAAAATCTCGGGCAGTGCACGCTTCTCCACATCGGGATAGTACGTGTAAAACATCTGGCACTGTTTGAGCATGCTGTACGGAAATTTGAATCCCGGAACGTCCGCCATGCGCTTCAAAATTTGTTCACCGAAAATTCCTTCTTTTAATGCGGTGGGGATGACCCTTTCCACCAGAAATTTTCCCAGATCCCAATAATTATCTGCAGAGAACGAGTTAAGCTTTTCGATGAGCGGATCAAGAGAAGAGACTTTGCTTGATTTGGGTTGGGCGACGGGTGCGGTCTTTGCCATGTATTCCTCCGGCGTAAAATGTATTCGAGGATGAGTTGACCGCGTTTCGGCGAGAGTGCGGACCGCGTTCAACTGAAATGTGGATGAACAATACTACAAAACCATAAAGAATGCAAGATGAGAGCCACTCCAGTAGTGTCTCAGTTTGGAAGCACAGTCATTCCGAAATGTTCTTATTTGTAATCCGGACCAAGAACAACTTGAAAGGAACTGAAAAAGAGCGCTTCCGCATGACATGGTTGGAGAGCTAAGCCTGATTTGAAACTGAGACATTACCGCCACTCTCGTTGATTTTAGATGAAAGAATGTCCTTGTTTATACAACCTTTTAAAAGGAGTTGCGTGATGAAGCACTTGGTACTGGTTACGATGATCGTATTCCTCGTCCATGAATCCAATGCACAACAGTGGTTGAAGGTAGATTCTGTTTTCAATCCGTCGGGTGTAGCGGTGCAGAACTTTTCTGCGCCGGAGTTTGCTGACTTGAACGCGGACGGGAAGCCCGACCTGATTTTGGGGAATGGATCGTCTGCAAGAGTGGGATATTTTCGGAACCTTAGTCCGAACATGCCGCCCAAATTCCTGGCTGATACATCGATGCTTTCTTCGATTTACGCACGCGGAATGGCCGGAACGAACTCTGATTATCCGACAACATGTGATCTCGATGGCGACAGCGATCTCGACCTGCTTGTGGGTGGATATAACGGCATTCTGTTCTACAGAAATATTGGCGACACTGTTCAACCAATCTGGCAACGCGTTGATAGCGTGTTCACAGATGTCAATGCGGTGATCGGTACGGATGCGAAGCCGGCATTTGCCGACCTTGACGGCGATGGCGACCTTGACCTGCTTGTCGGAATTGGGGAGTCGCTGTTTGGCGGGCCAACACCTGGCATTACCATGGGATTCCGCAATACCGGCACACGCTTTCTGCCTCATTTTGTTCAGGATGACGCGCTCGTTGCGGGCATTCCCGATATCGGTTTGAATTCCTACCCGACATTGAAAGACCTTGACGGCGATGGCGACTATGATGTCCTGCTAGGCCGGGACCTGCAGACGTTCGTCTATTTCCGAAACACCGGCAGTGCCGCAGCGCCTGT
>JBKJJX010000228.1:0-29923 GCA_046597825.1 Bacteroidota bacterium | reverse complement strand
GAACAAAACTATCCGAATCCATTCAACCCATCTACAACCATCGCATTTACGGTTGCAGCTCCCGGGCGGACATCCCTGAAAGTATTTGATGTGGTTGGAAGAGAGATTGCAACGCTGGTGAATGAGGATTTAAAAGCGGGATCGTACAGAACAAAGTTCGATGGCGTAGCTATAACCAGCGGTGTGTATTTCTATCGGCTAGTTTCCGGATCGTTCAGCGAAACGAAGAAGATGTTAATCCTCAAGTAGTAAAGATCACCACAGAGTAACCGCAGGTTTGAGAGAACTCGGAGTGGGATTTTCTTTTATGCACGGTTTCCCATCGTGGCCTCGCTTTTCTTCGCTCGCTCTGTGGTAAGATTTGATCTCCAACCTAGAACTGCAACGAAACCGTAACGCCCTGCCCTGTCGGAGAAATGTTTGGAAGGAGTGAAAGCTTTGTGGCGTTTTCATCACCCGCCTTCACAAGATCGAGTCCTTCGGGATGCGAGGCGATCATCCCGAACTCATATCCGAGCGCAATACCAAGCGGGAAATCGCTCCACCAGTGAATACCCGTGTTCGAAAGTCCGACACCTATTCCCGCAATGATGAAATACGAGAGCGGCCTGAGCCACGGTTTCCACTCCGGATAATTTTCCATGATCACGGTGAGCGTTGCGGTCGCAGTTGCGATATGCCCGGATGGATACGCGTCGTAGTACGGAACTTTCTTGTGGTAGTCCAGTTGATTCGGGAAGAACACCCAGCGGCCATTGATGCGGGAAGAAACAAACGGACTCTCGCGGCCGGTGATGTGCTTCAATGTTTGAACAACTGTACCGCATGCGAGAATAGTTTCTACCAATTGACTCCCCGTCCTGAGAGCCCGATCGTCTTTTGCCAATAAGCCGAATGCCCCGAATGCCGCGGCAAGCCCGAACTGCGGTTTTCCATCTCCCATAAATTCAAAATAGTCGCTGATCTTCTTGACTGTTTTCGATCCTTTGTACCAGCGGTCGGATGCTTCCCACACAGGCTGGTCCGTCCAGATTGCAAACGCGGTTATACCTGCGATGCCCGCGATAATCGGAATTCTTTCTTCGCGGATATTCCGGTTGGCAAATGTCACCCAATCGCCCGGGATGCGCTGGAACATTGTGTACCATTGCAAATCCGTTGAGGAGCGTTCATTCAATGAAAACCGAATTGTATCGCGTGCGGTATTCGCCGCAACAGTCGAATCCGAAAGTTCTTTAAACGGAATATTTTTTTCTCCTGCGCCGCAGATCGAAACAAATCCCACTAACAACAAAGCAACTCTTTTCATCATCTCCCGACAATCCCGTTTGATCAAAATAAAACCGCCACTGAAATTCCCGCCCCATTGCTGCTTATTGCCGGTGCGAACGTAACTTTTGCAGGCTGCGGCAAACCTGTTGTTTCGGCAACGCCTTTGGGATGCGCCGCAATTTTTCCGAATTGATGTCCCAATGCAATTGCGAGCGGCAGGTCACTGTACCAATGCCAGCCCTTGCTCACGAGTCCAAACCCCACAAGCGCAACAATGCCGTAACCAACGGGACGCAGCCAGCGCTCTTCCGGATAGTTTTCAATCACGACTGTTACGGCGGCCATGGCAGCCGCAGTATGACCCGATGGGAATGAATCGTACCTCGGCACCGCACGATGATATTCGGCTTGATTTGGCAGAGGCCGCCATCGTCCGCTGTTACTGGACTGGCGTTCCGGGCGTTCACGTCCGGCGATATGTTTCAACAGCTGCACGGTAATGCCGCACGAAAGATAACTTTCCACTATTTGGCTCGCTGTGGACAGAGCACGGTTGTCGGCTGTAGCCCATCCGAGAATTGCGAATCCGCCCGCAAGCCCGAGCACACTTCTTCCATCCCCCATCTCAACACAAAAATTTTTGAAGCTTCTGCGTCCTGAGGTAGCGTTACTGAAGTCGCTGGTTGCGCGCCAAGTTTCCTGATCCGATAGTACGAGCGCCGCAGTGAGCCCTGCAAGCCCCGCTATCGCGGGAATTTTCTCGACGCGGAAATTATCGACCGCGAACCGTCCCCAGTCGCCGGGAACGCGTGTAAACATTTCATGCCATGCCGGAAGATATTCGGCACGGGAAACAGTGTTTGGTTGCGGGGTGAAGGCAGAAAGAGAATCGGCTGGAATTGAATGTGCAACGGAATCCGTTTGCGCCAGTACGGCAAAACGGAGACTGCACACCAATACACACATGAGAACAGGGTTGTTCAAACCGAATACGAAAGTTGTGAATGAAACGCGCCGCAGAAGAGAAATGGTGTATTAATGTAAACTTACGGCAAAGGAGAATCAAGGCGGGATTTGATGATGTGACAAGAACTACGCTCCCGGCGGAGACCAGCCGGAACGTTTCCATTCCTTCAATTCCAGCGTAATACTTCCCAAAATCACTTTCATTTTTGCTTTGATTGGAATCGCGGCAGCATCATCGGAAAACCAGCCAACAAAGTCGCCGGTCAGCCCGAAGATTCCTTCGAAGTCCGCTTTCCCCTCAATCTGAATTACTTTTATGGGATGAGAAACAGCGTCAATCGTTTCAGTCGTCCGTTCTCCCGGAAAATAAAAATTGGTGATACCGGCTTTTCCGCGAACAAGCGTCGCAACAGAAGTTGGTTTCAAATCATGCGCGTGTGCGCGGGCGAAATAGAGAATCGATGTGCCGTCCTGAAAACGGCTGTACGAAAGTTTCAGCGTGTCGTATGTTGGGGGTGCGAGAGGAGCGGAATGGAGATCTTTCACAACTGCATTTTCAGTAACGTACGTTCGGGTTGAGGGTGTAAAATAATATATCTGGCGCATCCATTGGTTCTCCTTCTTCTCAAAGAGCGATGCACCCACCGAGAAGAGAGTCGAATCCATTTCAGAGGTAGAAAGTGCGTGGAAGTCGACAAACGGCAGATTATACGAATCTGAATACGCAACACAACTGAAAGCCGATCCCGGATTTTGAGCCGGGAGCGTTTTGATTCTGATGAGTCCAAGCTTGAACACTGACCACGATACCTCATAGGTCAATTCCTCACCGCCCAACAGCACGACCGGACTCTGTGGAGTGAATTTTTCTTCATACCTGAGGCCGTCTGGCAATAATGTGAGAAGAACTGCAAGTAAAAGTCTCATACGTGCTCTAAAAATACAAAAACCTAGCTACTCCATCTACCAATATTATTCTTTTTCTTTGTAGATTATTGGTGAATATAACTTTTCCCTTCACATCCATTGTTTTTCAATGTCATTCAACTTACGATCCATCCTGCGATCACTGGCGTTTGTTTGCTGCACTATTCTTGTTGCGACAGCATTCGGGCAGCCGAAGACGCTTACAATACTTCACACCAACGATATACATGCAGCGTTTGTTCCGCACGAAGCGACGTGGATCAGGCAATCGCCGAAACCCCTCGTCGGCGGATTCAGGGAACTTGAATTTGCAATCGACAGCATCCGGAAAGTAAAGCCGGATGTCTTGCTCCTCGATGGCGGCGACGTTATGACGGGCAATCCGATTACTGACCGGTCCTACCGCGGTGCAGAAGGCGGTGCACTGTTTGAAATGATGAACCTCGTCCGCTATGACGCGTGGTGCATCGGCAACCACGACTTTGACGTTTCACAAAAAAATCTCATCGGCCTTACGAAGATTGCAAACTTCCCGACCCTCTCCGCAAATATTGTGAACGCAAAAAATGAATTCCCGGTCAACAACAAAGACTACATCATACTCGAGCGCGGCGGATTGCGTATAGGGATTTTCGGGTTGATGGCGCAGGGCCTATACGGACTCGTCAATCAAAATAACCTTACGGGCATCAAAGTCCTCTCTCCCTCGGAAACGGCACAAAAGATCATCGACAAGATCGATCAGGAAACCGACCTCATCATTGCCGTAACACATCAGGGTGTCGATCAGGATTCCTTGCTGGCAATGAATACGCATGGGCTCGATATCGTGGTGGGCGGACATTCGCACACGCGACTGACCAAGCCGAAAATCGTGAACGACGTTATCATCGTCCAGACCGGATCGCGCTGCGAAAATCTGGGTGAGCTGGAAATAACAGTAGACAACGACAAGGTGACAAAGTATAACGGAAAACTGATCCAGCTCTGGGCAACCAATAACCGTCCCGCAACGCGGCTTTCTGCGCTCGTGGATTCGATGAACACGGAAATTAACAAAGAGTACAGCGAGGTTATCGCCGATCTGAAAGTCGATTGGGAACGCAGCCGCGGCGAAAGCAACGTTGGCAATTTTATTACGGATGCCCAGCGCGAGGCGGCACACGCCGATATCGCGTTCACGAACAGCAGCGGCATACGCGCCAACGTCTCAGCAGGGCCGCTGACAAAACAGGAATTGTTCGAGGTTCTCCCCTTCCACAATATTCTTACAACGTTCCAGCTCACCGGCAAGGAACTTGAATCGGTAATTCTGTTTACCCGCAAAAGAGACGAGTCGGTTCTCTTTTCAGGCATTACTGCAAAAGTCCGCCAGGACGCCAGTGGTAATTTCAAGCTTATTGAGGCGAAGGTGAACGGAAAGCCGTTAAAGCCAACCCGCCGCTACATCTGCGCCGCGAATGATTTCATGGTGGGACAGGCGGATAAATACTTCGGGCTGGAAATCCATCATCCGATTTATCTGAAGCAGACAGTATTTCAGGTAGTCGAGAATGCTGCACGGAAGGCGAAAGTAATCAACACGCCGGCAGAAAATCGAATTCAAATTATCAAATAGACAAAGGAAGAACGCCGCATGAGCAACAACTTTCCCATTCTTATCATCACAGGCCGACCGGCCGCAGGCAAATCCGAGGTCATCGACTTTTTAAAGAAAGCGAATCCCACCGAGCGACTGAACAAATTCCACATATCGAATTTCGAAGAGCTCGATGACTTTGTGTATGTGTGGGAAACATTTGAGATCGATGACATCCTCACGCAACACGGCAAGCCGCGTATCTGGACGGATGATAAATATTGGTTCAAAGATGATTTTATCTGGAATCTCTACATCGAGCGGATCAATCTTGAGTACAGAAAAAAACTTGCTCGCAATCCCAACTATCATGACTCAATGACAACATTGATTGAATTTGCACGCGGTGGAGAGAATGGAATTTTTGAAGCGATGAGTTTTTTGCACGAGGAAATTCTGAAGCGGGCGGCGCTCATCTATATAAAAGTACCCTACGAGGAATCGGTGCGTAAGAACAGACGCCGTGCGCGACCCGGCGAAGAGGCATCCATTCTTCATCACTCGCTGCCCGACGAAAAAATGGACTTCTATTACAAGATAAACGATTGGGAAAAACTGACGGCAAAAAATCCTGACTACATTGAGGTGAAGGGATTTAAAGTCCCGTACGTTGCTTTTGAGAATATGCCGGAGAAGACAGACGACCCTGCGAAGATCGCGCCGGAGCTTGAGCGCGTAACGAAAAAGTTATGGGGAATGAAAAAATAGAATCCGTTTACCGCTAACTCTACGTTTTCTTTTCATTCTGCTCCTGCTCTTTGGCTGCAAGGAGGATTCGCCATTGCGGCCAAACCCAGCAGTGACTCGGCCAGACACCGACAAAACGTTACGGGGTTTTATTTCTGCGCGCTTTCTTCATTTTCAATCTCACACGCCATGAGCAACTCTCGTGTCCGCTTCTTCTCCGCCTTCGTCAGGAATCCGACCGCAACAAGAATCAGCACGAGCGAGAACCAATCCTGTATCTTTGGAAACTTCCCGCCGAACACAAAGAACGAAACCAGCGTAGCCGTCGTACCGGCGACCAGCGACGTAAGCCTGTTCACAAGCCCGGCGAATGTTGCCGTCCTGCCCTTGAACATAAAAATGAACACGGAGAAAAACGCGACAAGCCCGAATGCGAGGCCAGCTACAATCGCCCAACCCCAGAATGGTTTCGGATCCGTTATGCTGCCGTGGAAAAGAAGCAGTTGCTCACCGGTGGCACCAAACCACTCAGGTGATTTGAACAGAACATATCCAACAGTCAACATCACCGCCGAGGCTGTAATCTGTTCAATCGCAAAGAACCCGTTGTTATCCAGCTGTACGCCCTTGGCTCTCGTATTCTTGTAATAATTCATGATGTAGATGCGGATCGAATACGCAAGAATGTAACTGCCCAGAATCGTTACCGCTGCGGGCGAGTGAATGAAATCGAAATCCCCGGCGCCCACCCAAAAAATATTCACCGCCGCCGCCAGCAACGCGAACATCATTGCAAAATTTTCTTCAGCGTAGACGTGCTTTGTGAGTATTCCCTGTTTGATCTGCACTGCATCAACAATGCGGCTAATGATGATCACGCTCGCCCGCATAATGACCATCGCCACCATCACTGAAATGGGAAGCATGTACATCAGTGTTGTTGTCGGGATGACAATCGCAGTGCAGATACCGGATGGAATGATGTAGAGTATTTCCGATGGAAAACGAAGCTTACCCCACGTAATAATCTTGTTGGATTTGATGCGATACCATCGCAACACAACTGCCACTGAAAGGGCGATAAGGTTTCCGCCGATTGTGCTGTAGACGAGATACTCGATCTCTTTCATGCCGGGATAACCGAGCAAGGGACTCCCGGTGAAATACTTCACGCTCACGCCGGTGATGACGTAGAAAACGAAATATCCAACACAAAGCTGGATAAGTCGTCGTGTGCTTCCCTCCGCTGCTTTCAACATTTCACCACACCTCCCTTTTTACACCATTGTTCGCATGGATGGCGGCGCTCAATGAGCGGCCCGTCCTTTGGGAACAACATTCCAAAGTTTCAACATGAGTATGCCACCGAGAACCGAAAACCCTATCATGCTCGGTCCCCACACGCTCCAGCCATATGCATCGAGAAGCGATCCCATACCTAAGCCCATGATGGAACCTCCGATATATTGCATGCCGTCGAACATTCCCGCAGCAGTCGCACCTGCACGCGCTCCACCAAAATCCATCGACGCCGTTCCTGATAACATAGAGTGCACCATCGAGATTGCGAATGAATTCAGAACAAACGCCGCTACCACCATAAACAAACTTGGCGCAGCCCACACGACCGCCAGACTTATTACCTGCAGCAAATAGCCAATGAACGCAACGGGCGGACGACGTGTACCGAACAGTTTATCCGACGCAATGCCAGCGGTGAACGCACCGGCGACGCCGGCAAGAACAATGGAGAGAGCATTCCGCTGAAAAATCGGATTGTCGAGCGAAAGATGCTGCACCTCCTGCATGTAGCGGGGAAACCATTCCTCAAATCCTTTCCGCACAACGCCTGTACAGAATTCAGCCGCGGCTATTGTAATAGTTATCGGGTTTGTAAAGATTTTCTTCGCGACATATGAAAACGTAATTTCCCCGGTATCGCCGCTCGTTGCATCATGTGTGTCGAATTCTTCAAGCCCTGCATTCTTTGGCGTATCGCGTACGAAAAGGAATGTAAGCAGGACAAACAACGACGCGATTAAAGCGGGCAGAAAAAATTTCCATTGCCACGGCAACAGGACAACAGCCGGAACAGTCATTAACATATACACGCCGAACCGTCCCAACTGAATAATCGATCCGAAGATGGCGGAGAACACTCCGCGCTCCCGAATGTGGAACCACGCCGAATTCACTTTGATGAGTGCGATGGCGCTGTACGATTGAAAGTACATGTTCAGCGTCCACATTGTTGCAAGGTATCCGATGAGGAGCGTTCCTGTTCCGAGAAATCCAAGATACGCGCCCAGGCCGAACCCAACGTTAAACACCACCGCACCCGATGCGCCAATGATCATGGCTTTGCGTCCGCCGATACGGTCAGCAATCGGGCCGTTCACGATCGCCGCGATGCCATAAATAATTGTCGAAAACGAAATGATCCACCCGATATCGGCTTTCGACCAACCGTAGGTATCGGAGAGATCCTTGTTCGCGAAAGCGAAGTTGTAGCGCGCCATATACATCGCCGCATACGTAAAGCCAAGCGTCAGCCAGTTTATTGCGCGCCGTTTACGGAATGCAGGAGTGTGAATCCAATCGGCTTTCGTATTCGCGGAGGATGGTGATTCCATAACAGATTGATAAATGGTTGATCATGAGAGTAAGAAAACAGTTTAGCGGAATGCTTCGTTCAATACGCGTCCTTCTCTTCCCGCTGGAAACTCGATGCCAAGGAGAGCAGACAAGGTTGGTGCGATATCGACCGGACTTGCCTCGCCCACATACGTCCCCTTTTTGATATCCTCTCCCACAAGCAGAAGGGGCACATGTGTATCATAGTCGTAAGGCGAGCCGTGTGTCGCGCCGAAAGGAGAATCACCTTCGATCCAGTACGGTTTCAATGCGTACACTACATCCCCGCTGCGAAGCTTGCTAAAGTTGCGTTGCAGTTTGCCCTCTATCGTGTTCGTGGCAACGCCCCCTAATTCGTTCGCTGTATACGCCAAGGCGATCGGATTGAGTGTAATCAACGTATCGGCGAGCGCTTTCGAAACAATGTCAAGAGATGGAAAACCCGGTTGCGCGAGCGTTCTGCGGTCGAGATAAATATTGTTCGATTCAATTGCTTCAATCCACTTTTTCCCGTTCTCGGGTTCGCCGAACTTTGCTCTGAGAACACGCGAGCAAAACGATTCAATGGTCTTCGCCGGAATTCGGCCGGCATCTGCGTGGGGATTTTGCGACAGAAGATATTCCGGTATTGGGGCAACGCCGTGGTCTGCAGTGAGAACGAAAACACAATTTCTCAATCCTATTTTCTTGTCGATATAAGAAAAAAAGTCCGCTAGAATTCCGTCCATCTGCAGAGCCATGTCCATTATTTCATGGCTTTGCGGGCCATACGCATGTCCGACACCATCGACCGCGGAAAAACTCACACACAGCATGTCAGGAATGCTTCGTTGTCCCAATCGCTCCGCTTCAATTGCCTGCTTGGCAAATTCAGCCAGCACCTGGGCGGAAAACGGGCTCGACCAGAAAGCGTCATAATACGACCGAGTAATTTTCGTGGCATCCTTTCCAACCACTTTATGAGGAAACACCCGGCCCATCCCGTTTTCATCTTTCTCATATAGCGCATTGTCCTCGTCAAGAAATCCATACGCTGACTCGGAGAGTTTTTTAACCCAAGTTTTTCCGAAGTAAGATTTTATGAGTCCCGACCGGTTGAATGCCTGCACCCAATCCGGCAATTTCTTCAAGTAGTAGGTGGATGAAACGAAAACCGAATCCCTCATCCAAAAAGCACTTGTGGGATTTTTCCCCGCCATCAGAATCGCCGCCCGGTCCTTGTTGGAGACAGACACCACTTTTGAACGGAATCCGTTTTTCAACCGCAGTTCATCACCGAATGACGAGCCTGTGAAATTTCGCGGCGATCGTCCATCGCCAACGCTGCCGAGAAGAGAAACGGTTTTGTCCTCAACACAGTAAACCGGCGCATGCGTTTCGCGATCGTACCATTCGTTTGAGATTATGCCGTTTAGGTTGGGATACGCGCCGCTCAGCATTGTGGCATGCCCGGGGCCGGTGGTCGTCGCTCCGTATTTATAGCTGGCGTTTGTAAAGTTGGCACCGTTCTCCAGCAAATAATTAAATCCCCCGACTCCAAAGTATTGACGGAAGCGCGGAAGATAATCATACCGAAATTGATCGATGTCGATAACAACAATAAGCTTGGGCTCGGACTGCACCGTGGGCGGGCAATACCATAGAATACTGAAAGCAAGAAGAATGATTTTTTTCATGGCAGATGATTGAAAACCGGATAGGAGAATGTTGGAAGTGCCGTTTCATTCTACTGAAATGTTGCAAGAAAAGAAAGGTTGGACGCTGCACCCCCGGTTGAAATTCATACCCTTTTTCTGCAACTTGATGATGAGAGGAAAAAGCAATGTTGTTGATTATTCCCGCAATTGAAATAAAGTCCGAACACTGCGTGCGCAAGGTCGTGGGCATCGATGGAACCGTGTATTCCGACGACCCGATCCGCATGGTAAAACTCTGGCGGCTAGAGAATGCAAAATCGCTGCACGTAACGGACGTCGATGGCGCCATAGCCGGCCGGCCGATGAACACCGAGATCGTGAAACAGATGGTGAGGGCGATCGATATCCCGGTGGAGCTGGGCGGCGGAATGCGTACGTTCGAAGATGTGAAGAAAGCATTTGACCTTGGCGTGTACCGGGTCCTTCTCAGCACCATGATAATCGAGAATCCGGATGACGCAAAACGAGCTCTTGATACTTTCACCCCGAGCAAAGTTGTTATCGGTATTGATTCCATCGACGGTTGCGCTGCAACGCATGGATGGGAAAAAACTTCCGCACTCACGCCGCTCTCGGTTGCAATAAATGCAAAAGCTCTCGGATTTAAACGGATCGTCTTTACCGATGTGAACCTGCACCGGAGTCTCGAAGGAGTGAATTTCGACGTGTTGCGTCAGATCGGGGAGCTGGGCGGGTTGCGGGTGACATCAGCCGGCGGTGTTCGCGGACTCGATGATTTACTCAAAGTACAGGAACTGCAAAAGTTTGGCGTTGACTCTGTGATCATGGGACGCGCATTGTACGAAAACAAATTTTCCTGCCAGGCAATCTGGCGCATGTGCGAAAAAGAAAACTTCCCGTATACTGCAAAAGTCGAATTATAATCCTCGTAGCCGACTACCGGCTGCAATTTTCCCAATCGAAAGATCGTCATGGCAAAGGTTGCAATTCTTCTCGGCAGCAAGAGTGATGAGCAGGTGATGCAAGGCTGCACGGACTATCTGGGCAAATTCGGCATCGCGTATGAGTTGAAAGTATCGTCCGCTCACCGTAACCCTGATGAGACCGCTCAATACTGCAAAGATGCAGAGAAGAACGGCTACTCGGTTATTATTGCGGCAGCGGGCATGGCTGCGCATCTTCCCGGTGTTGCCGCATCGCATTCCCTGTTGCCCGTAATCGGTGTTCCGCTCGAAGGCTCGGCGCTCAATGGAGTGGACGCGCTGTATTCCATCGTTCAAATGCCGGCGGGCATTCCTGTTGCCACCGTTGCAATCGGTTCAGCCGGTGCAAAAAACGCGGCGGTGCTTGCGGCCGAAATACTTTCGCTGCATGATGCTTCGATCAGGGAAAAGCTCGTTGCCTTCCGAAAGAACGGCGCGAAGTTCTGACTTACTTTCCATTCTGAAACTCCCCTATGAAATTTCTCATTCTCGGCCATTTCTGTCTCGATATCATTCATCCCGTCGACGAGCCTGAGATTCAAAGCTACGGCGGAATTTATTATTCGCTGGCAACGCTCTCGGTTTTGGCTGACCCCACCGACCGCATCCTTCCCGTTTTTGGTGTGAATAAGAATGACTACACCTCCATCATTCAACATCTCAAACAATTTCCGAATGTCGACACGTCCGGTATTTATCAGTTTGATGAGCCAACCAATTCCGTTCATCTCTATTACAAGGACAAACAATCCCGCATTGAATGTTCAAAAGATATTGCAAAGCCTATCCCCTTTGAACGGATAAAGAATTTTTTGAATGTCGATGGTATTCTTGTCGATATGATTTCAGGATCTGACATCGCGGTCGACACACTCGACGTTATTCGTATGGAGGTGCGCGAAAAGAAAGTGCCGATGCATTTCGATTACCACAGCCTCACGCTCGGGATGGGCGAACATCACGAGCGTTATCGTCGCCCTGTGCCGGACTGGCGTCGCTGGGTCTTCATGACCGATACGGTGCAACTCAACGAAGAGGAAATCGGCGGATTAACAATCGAAAAGGCCACCGAGCAGCAGACTGTGGGCCACTTGCTGACGCTTGGAGTAAAGGGATTGATTCTCACACGCGGAGCGAATGGTGTTTCGGTTTTTTCGAACGAACACAAAAAGGTCATTCACACTGATATACCCGGACAGCCGATTGAGCGGGCACGGGACGCAACGGGGTGCGGAGATGTCTTCGGCGCGGCATTTCATTTGAATTATGTCAAAACGAAAGACCTCATTGCTTCCGCGGAGTTTGCAAACAAAATCGCTGCAGCGAAAGCCGGCATGGCGGGTGCCAAAGAAATCAAATCTCTACAAAATGTGGTGCGCGCATGATGGCTGATTTTCATAGAATGAATCTGGGCAGAACACTTTTGGTCGCGCTGATAAGTGTAGCAGCGACCATCTCATTCTCACAGACAGCAGACATCGTCTTTGTGAATGCAAATATCCGCACAATGAACAAATCGCTTCCGAATGCTGAGGCTGTTGCCGTGCGGAACGGAAAAATCATTGCCGTCGGTTCAAGCACGGCTGTCAGGAAATTTGCAAACGGGACTGCCAACGTTGTGGATGTGAAGGGGAAGCTGCTCCTTCCGGGATTTATCGATAACCACACGCATTTCATGTCCGGTGGATTCCAGTTGCACAATGTTGACTTACGCGATGCGAAGAATGAAAGAGAGTTTGCTGAACGCATTCGCGAGCATGCAAAGAAAAATCCAAAACGCTGGATGACCGGCGGCGATTGGGATCATGATAACTGGCCCGGCGGAAATCTGCCTGCCAAAGAACTCATCGACGCGTTCACACCGTCAACACCTGTCTTTGTCAACCGGTACGACGGGCATATGGCACTTGCCAATAGCTACGTGTTGAAACTTGCCCGCATCACAAGAGACACCCCCGACCCTCCCGGTGGAACCATTGTGCGGGATCCGATTACACGCGAGGCAACAGGCGTTCTCAAGGATGAAGCGATGAGTTTTGTGTACTCGCTGATTCCTGATGCTTCAGATGGAGAAATGCTCGCCGCTGCCAAAGATGCACTTGCAGAAGCAAAGAAATACGGACTGACCGGTATTCAGGATATGTCTTCGTGGGCAGATCTGCGATGTTACGAGAAGCTTCGCGCTAGCGGTGAACTTACCGTCCGCATGTATTGCCGTCTGCCCATTGGCGTTGTGGATGAAGTGATCGCAAAAGGAATCAAAGCCCATTCCGGTGATGAGATGATCCGGCTCGGCTCGATGAAAGCGTTTGCGGATGGTTCACTCGGTTCATCCACCGCACTCTTCTTTGAAACATTCGATTCCGACCCGACGACTCATGGACTTGCAAGCGACATCGTGATCGATGGCAGGCTCAACCGGTGGGCAACGGCCGCCGACAAAGCCGGATTGCAAATGTCCATTCACGCAATCGGAGACAGCGCAAACAGTTTGATGCTGGATCTTTTCGAGAGGATTATCAAAGCAAATCCGCCCTGGGATCGAAGGTTTCGCATTGAACATGCACAGCATATCGCACCAAAAGACTTTAACAGGTTTGCAAAACTCGGTGTGATTGCATCTGTGCAGCCCTATCATGCAATTGATGACGGACGATGGGCGGAAGGACGCATCGGCCACAAACGTTGTGCGACGACGTACGCATTCCGGACGTTCCTTGATCATGGCGTGAAAATGTGTTTCGGCAGCGATTGGACTGTGGCGCCACTTAATCCGTTACTTGGAATTTATGCAGCCGTTACCCGCAGGACAACTGACGAAAAGAATCCCGGCGGATGGTTCCCCGAACAGAAGATTTCCGTTCAGGAAGCAGTGGAAGCATACACCATTAACAACGCGTATGCAGCGTACGAAGAGAATGAAAAAGGAACGATCGAGGAAGGAAAGCTCGCCGATTTTGTTATCCTTTCAGATGACATTTTCACCATCGCTCCTGAAACAATCCGGAATGTGCAGGTTGAAATGACCGTGCTTGGCGGGAAAATCGTGTACAAGAAATTATGACGGCTGAGGATCAACCATGAACGATAAAAAAATCCTCGTTATTGGAAGCAACGGATTGCTCGGACAAAAGCTCTGCGAAATTATTGTCCGGGGCTGCGCATATAATCTGACTATCGCTTCGGTAGAGGAGAAACCAATCCGTCAGGTGGTAGGCGCGCAGTATGTGCAGATGGACATTGCAAATAAGAAGGATGTCAAGAATCTGGTGAACGCAAGCAGTCCCGACGTTATCATCAACGCAGCGGCAATGACAAACGTTGATGCGTGCGAAACCGAGCGAGAACTCTGCTGGCGCATCAATGCCGATGGAGTCGAAAACATTGTCGACGCGGCAAAAATCCGGGAAACGAAAGTCATTCACGTATCCACCGACTACATCTTCGATGGAAAGTCCGGGCCGTATACGGAAGATGACCGGCCGGAACCGCTCAGTTATTACGGTAAGAGCAAGCTTGCGAGCGAAAATATTCTGCGCACGAGCGGAATTCCGTATTTGATTGCACGGACGATGGTACTGTACGGATTCGCTCCGGGCGTGAAAGCGAACTTTGCACTGTGGCTTATCGAGAGCCTTGAGAATAAAAAGCCGGTCAACGTGGTGGATGATCAGATTGGGAATCCAACACTCGTCGACGACCTTGCATACGGATTGATTCAGGGTTTTGAAATGGAACGGACGGGCATTTATAATATTGCCGGACGTGATATCATAAACCGGTACGAGTTTGCATTACGGCTGGCAAAGGTATTCAATCTCGATTCCTCACTCATCACCCCCATAAAAACTGCATCATTGAAACAGCCTGCCCCGCGCCCACTGAAGAGCGGCCTCGTAACATTGAAGGCAGAGGTCGAGTTAGGATATAAACCCAGTACGTCGGAACAGGGACTTCTCATTTTGAAAACGCAGTTGAACCGGACTATGCGCATGCTTGCAGACAGCGGTCCGGTACCGGGCCAGGCTGCGCGAGGACAAGCAAAGCAATAGTGTTTATGTCTAGCCAATGGATGTTCTACCTGCTGCATCAACATCTCACTTCTTCAAAAAAAGCTCTCCCGATAAAATACCCCAATTGAGTTATTGAGCAGCGAATGGGGTTTTCTATCTTACTATCAGTAACCCATCAAAACTCCGGACTAAATCTTCCGGGAAACAAAACACTACACAAGGGGAATAACCATGAAACGTTTCAAGATGTTGCAAGTTGGTATTATGGTGTTTGTGTTCGCATTAACTGGTTGCAAAAAGGATGATCCTACCTCACCAACCAACACAGCACAGCCAAGCGGAGTACCGACCATTTCAAATTTTGGAGGAGCAACACCGGTAAATGCGTTGGTGGTTGTCCGCACCTCCACGGAAACGACAGTCGGCGGAATATCTTTTGTTGTTGATGCGACTGTGGGGACAGCAGTTTTTGGAGCTCCCGGACTGGAAAAGGGGGATGTGAAGGCGACCGCAAGTTCCACCGACTATCCGTTTACAAAAAATACCGTCAGCGGCTCAGTCTCATATATCTATTCACCATCCGTCGCGAATCCCACAGGAATCGGACTGAATACCGGGGCAACATCCGTTACGTTCACTGCAACCGGATACCCGCTCTCTCCGGCAGCCGTTACCGTGCCGGGTCAACTGAAGCTTACTGCGCCCGCGGCAAGCGCAGATGTACCGCGCAGTGCCAACCTTGTTGTTACCTGGACGATTACAAATGCGGGTACCCGTTCAGCCGTGTTCATTACAGATTATGCGGGCCACTATAAGTTTTACGAAAATCTGACCGGCACAACCTATTCCATCCCGACTGCAGATCTGCAGGGACTTACTGCCGGAGGTGCACTTGTATACGCCATCTCTTACAACTATGTCTTGTCGAATTCAAACGCCGCCGTTCTGATCGGAGAATCAGTTGCGTTGAGGAGTATTACTCTCCAATAGATCTCGGTTCGTTGTACAACATCATTGCACCTAAACAAAAAGGCGATTCGTTTTCGAATCGCCTTTTATATTACAGGAATAAGCTGATCAGTTATTCTTTCGAAGTACGCCCGCCGTGATCGCCAATCAATACCCACTTATCTCCTTGCTTCATAAGAATGTCTGCCCAACGGCCTGAACGGCTATGCTCTTTGCCCTCGCTGTCTTTGGAAATGCGCGTGTAATAGTAATTTGCAATCGCAACGTTTCCGAAGACATTAATCGTTACCGGCGTAATATTGTACACCATCGTCTTGGATGTCTTGTACTCGTAGTCGATGAATTTTTTTGCTGTCGCTTTGTTGCCGGGCATCGGCTGGCTTAATTCCCATCCGATATAGTTATCATGAAAGTACGACATGAACCCGTCGAGGTTTCCTGCGGCGTCGAGTGCCCAATAGGCTTCAACGTTCTTCCAAACTTCCTTTTGTGCTGCATTCCATTCTTGTGCGAACAGATTTGTTGCCCCGAGCAGAATAAGAACTGCAAGCATGGGAAGAATTCTTTTGTGGGATTTCATAGGTTTCTCCGAATTGTGTGGTGGTGGATATTCTCTCCGGCCTGGAGAATGTCTAACAACAAACCATACCCGATCCCGGTAATTTGAGATCGGGATGGGAAATCATTTACTTCCGCAACTTTGTTCTCTCAGAATATATTTCGTCCGAATGGCCTGTAAAATATTTGCCATACGCACGGTTGAACTGGCGGCGCGATGCATCATCTTTCCAATATTTTTCGAAGAGTTCGGTATCCTTGTCTCCGGCGGCATCAATACTTGCCCAGTCCTTATATTCGGTAATGAAAACCACGTCGTGATTATTGCTGCCGTAGAAATGCTGGACCACGCGTTGACTGATCACCAGAGGATTCTTCTTCGTCACTTGTTCATGGTAGAGTTCCATGAGCGAATCGCGTTCTGCTGCCCGTCCTCCTTCAGGCATCGCTGCCTTCATTGTAGTCGCAACAAACAGATTATTGCTTTGTGCCTGCGCGGAAGCCGACCCGCTTCCGAGAAGAAATCCTGCGCTGGCAATCGCGAACATGACCAGAAACTGTTTCATAACTTGCTCCTTTGATGATGAGTGATTGGTGGTGGTTGCCGCCTTCATCAATTCGCGATAAAGAACGGGGTATTAGTAGTGCTTTCTCATTTCTTTTTCAGCTCCATAAGAATGAGTTCAAAGGGTTTCTTTCCTGTATTCTCAGGTAAGTGTTTTCCTGCGGGAGTCCACATGGTGGTGCCAGCCTTTTGGGCAGTCTCAATAGTCTTTCCATCCGGCAGGGTGAATTTGCCTTGTTCGTCAGTCAAAAACACTGCAAACGCATCTGGATGTTCGTGCATAACGGATTTCTCGCCAGGACCATAGGTTATTCGTAAGACACGAATCTTGTCGTTTTCAAATTCAACCTTGTAGTGTTTCGGATCGGCTTTTGTCGCGTCCTGCGCAAAGCTCTTTCCTGCGAAAGACGTCACTGCAAATAGCACAGTGAGGATTGCGATAATCTGTTTCATGATACTGCCTCCTTAAAGGATTGTGGTTGGATATGTGATTGGTCGGAACTAATACCGACCCGCCGGATGGTGGAGCTATTTCATCAACATCAGCTTTCGCACTTGCGTGAAGGTCTTTCCATTGCCTTCAACCGTGTTGAGCCTGTAGAAATACATGCCGCTCGCGAGAGCGGAGGCATCAAACTTTACATCATGATAGCCCGCTGCAACCTGTCCGTTCATCAGTTCCGCAATGCGACGTCCGAGCACATCAAACACTTCCAACGTAACGCGTGCATCTGCCGGAAGCGCATACTCAATTGTTGTCGTCGGGTTGAACGGGTTTGGATAGTTCTGGTTCAGCGCAAACTCAGAGGGCATTTGCTCTTGCACAGTTGTGAGCACGCTGACTTGTATTGGTTCGCTGAAGTGTACTGTGCCATCGAGATCAACCTGCCTCAGGCGATACTGCCGGATGCTTGCGCCGATCGTGTTGTCCGTGAACGAATACTGTTGTGGCTCGTTAGTTGTACCATGACCTGCGATGAAACTGTTCGGGATTTCCATGAACTGTGATTCGTTGTCTTGTCTGCGCTCAATATAAAACCCGTAATTGTTTATTTCGCTTGTTGTCGTCCAACGAAGGCGAACCTGATTCTGCAGAGTGACGCTTCCTGTAAAGGTGCTCAGTTGTACAGGCAATGCCGGGTTGTATGTTGCATCAGGATCGAATACGTTGAACACGACTATTTCTGCGAAGTTCCATGGTGTGCCAAATCCCGACCATGGACCGCCACTCGCGCGACCAATACCCATAAAGCCTTCCGAGCCTGCTACTCCGAAGTTGTTGGTGAATGGTCCGAACAGGCAAGCGATCCTATGTCCCCACGCACTTGAGGCATCATCGTAAATCCATCCGTAGACAGAGCGCTCTACCGGCAAAGGAATCGAAGTACCACTCGTAACGAAGGCAGACAGGTTTTCAGAAACAGAGAGAAAATCCTGATGTCCACCGATGGCGGGATTCGCAGCAAGTCGCTGCGACGGAGATGTTCCCCCCGAGCCCGTATGCTGAAAGAGGTTGTTTGCCAGAAGCCAATTTGCGTGAGCCTGTGCAACGCCGATAACGTTGAGATCAACACCTTCCAACGGAAGGACATTGCGCGCAGATCTTTCTGCATTAATGAGCGTGAGAGCTTTCTCACTGTTCGACATTCCATCCCATGTTGCCTGTGAAGGGAGCGTCATGGCGGGAAGTGTACTTCCAAGTTGCGTATTCTCTCCAGTACGGCCGGTGTTAAACGCGGCCTGAATGTCCGCCACTGTATTGAAGTTTGCGGGGGACCATGAAATATTAGAGTTGAGATTGGGTGGAGTGTTTTGCGCCTTGATAAGCGCCGGGAGGAACAGCAGCAGACACCCAACGATAAATGATTTGATGCGGATGTGTTTCATGGGAACCTCCGATAATGTTGTGAAGTAGGTGTTGTTTGCTTTTTGGAAAAACTTTCGGCAACAAATGCGCAGCACAACCAAGTAAGTGTCGGTACGCTGAGCAAGGTCACGTGACGATGTTAACCGCTATTGATCCATTGGCTGAAACTCATATTCTCTACGTCCGCCGATAGAGGCAATCGGGTTGTAGTCCGCAAGCCGCTTGGCGCTCGCCATCTTTTCTGGTCGGGTACCCATTCGTGTCCAGGAAAATCCCCATGTCCTCACCGGAGAAGGAGGTTATAATTATGCGTCTTGGTTTGGGTGAATTACGGAAACGTACAACTATCACATACTTGACGCGTCATTGATCTCTATCCAGTATCCATCGGGATCCTGAAAATAGATTTGGCGAACTCCGTCGGCTCGTGTGTTAACTTGCCGGAGTGCCCCCGGCCAATCTGAATACTCGATTCTGTTTGCATTGAGGTGTTTCAGGAATCCCTCAAAGTCCGATGCGGCCAGCGCAAGATGGACAGCCTTCTTTAAGACAATCCCCTTGTTGTCCCCGGCAATCAAATGCAATTCCGTTCCATTACCCATCGAAAACCATCTGATGACGGGAAGTTTGGCTTTGTTTTCTATTTCTTTCAGCCCTAGAATTTCAGAGTAGAACCTTGCGCTCGTGTCAAGGTTGTGGACGAAAAGTGCTTGGTGATTGAAGGTGAGAGTCGCGGACGGACTCTCTGTTTGGGCGAACGAGGGGGTAAGCCATATACATATGGCTAAAAAGATGGCTGGAATTTTCAAGAACGGGTTTCCAAAAAAGTCTTGCAGACGATATTACAGATAAAGGCAAAGAAGACGATTCGCTACCTAATCATCCTTGGATTTCTAAATCCGAAAAAAAAATTCGATATTATTCAACAGCTTGAGGGTTGGATTTACATTAACGGCAGCACAGCATCAATTTCATATCGTTCATTAGCAATCGCATCGCCTTGAGTTGCGAACCATTTCGGAGCCGCTTTTGTTTTGCCTGAGTTATTGGTGCAGGAATACGTTCGTCCATGCCCCGGCCCCGGACTGTCAACCACTACTGCAATCTTTATTCCACGATGAGTTGCGGTTGTTGTCGTCATCTTCGTCATGTTTTGATCCTTATTGAGGCATGGGATTGAATTGTACGCTACTGCTTTAATATACGCAAACATTTACTGAGATGCCCGACTTTCCACAGCCCGTAATAAGCCACTCACCACACACGATTACCGTCTTGAAACTCACACACCATTTGGGTAGAATGAGAAGCAGAAAAATTTCGAAAGGTATAGATGCTCGACATAAAATTTATCCGTGAAAACACGGACATCGTAAAACAGGGCGTCGGGAAGAAAGGCGAAGACCCGGCGAAAGTCGATGAAGCACTTGCCCTGGATGAAAAGCGACGACGCGTTCTCCAACAAGCCGAGCTCCTGAAGTCCCGAAAGAATGCCGTTAGCGCGGAAGTTGCAAAGAAGAAGTCAAAGGGCGAGGATGCCAGCGCTGTCTTCGATGAGATGCGCAAAGTCTCCGACGAAATAAAATCCCTTGATGAAGAACTTACATCGCTTGAAGCAGGGCTCCGTTCCGTTTTGCTTGCAATCCCGAACATCCCGCATTCATCTGTCCCTGAGGGAAAAACTCCCGCCGAGAACCGGATCGTTGCAACGTGGGGAGAAGCTCCGGCAATCGATTTCCAGGCAAAACCACATTGGGAATTGATGGAGAAGCTTGGCATTATCGATTTTCCACGAGGGGTGAAGATTACAGGCGCCGGTTTTCCAGTGTACGTCGGCAAAGGCGCGAAGCTTGAGCGGGCACTTATCAATTTCTTTCTTGATGAAGCTGATGCGGCCGGGTACACGGAACTAATGCCTCCGCACATGGTCAATACAGCAAGCGCAACGGGAACGGGACAGCTTCCGGACAAGGAAGATCAGATGTACGTAGCGACGAAAGATGAATTTTATCTGATACCTACCGCCGAGGTTCCGGTTACCAATTTCTACCGCGATGAAATTCTGACAGAGAAACAGCTGCCTGTAAAATTATGCGCATGGACTCCCTGCTTCCGCCGGGAAGCAGGCTCCTATGGCAAAGATGTGCGCGGCTTGAACCGCGTTCACCAGTTCAACAAGGTCGAGCTCGTCAAATTTGTTCAACCCGCCACGTCGTATGATGAACTCGAAAGCCTTCGCATCGACGCGGAACGCTTGCTGCAAAAGCTCGGGCTGCAGTATCATGTACTGCTGATGTGTTCCGGCGATCTCGGCTTCACGCAAACGAAAAAATATGATCTGGAAGTCTGGTCGATCGGACAACAGAAATGGCTGGAGGTTTCATCGTGCAGCAATTTCGAATCGTATCAGGCCCGGCGAATGAACATACGATTCAAGCCAAACACCGGCGGTAAACCTGAAATTGTGCATACGCTCAATGGTTCTGCACTCGCATTGCCGCGTATTGTTGCCGCCATTATCGAAAACTATCAAACGCCCGAAGGAAAAGTTGTCGTGCCGAAAGTGTTACACAAGTATACCGGTTTTAAAATTATTGGATAGAGTTTGAAATGAAACCCCTGCTGCGGCTCAAGCCGTATCTCGCCAAATACAAAAAGATCCTTCTCTGGGGACTTCTCACTGTCGTAGCAAGCAATCTTTTTACCGTTGCGCAGCCCCTGTTCATCGGGCGCGCCATCGACATTCTGAAGTCGGGGCTGGAATCACGACAGCTCGATAGTGCGGCCCTCGTGAAGTGGGCGCTTGCAATCGTCGGATTCTCGTTGATCGCAGGCTTATTTACATTTCTCACACGGCAAACAATCATTGTTGTGTCGCGCCATGTGGAGTATGATCTCCGCAACGATTTCCTCGCGCATATTCAGAAACTTTCGCGCTCGTATTTTCAGAACACGCCAACGGGCGACCTGATGGCACATGCAACAAACGATATCAGCGCGGTCCGCAACGCGCTCGGCCCGGGCATCATGTACCCCGTCGATACGATCATGACCTTCACGATGACACTCGTCATCATGCTCTACACGGATTGGAAGCTGACGCTGCTGGCAATGATTCCATTGCCGCTTGTTTCGTACGCTGTGTACCGGCTCGGAAAAATTATTCACTCAAAATTTCAGGAGCGACAGGAACAGTACTCAAAGCTTACAACACGGGCTCAGGAAAATCTTTCCGGTATTCGGGTTGTAAAAGCATACGTGCGTGAAGCGTACGAGATCGGCCTGTTCCGCTCACTGAGTTGGGATTATCTGAAAAAAAATCTTGTCCTTGCCCGCGTCCAGTCCATTATGTGGCCGCTTATGTTTTTGCTTGTGGGCTTCTCACTCGTCATTACGCTCTACAATGGTGGCGTGCGGGTGATTGAAGGCGCCTTAACCATCGGCCAACTCACGGCGTTCATGGGATATCTTGTCATGCTTATCTGGCCGATGATTGCGTTCGGATGGGTGATTAACATCTTGCAGCAGGGCGCAGCGTCGATGGCGAGGCTTGCAAAAATTACGGATACGGAACCGACGATCAAAGATTCCGCAGCAACGGATTACAGCATTACAGATGTTCGCGGAAGAATTGAATTCCGCAATGTTCATTTCACACACGAGGGAGCGAACCGTGAATCGCTTCAGGGCATCGACCTTACAATCGCCGAAGGGACAACGCTCGCGATTGTTGGCTACACAGGATCCGGCAAAAGCACGATGGTAAATCTCATTCCGCGGCTGTACGATGCAACATCAGGCGAATTGCTGATTGATGGAAGAAATGTGAAAGAGATCCCGCTTGCAGTGCTGCGTTCCAACATCGGGTACGTGCCGCAGGAGACATTTTTGTTTTCAGATTCGATTACCGAGAACATCGGCTACGGCATGGACAACGGATCTGAAGAACACGTGCAGGAAGCCGCGGAGATTTCACGCCTCGCGCATGACGTGAGCGACTTTCCGAAAGGCTACGCAACAATGCTCGGTGAACGCGGCATTACGCTCAGCGGCGGACAAAAGCAACGCACCAGCATTGCCCGCGCCATTATGCGCAAGCCGCGGATTCTGATTCTCGATGACTCGCTTTCCGCCGTGGATACATATACCGAAGAAGAAGTTCTGAAACGGCTGCGAGAGATCATGAAAGGGCGCACGAGCATCATCATCAGCCATCGTATCTCAACCGTGAAGGACGCCGATCAGATTGTTGTTTTGAATGATGGACGCATCGTTGAGCGCGGCGCACACGATGAGCTCGTCCAGTCCGGCGGAATTTACGCCGAACTCCATCGAAAACAGCTCCTTGAAGAAGCATTAGAGAGTTTGTAGTGCTGAACTTGTTTCCTGATACGATGTCGGCAATTCTATGAACGAAGAAGAAATACTCGGTAAAGCATACGACGCTTCATTAATGAAGCGGCTTCTCAAATACCTGCGTCCCTACAAATGGCATGTCGCTCTCGGTATCGTGATGAGCATTGCCGTTTCCGCGATGGAGGCAATACGCCCTTATTTTACCAAGATTGCGGTGGACCAGAACATCGCTCAGGGCGATAAGCACGGACTGCTGATGACTGTGCTGGCATTTCTCGGCGTGCTGATTCTTCGCGGTGTGATTCAATACTTTAACGCATATCTCACGCAATGGATCGGGCAGAAAACCATCTTCGACCTGCGGATGGAAGTGTTCGAGCATCTGCAAAATCTGGGACTGAAGTTCTTTGATAAAAATCCGATCGGCAGGCTCATAACGCGAGTAACGAACGACATTGAAGTACTGAACGAAATGTTTTCCTCCGGCATCGTGATGGTCTTCAGTGATGTTTTCACGATCATCGGCATATTGTATTTTATGTTTTCGATGAATTGGAAACTTGCGCTTATCTCATTGAGCGTACTGCCTTTATTGTTCTACGGAACATTTCTGTTTCGGAAGAAGGCACGCGAAGCGTACCGTGAAGTCCGTGTGCAGATTGCGCGCATCAACACATTCATGCAGGAACATATAACCGGCATGATGGTGGATCAGGTATTTAATCGTGAAACGAAATCGTATAACCAGTTTGACAGAATTAATGCCGCGCATCGTGATGCGAACATCAAATCAATTTTTTACTACGCGTTGTTTTATCCCGGCGTCGATCTCATCGGCGCAATCGCGGTCGGATTGATTATCTGGTATGCGGGTGTTGAAGCGCTCGGCGGGGCGATTACAATCGGAACGGTGATGGCATTTCTTCAATTCAACGAAATGTTCTGGCGCCCGATACGCGACCTCTCGGAAAAATACAACATCATGCAAACCGCCATGGCGTCATCCGAGCGGCTGTTCAAACTGCTGGACGATTCCACGATGGTTCGGGACCCTGTTGACCCGATAGAATTGCCCTCTATCCGCGGCGAAATTGAATTCCGAAACGTCTGGTTTGCGTACAATCCCGGTGAAAATGGTCAGGCAACTGAGTGGATACTGAAGAATGTCTCATTTACAATTCATGCCGGTGAGACGGCAGCATTTGTGGGACATACCGGCGCGGGGAAGACGACGATCATAAGTTTGCTGGGGAGATTTTACGACATTCAAAAAGGTGAAATCCTCATTGACGGAGTAAACATCCGGCGCGTACGTCAGCGAGATTTGCGGAAACACATTGCCGTCGTTCTGCAGGATGTTTTTCTGTTTTCCGGCGACATCAAATCAAATATCAGCCTTGGACTTGAATCTATTTCACAAGATCGCATTGAAGATGCCGCCCGAACGGTTGGCGCTCACAGCTTTATCGAACAACTCACAAACGGATACGAAGCGGAAGTTAAGGAGCGCGGTGCAACTCTTTCGGTGGGACAGAAACAGCTTATCTCCTTCGCCCGGGCGCTCGCATTCAATCCAAGAATTCTTGTGCTCGATGAGGCAACATCCAGTGTCGATACCGAAACGGAATTGCTTATCCAGTCTGCCATAAAAACATTATTGCAGGGAAGAACATCCATCGTTATCGCTCACCGGCTCTCGACAATTCAAACTGCGGACAGGATCATCGTTATGCACAAAGGCGAGATCAGGGAGATGGGTAAACATCAGGAGTTGCTGGCGCTGGGTGGAATCTATCACACACTCTACCAGTTGCAATACAAAGAGCAGGAAGTAATCGCGGCAAATTGAACGGACTTCTTGCAACTCTATAGGGCGTTCAGTATCATAAACCTGATTTTCCCCTTCAGACTTTCCTATCATTAAGCACACGCGCGCTGTAACTAATTGGAAGGAATCGAATGGATCCAAACCGCCAGGTAGCTTCGAAATTCATGACTCTCGAACGTCATATTATCGAAGAAGAAAATAAATACCCTCACGCAACCGGGGAATTCTCCGGCCTTCTTCATTCCATGTCGCTCGCCGTAAAACTAGTGTGGCGCGAAGTAACCAAAGCCGGCCTCGTGAACATTCTGGGCAAAACAGACCGTATGAATGTTACGGGTGATGAAGTAAAAAAGCTGGACGAGTTTGCGGATGAAACAATTTACAAGGCGATGGATCATGGCGGACATTTATGCGTGATGGCGTCGGAAGAAAACGAAGACTTGCTCCACATTCCCGACCGTTACAATCACGGGAAGTACGTGCTGCTCTACGACCCGCTTGACGGCTCCGGTAACATCGATGCGAATATTACTGTCGGGACAATTTTTTCTGTGTTGAAACGCGTATCGGAATCAGGAAAGGGAACGATGGAGGATGTATTGCAGCCGGGTTATAAACAAGTTGCAGCGGGCTACGCGTTGTTCAGCTCAAGCATGATGTTCGTGTACTCGACAGGGCACGGCGTCCACGGCTTTACGCTTGACCCTTCCGTCGGAGAATTTCTTCTCTCGCATGAGAACATCCGGATGCCGGCACGCGGCAGCATCTACGCAGTCAACGAAGGGAACTACAACAAGTGGGACCCCCGCATGCGAAAGTATATCGATTGGCTGAAGACAGAAGATAAAAGCGATTCGCGTCCCTACTCTCTGCGCTACATTGGTTCTCTCGTTGCGGACGTGCACCGGACGCTGATGTACGGGGGCATTTATTGCTATCCCGGCGACAGCAAAAATCCAAACGGAAAATTACGGTTGATGTATGAGAATAATCCCCTTGCATTCATCGTCGAAAATGCCGGTGGAGCGGCATCGGATGGCAAGATCCGCATTATGGACATCGAGCCGGCGAAGCTACATCAGAAGTCTCCACTCTTTATCGGCAGCCTGGAGGATGTTCGCATCGCAGAAGAGTTTATGAACGACAAGCGCTGATTGAATTCAGCCCAATAAAAAAACCCCGGCCGTTTAGTCGGGGTTTTTCATTTTGAAAAGCTATCTACTCTATAAGTTATTCATCCGCGCCTGTGCACGTTTAGCGAGCGGACTTGTAGGATAGAGTGTAATTAGTTTTTGATATGCCTGCTTCGCTTGCGCCTTATTCCCCATTGCAATGTACGCATTCCCGATCATCAATTGCGCATCATCGGCTTTGTCGGCGCCGCTGACCGCCGTTGCCTTCTTGTACGACTCAATCGCCAGGCTATACTTCTTCATTGCGTAATAAGATTCTCCAATCCAGAAATGGCAATTGTCAACCAGATCCTTGCTCGCGCCGTTGTTCAATAATTCGCTGAACTCTTCGATGGCACCGTCATAATTCCGGCTGCGGTATTTTCCGAGAGCGGTCTCATATGCAGCCGGCAAAGATGATTTCGCTGCGGGCGCCGGCGTTGGCCGAACTACCGGCGTCGTCACCGGAGCTATCGGCGATTTTGTTTGGAGCTCCGTGAGCCGGGCTGCCAAGCCTTTGTTCTCAGTTTGTATAGCATCGAGTTGCTGCTGCAGCCGGCGGTTTTCATTCGTCAAACTATCGACGCGGTATTCCAGACGAGCGGTCATGGAAACGGGCGGACCGTTAATCCACTCATCCTCGTTCGTTGTGTCTTGAACAGTTCCACAAGCGGAAAACATTGCGGCTGCGCATGCGACAATCCCGATTGGCAAAAATATTTTTATCATACGACTCCTTAAGGCGAGATAACAACAACCGGAGAACACGATGGAAAGGTATCAAAGCATACAAGTAAAGTCAAGCTATTGCGGCATGGCTTTCAGGTGTCGTGCAATCTTCCTGCAGATTTCCATCGCGGCTCCATCCGGAACGCCGTCAACATGTTTTGATTGAAGCCGCATATCGCAGATGTCGTTCACGTAATCGACAGTGACAAACTCTCCTTCCGGCGTAACGGCAATCTCGGTGGAAAAAAAATCCAACCTACAAACATCATAAATCTTCTTCGTCATCGTCATAAGAGGGCGAAGACGAAATGTTGTCATATCATGTTTCGTGATAACGGAATAAATATGAGTTTCGTCGTCCCACCAGCAGGGGATAACACTTCCGAAGACGGAAAAATTTCTGAACCAGCCCTTTTTTCCATCCAACAAAGCGGGAGTTATCTTTTCCTGCAAAAGATATTTGTCGTTTTTATGGTGTTGCCTGGTTTCAATTACATCTCTCAGCGAAGCTGCATTCAGCACAACGCCGATACCGCCACCGGTTGTATTCGCCGGCTTGATAATAAACGGCCATTTCAATTTCGCAATGTCGCTCAGTCGGAGTTCAATCTCTTTCTTCTTTGTGTAGGGAGAAATAATAACGGAGAACGGAACCTCAATCCCTTTCTCAACAAACTCCATATGCATCGTTGCTTTGTCAATCGCATGATGCACGAGATCCGGGTGGTTGATGAAATACGCGGGCAACCTCTTCATCAGGCGGGCAAGAGGAATAAATTTTTCATCGCCATCACCCGCACGGTCCAGAAACGCCCCAAAGCGAAGTTCCCCTTTCTGCAACTTCCGTATTGTCTCGTGCACATTATGGTGAGAGATGGAATAGGAAAACATTCGGTACGACTGAATCTGCTTTTCCAACATCGCAACAAATTCGGTATCGAACTCCCAGTCCCACGCAATGCCAAGATGATAATAATCACTCATAGAATAGTATAACGCCGATAGAGAACTTGTGCAACCGGTTTCTGGGGGCACCACTCGCAATTGGGTTTACACTCATGGTCATGGTTTATGCGGGCGGGAGCGCGTGTACAAAGCAGTCAACACAGACGAAGACGATATTGCAAAGCGGTAAAGAGAAATTGCGGAAACAAAAAGGGCGAGCCCGCGATTACGGTCCGCCCTTTTCACTTTCGAAAAATAAATCTTACAACGTCACACCCAACGAAACAGGCACATATGTACTTGTGCCCCCACTGGCAAATATCCACGTATAGCGCGCTTCAAGATATAACTTCACAACAACAAGATTCAGATCCGCGCCCAGGCCCAGGTTGGCTGAGAAATTTGTTTCCGCCTTTCCGCCAGGGATGGTATTGAATGTCAGCGTCGGGTGTTTGATCGTAACATCACTTTGACTGACACTTGCCATTCCAACTCCGCCCGTGATGTAGGGTGAGATGATGGGAATAGGGAACGGATTGACTTTTGCATTTGCATGCACAGAGAGGATGTTCAGGCGCCCGCCGTCAATCGTGTAGTCAACGGGATTCGAATTCGGATTTGCATTTGCAATAAGTGATTTGAACTTATCCTGATTCAGGCCAAATGTTACATAATCTCCCTGCAGCCGGAAAGCAATCAAAAGAGGAAGGTTGAAATCGACATGCACGCCCCCACCGAAACCGAAGCCGTACAATTCCTTGGACGGTCCGTCAAGATTTAGGTTTGCGCCGGTAGCCTGCACACCAAAGCCGATTGGTCCCGCCGCATATGTTGCTGTTGAGAACAGGCAAATTATACCCGCAATAATGAAAAGTTTTTTCATGAGTACTCCGATTTTTGTTATGGATTGGTGACATAGTAATGTACAAGATTCATTTCGGATTTCCTAAATGCGAGCACGAAGCCCAGCAGTATTTTTTTCATGTCTCCTCCACTTGTTCATCAGGTTTTTTGTTGCTTCTTCTTTGCCGCAGGAAACAGAATGTTGTTCAGGATAAGACGATAGCCCGGGGAATTCTTGTGAAGAGATAAATCTGTCGGCGGATCACCTACCGCGTGCTGGTAATCTTCCGGGTCGTGGCCGCCATAGAACGTGAACGTTCCGCGCCCATAATTGCCATGCAGGTAACGCACCTGATCAAGTCCCTGTTTTTCACCCAGAATTGTGATTGTATTTTTTATGAGGCTCTTCTTGAAATTCGTTGTCTGCCCGAGAAATGCTTTGATCACATTCACGTGATTCTGCGTCAGCATGGTCGGGACGGGGTCGAACTTTGCAGAGAATTCAAACAGCGTGAAGTAATCCGTTTCCGGATTTTGCAACCCGAGCAAATCGCTTGGTGGCTGATCGATGTCCGAGTACTCATAGCGCAACGGATTTTTTTCCAATGTGAAATTTGTAAACGCGAGCGTCTTCGAAAAATCCAGGCGCTGTTGCGCGTTCGCATCGGGCGGATCGCCATCGTACATCACATCGCAGATGTCCGTGTTCTCGGCAGCAAGTGCAATGTCATATGTATCGGTTGCCGAACACATCGCGAACATAAACCCGCCGTTGCCAATGTATTCTTTGATCTTGCGCGCTACGGCTTTTTTCAGCTCGGATACTTTCCGGAAGCCGAGCTTCGTCGCTTCTTTCTCCAGCGTCACCTGCTGTTCGATGTACCAGCTCGCCTGTGCGAACGATGCATAAAATTTTCCGTACTGGCCGGTAAAGTCTTCGTGATGCAAATGCAGCCAGTCATATTCGTGAAGCTTGTCCGCCATGACCTCACCATCCCACAACTTGTCGTATTTGATTTCAGCGTACTCAAGGGCGAGCGTTACCGCATCATCCCACGGCTGGAAACCGGGCGGCACATAGACAGCAACTTTCGGAGCCTTCTCCAGACGAACAACATCCATGTTATTGTCTTCGGCCTGCACCTCGGAGTAAATCTGTGCAGCATCGGCAGATGTAATTTCCGTCAACGACACGCCGCGGATTCTGCATTCGCCAGCAACAACGCCGTTGTTATCGATCATGAACGAGCCGCCACGATAGTTCAGCAGCCAATCGATTTCGATTCCCTTCGTCAATGCCCAGTATGCAATG
>JBKJJX010000289.1:0-5832 GCA_046597825.1 Bacteroidota bacterium | reverse complement strand
TTTCATTTCAACGACAGCAAGTATGGCGATGACGATCTGGATGCCGGAAGCATCAAGCCATTTCAACTCTTTCTCATCTTTCATGAACTCATTAATCATGAGATGAGGAATAGTGTGGCCGCGCCTGCGTACATGATCGATCAAAGTCATAATGTTACGGATCCGATTGAGTCGATGATAAGCACAACGGAAGAACTCCAGCGGGCGTACGCGCAGGCGTTGATCGTTGAGCGAAAGCCTCTTGTGGAATTTCAAAACAAGAATGACGTAATCATGGCGATGAAGACTTTAAAGCATGCATTTGTCACGGATGTTTCTTCGATTGTGAGGATGGCACGTTATAGAAGCGGCGCTGCGGTCGATCCTCTTGCAACATATCGTTCAAGTAATTATAGAAAAAGAAAAAGCTCCGAACGTCCCCTGCAGCAAGCAGGATCGGCTGGAATTGTCTGATGAAAATTCACCTCGCATATGGAAAAGAAGGACTCGACATCGAAGTACCGGATCAAAATCTGGCAAAGGTGATGACGATGAATTCTGCGAAACCTTTAGCTGACCCCGACGGAGAAATTGAGCGATCGCTTCAATCGCCGATTGCATCATTGTCGCTCGGACAGCTTGCCGCGAAAGCGAAGACAGCATGCGTCGTCATCTGCGATATCACCCGGCCTGTTCCAAACAAAATTATCCTTCCGCATATTTTCAAAGTGTTGGAACAGAACGGGATTGCACGCGGGAACATCACTATCCTTGTCGCCACCGGTTTACATCGCCCCAGCAAGCCGGAAGAGCTGGAGGTCATGGTCGGTGAAGAACTTCAGAAGCATTATCGCGTCGTTGACCATCATGCGCGTGCTATGGACGAGCAGCAGTATCTCGGACGGACACGGAACAATACTCCGGTTTATATCGACAAAGAATATTGCGATGCGGATTTAAAAATCACGACGGGATTTATTGAGCCGCACCTGATGGCGGGGTTTTCCGGGGGACGTAAAATGGTCGCGCCCGGGTGTGCCGGAGAGGAAACGATCAAAGTTCTTCACAGTCCGTTCTTTCTGGAAAATCCGTTATGTCGTGAAGGCTCAATCGAAGAAAACCCGCTCCATCATGAGTTGCTGGAGATTGCGCACATGGCGGGCCATGATTTTATTGTGAACGTTGCCATGAATGAATCAGGAAAAATGACCGGCGTGTTCTCAGGTGATCCGGTTCGCGCACACGAGGTGGGTGTCGCGCATGTACGTAAATCCGTACGCTCCTCTTTGTCCGCCCCTGCGGATATCGTGGTTACGACGAGTGCCGGGTATCCGTTGGATCTCACGTTCTACCAGGCGGTCAAAGGGATGACGGCTGCATTGCCCATCGTTAAAAAGGGGGGAATGCTCATCATCGCCGCCGAGTGTGTAGAGGGTTTGGGGAGCGACGAGTTCCGGGAGATGGCAACCAAATTCCAATCAGCGAATTCATTCCTCGAAACTATTCTGTCCAGCCCTGTCGTCCTGGATCAATGGCAATTGGAAGAATGCGCCAAAGCCGCGCGGAAAGCCGACGTGGTTTTAGTCTCGTCCGGCATCGCCGCCTCGCACCTCGAGAAACTATTTATCCGGTCATGTAACAGTGTCGAGGAAGCTCTGCGGCAGGGGTTCGGGAAATATGGTCCCCAGGCCTCTGTTGCTGTAATTCCCAAGGGTCCGTACACGCTTGTTGATATTTTCCCTGTCTAGCAGTCCCGTTCTTTCCCCCGAGATGTGGTTGTGAAAAGGTAATTCATTTAGTATAATGGAAGTAGCACTAATGAAACATTGATTCATTAGCGAAACAGAAAGACTCCTCATGGAATACACGGTTCCTTCGGTCGAGCGGGCGATTCAAGTTCTTGAAATCCTGGCAGTGTCGGCAGATGGTTATTCTCTGGCCGATCTCTCCAAGCGCATTGGTGTCCCCAAAAGCACACTCTTCAGAATACTCACCACACTCAAGCAAAACTCCCTCGTCAACCATGACGAACAGAGGAGACGATTCACCCTCGGCATCAAGCTATTGGATTGGGGCAATGCTGCGCTGAGCAGAATCGATTTGAAAACTGTCGCGCATCCTCATCTCGTTCGGATGGCGCATCAGACAAAGCATAGCTACTATCTTGCAATTCTGGATCACTATGAAGTTATCATCGTCGACCGTGTCGATACTCCGGAAATCTGGACAATGGTTGCGCGACTGGGTCAGCGTTCGCCTGTACATGCAACAGCGTCGGGGCAAGTGCTTATTTCTGATTTACGTCCGGACGTGCTTGTAAAGATTATCAAACGAAGCGGCCTTAAGAAATATACATCCCGTACGATTACAAGTTTCCGGAAACTCAAAGAGCGGCTGGAAGAAGTAAAGGAATCCGGATATGCCCTCGCCGATGCGGAATACAAACCGGATCTTTGCGCGCTCGCAGTTCCTATCTTTGACCATCATTCCAGAGTTGTTGCCGCTGTCATGATGGCCCTTCCCCATACGGCAAAAAATTCAAAAATGTTCGAAGGGATCGTTGAAGTGTTGAAACAGGAAGCGGGAAAAATTTCACAGGAGATCGGATACCAGGAAACGAGTGATGGAGTAGAATGACCGCAACAATTCAACAACGGCTCAGCCTTGGAATCGTAAGCGATGAAATCAGTAATGATTTTTCTGAGGCGATGCATCATGCGTCGTCGTGGGGAATTTCTCTCATGGAAATCCGGCTGCTTAAGTCCGGCCGCGTGCCGAACGTCAGCAAAGAAGACATAGACGAGGTTCTGGAATACATTCGCAAAGGTGCCGTCCGCATCACAGCGTTGTCTCCGGGAATATTCAAGCAACGTCTTTCGAAGACAGATCAGCTTGAAGAGGAACTACATGTTACGCTGCCGCGGACGATTACGCTTGCGAAATCGCTGGCTGCATCGCTTATCATAGTATTTGGATTCGAACGGGAACCGGCAGAACCCGACGCCAATCGCAGCATTGCAATCGATATTCTTCGCAGAGCGGCAGCGGTAGCCGAACGTGCCGGAATAAAACTGGCAATTGAAAACGAACCCGGCTTCTGGTGCGATACCGGAGCGAACACCCGCTCAATCATCGATGAGGTTGGTTCGGCGGCCCTCGGAGCAAATTGGGATCCCGCAAATGCCTATGGGACTGCGGAAGTTCCGTATCCGGAAGGATACGAAGCTATCAAGGAAAGAATTTTCAACGTGCACGTTAAGGATACGAAGGAAGGCTCGCTTGTCCGGTGTGTTCCCGTGGGTGAAGGCGTGTTGGATTGGGCCGGACAATTGCACGCGTTACGCCGCGACAATATTGTTTCACACGTGACCATAGAAACGCATTGCCTGCCGCTCATAGAAAATTCCCGGCGAAATGTTGAGACGTTGAGAAGAATGCTCAACGAAACTTCCGACGGTTCGTAACGCCCAGCGCGTCCGTTCCATCCAAACAAATTATTCGCGATGGCACTCCTCTTCGGTAAAGAGTATAGCAAGGAACATCTCCTCGCATGCATAGGCGATTTATCCCAGGTGGCCGGCATTCGAATGATGCAATTGAGTGATGGCGTTGAGGCAGGGGTTCGCATCGCTGACGTGCGCACAGGATCCGGTTTGCGATTCCAGGTTTCTCTCGATCGCGGAATGGATATTTCTGTAGCAGAATATAAAGGCATTCCCCTGGCCTGGCGTTCTGCGAACGGTGATGTTCATCCTGCACATTTCGATCCCCGTGGTTTGGGTTGGGGCCGGTCGTTTCCCGGCGGATTGCTGACCGGCTGCGGCATGACCCATGTCGGCGCTCCGTGTGTTGATGCGGGAGAAGAACTGGGGCTTCACGGACGACTCTCAAATCTTCCGGCGTTTGACGTCCACAACGAAACAGTTTGGGTTGATGAAGAATGTACGATGAAGCTGAGTGGCTTCGTGCGAGAGTCGGCTTTGTTCAAAGAAAATTTGTTGCTTCACCGGACAATCGAAACACAATTGGGTGAATCGATCATTACGATCAACGACACTGTGCGAAATGAAGGAAGCCAGTCCTCGCCACTGATGATGCTCTATCACATTAATACTGGATGGCCTTTGGTCGATCACGGGTCGCGTCTTCTTGTCAATTCAAAAAAAATAACTTCCCGCGATACCGAGGCAGAAAAAGGTGTCAACGAAGCACTGGTTTTTTCAGAGCCGACAGCATCATATCATGAGCAGGTGTTTTTTCATGATCTCATCGCTGACGAGAATGATTTCGCAACTGCTCTGTTGATGAACCCTGTGAAACAGATTGGGTTGTCGGTCAGATTCAGACAAAAAGAACTTCCACGATATACGGAGTGGAAGATGATGGGTGTGGGTACATATGTTGTCGGAATGGAGCCTGCGAACTGCGGCGTTGGAGGCAGAGCGAAAGAACGCGCTGCCGGCACGTTGCAGTTTATCGAACCGGGCGAGGAGAGACGGTTCTTTGTTCAGATGGGAGTGCTGGAAGGAGATGATGCATTGTCCGCATTCATCTCCAACAACAATTTGAAATGATCTGAAAATATTTGTTCAGGAGGAAGTATGGATCAATCTCGTCGCGAATTCTTGCAGAACAGCGCCCTTGCTGCAGTCGGTCTCTATGGAGGCGCGGTAAGCGCTGCAACGGCTTTTCCTTCCGATGAAAAATCAAAAGGCAGAAGGAGCTTATTGTTCGACGACTCCGAGATTCCACGGATCTTGAAGACTATTCAGCACCCGCGGTTCGCCACGTATTGGAAGTCTATGAAGGACGCCGACCTGAAGTCTGATTCGAAATTCCTGAAAGATGAAGTGAAGCTGAACAACCACTCCAAAGACATGCTGCGCGTTCGCCAAATCCTGGAGCGATCTGCGTTCGTCTACAAACTCACGCACGACAAAGAACATCTCGACGTTGCCCGCGTTGCCATTGATAAAATTCTTGAGTACGAACGATGGGATTATTTTCTGGAGGCGGGACAATATACAATCGCTTTGCAGCGTGCATCAGAAGCATCGATTGCAATGTCATATGCACGGGAATGGCTCGATCATGAGTTGAGCGTTGCGACCAAAACGGAAATGGAAAAGCAGATTGGTGAAAAGGGTGCCGCAGCCTGTTACCGCACGTTGTTTGGCATGATGCATCCTGACCGCGTTCGCAGCTGGAGTTTCGACCCTGATGATGACTATCCATTCAAGGTCGATGTGAAACGCTGGCCGCTTATTCTGAATTCAACAAATCTCAAAGTCATTCCCATTGCAGGTCTCGCGGTTGCCGGCTGTTTGCTCTACGATAAACATCCGCAGGCGAAACGCTGGGTGGATATGGCGTTGCAAAGTGCGAAGGCATTCTCCACGATGTTCGGAGCGGATGGGAGTTACGAAGAAGGCGTTGCGTATTGGGGATACACGGCGCAACACCTTACGATTTGCGTTGAAGCGATTCGCCGCACGACCGGCGTGAATGAACGGAACCTCATCAATTTTCCGGGAACCACACGCTTTGCTCTTCGCATGGCTATGCCAGCCATCGGGCATCCCGAAGATTGCGTGAACTTTGGCGACGCGTGGTATATGGGCGATGTTTCGGTTGCTGCGTGGACTGCACGCGAGTACAAAGATCCGATCGCGCAATATGTGGCGCTCTCTGTGGGTGAAATCCGGAGCCATTATCCGTTCGTCTGGTATGATCCTGCTGTGAAAGAGAAAACACCCGGACCCGAACTCTACGATGTTCGCTTTGACAACGATTGGGTTGTGGCGCGTTCAGGTTGGGGAGTGATGGATTCTGTTGTCGCAATGCGAAGCGGTC
>JBKJJX010000238.1:0-7209 GCA_046597825.1 Bacteroidota bacterium | reverse complement strand
CTCTGAACTTCAACAAGCAGAATTTGCGGACGAAGCGAAGGGCTACACTGCAACCAAACATCAGCGCGAAGTCGGGACGGGATATTTCGATTTGGTTACGCAGACAGTTTCGGGCGGATTGTCTTCGACGACAGCACTTGCGGGCTCGACAGAAAAAGCACAGTTTTAGAGAACACACATGCTCGAAAGTGCCAAATCGATGGATCAGATTGAAATTGTTGGAGTGTCCTCTTCCGACTATCCGGATATCCTCACGCAGGAGGCGCTGGCATTTGTTGGTGAGCTGCACCGGCGTTTCAACGCTACACGTAAGCAACTTCTCACTGCGCGTGCCGAACGTCAGCGACGAATTGACTCAGGCGAAATGCCGGACTTCCTTCAGTCGACGCGGCGCATCCGGGAAGACTCTTCATGGCGTGTGGGGAACATTCCGGACGATCTTCAGAGCCGCCGCGTGGAAATTACCGGACCGGTTGAGCGCAAGATGATGATCAATGCTCTCAATTCCGGAGCGAATGTCTTCATGGCGGATTTTGAAGACGCAAACTCCCCGACCTGGACGAACCTGATGGAAGGACATCGCAATCTACGCGACGCCATCAATCGGACAATCACATTTGAAAATCCTGACGGGAAAAAATACAAGCTGAACAATGAAGTCGCAACGCTGCTTATCCGGCCTCGAGGCTGGCACCTGAATGAGAAGCATGTTCTTGTAGATGGAGAACCAATCTCAGCATCGTTGTTCGATTTCGGGCTGTATTTCTTTCATCAGGCCCGCCCGTTGCTCGAACGTGGCACAGCTCCGTACTTCTATCTGCCAAAACTGGAAAGCCATCTCGAGGCGAGATTATGGAACAACGTTTTTGAAATGGCGCAGGATACTCTCGGCATTCCAAGAGGATCGATCAAAGTCACTGTTCTTATCGAGACGATTCTTGCTGCCTTTGAGATGGAAGAAATCTTGTACGGATTGCGCGAGCATATTGTCGGGTTGAATGCCGGACGGTGGGACTATATGTTCAGCGTAATTAAGAAATTCCGCACCAAACCTGATTTCATTTTACCCGACCGTTCGCAACTGACAATGACTGTTCCGTTTATGCGGGCGTACACCGAGCTGCTGGTGAAGACGTGTCATAAACGCGGTGCGCACGCCATTGGAGGAATGGCAGCATTCATTCCCAGCAGAAAAGATGCGAAGGTCAACGAAATCGCCCTTGCGAAAGTCACAGAAGATAAAGTCCGGGAATCAGCCGACGGTTTCGACGGCACGTGGGTTGCCCATCCCGATCTTGTTCCGATTGCCCGCAAACCGTTCGATAGCATCCTTGGCAATGCACCACATCAAAAGCACAAGATGCGCGAGGATGTACATGTCGCGGCAAAGGACTTGCTGAATTTTACCGTCCCCAACGCTCAAATCACCGAGGCCGGGATGCGGAATAATATCAGCGTCGGTTTGCAATATACCGAGTCGTGGTTGCGCGGAGTTGGTGCAGTGGGAATTTTTAATTTGATGGAAGATGCAGCAACTGCGGAGATTTCACGTTCACAAGTCTGGCAATGGCTTCATCACGAAAACGCAGCACTTGCAGACGGAAGACCAATCACGCAGGATCTTTATCGACAATTCGCGGATGAGGAAACAGAAAAAATCCGGATGTCGATTGGAGCTGAATTATTCGCTGCGGGCAGATTCGAGCTTTCACGGAAGCTCTTTGATTTCATCGTTTCCCGGAAAACCTTCGAAGATTTTCTTACGATTGAAGCCTACAAATCCCTCGCCGATTAAACCCAACCGTAATAACCCTCGCTAAGCCCTTCTTTCCTCAATCTCCTTCTGGCGCAATACAGACTTTTGCGTAGATGCTTCTCTGTAGTTTTCAGCCCCAACCGTATACATGCAATTCTTGATTGTCGATGTGGGAGCGAGTGTGTACCATAAACAGGCCACACTTGGATAACATATGTGCAGTCTCGACGAAACACATCTTCGCTGGCTAGCCGCTCCGAAGGGCTCCCGGAAGATGAAACATCATGGAGTGAGAAACAGGTGGAGCGGTGGATTCGCATCGTGCATGATTACGGAGACAAACTGAGTGTTGAACGATTGAAACAGCAATGGAGAGCGTATAGGACAAAACGCCAACAACAACGAACCAACACAGCATAAAAAAGAAAAAAGTTGAACAATAGTCGTCAGATCAAACATATTCTTAAGATTACGGGGCTTGTAGTTCTCATCGTCGTTGGATCTGGCGTTGTCGTCGTATCGGCATTTCTGCTCTTTCCTGATTACTTCGTAAATCATTTTGCAAAAGATAAAATCGAAAAAATGCTTGCCGCAGAATACCCGGCGTACACTCTGAATTTGGGAAGTATTCATTACAGCGTCTGGCAAAACAAAGTCGTTTTCACCTCCCTCAGCCTCTCGTCGAAGGACTCAAGTTTCTCCAGTACCGCTGCATCTGCAGCAATCAGTGACGTGAAGTGGCTGAAAATACTCAACAGCTCGGACACAGCCTATTATTCCTATCTCGCCCAGACGAAGATAAACGGAGACGACATTGTCCTCCGGTTTCCGCAGTGGCATTATGAGCTTCGATGCAACAACCTCAAAATTTCTGTTTCGGATTCTACGATCATTGCCGACCGTGTGGAGTATCATCCCTTGTGGGATGGAGTGAACGATTCAAGCTTCTCTTGCGCTGTCGCGTCCGCCAATTTGAGTAATGTAGATTGTCTCAGACTCTTGCAGGGAAATGATACGACGCGGGTCTCCCCCTTTATACGTGCGAACGGTGTTGCCAACGACCTCGTGTTTAATTTTCCGAAAACACATTATGAATTAACAGGAACTCGTTTGAAAATTTCCGTGCCTGATTCTGCGCTGTCTCTTGACTCAGTGGACCTTCGCCCGTTGGTGAACGATCCGGAATTCTTCGGCTCCAGCAAATTCCGTAGGACACGATTTCGGTTTACAACTCCTCAAATTGCCATCAGCGGTTATCATATACTTGCGATGATAGAGGGAAAACAATACGCTGCCCGAGAAGTTGAAATACACAAACCAACGCTGGATGTTCTCATCAATAAGGAGAAGCCATCGGAAAAGGATGTGTCCCCTCCACGCATGCCGAATGAATTTGCAGCTTCGATCAAAGTTCCGATCCAGTTTGACAACGTCAATATCACCAATGCACAGGTGTTGTACGGTGAACAATTTACAGCAAATGGAAAACCCGCGGTGATCCGGCTCGATGATGTAGGAATTACCATGAAGGGCATTTCCAATCGCGGCACAATCACCATCCGTGCGGAAGGGCTCTTCATGAAAGAAGGAAAGATGAACATCCAGATGACGTTGCCGCTCGCCGGACCCGATTTTGCCGTTCAATATTCGGGCTCGGTGCGGTCAATGAATGTCGAGGCGCTCAATCCGTTTCTTGTTATCGCCGAAAAAATGCGGATCAAATCGGGATACCTTAACGAAGGATCGTTTGATATCCGCATCGCCCGCGGACGCGCACAGGGAAGCGTGCATGCAATCTACAAAGACCTGACGGTTGCGAAATTGGACGAGAAGACACTGTCCGAGAATGGAATAATTGACAGGATAACATCGTTCCTTGCCAATTTTCTGAAGTTGAGAAAGAATAATTTTGTCGAGGAATCATCCGATCCACCCAAAATCGGGAAAGTAGTGTACGTGAAGAAGCCGGATGATCCATTTTTCAAAGTAGTTTGGTTTTCGTTGCGCAGTGGCATTGCCGATATCGTGGGGTTCTGATTGGTTAAACCTTCAAATACAAAAGAGGATAAAGGTGATTTTTTTCCGGGTTCGGTGTTAAGGAATTATCAGGATCGTGTGAGGAAATGTTGACGAAGCAAATACTTGTGCTGACTGCAGCTGCCTTCATCTGTGTAAATATTTACACGGGATGCGAAAGCACGCCCGAGAAGAGAATGGAAAGCGCCGAACAGGATTTGCATGAAGCGAAGAAAGAAATCAAAGAAGCCATCAAGGACGCGCAAACCGAATACAAAGATGAATGGCATACGTTCCAGTTCGACAACGAAGCAAAACTGCGGGACAACGAGTACCGCATCAATGAACTCAAAAACAAGATGGTGAAGGCTCGCGGAAAAACAAAACTTCGATTCGACAAGGAAATTGAAATTGTCGAGCAGCGAAACGAGAATCTCAAAAACAAACTGGCAGGATATAAAGACGAAGGAACAGAGAAGTGGGATGAATTCAAAAAAGAATTCACGCATGAACTGGAGATGATTGAAAAATCCTTGTCGGACGTGACGGACTTGCAAAAGAAATAGCAACTACTCAGCCGGGCAAAATCTCTGCCTGTCTGGAACTATCTAACTCAGAGATGGCTTAGTAATAACAAGGTAATTTTCATTCACATTCATGAAGGGATAATCATCATGCACAAGTTTCGGTTTCCGTTTTATCTTCTGGCGTTGCTGCTGTTGACACTACGTCCGGGGACAGCCCAAGAGACAAAGGGCCGTTGGGCGCTGGGATTTCACGGCGGTGCCAACATGTGGTTTAACGATTACAATAAACGGGCGGTAGGGCCGGGAGGTGAAATGGTGTTGCGGTATGGCATCACCCGCGCATTCTCCGCAGGACTTCTCGCGGGGTATGAAGAACTAAAGTCAAAGAACACACCCCCTGTTCCGCTTGGGCAATTCGATTACCTGAAGCTGCACGCAATTCCCGCGGCATTTGTCGGATGGATTCATTTTGCCCCGGGTAAAGCGGTCAATCCCTATTTCTATGCAGGTTTCGGTGCGATGATTTACAAGAGATTGACTGGCGGAAGCGTCTATGTTCCTGACAGCAGGTTCCAAACATCGATTCTCGTGCCGGTTGGTGTAGGCCTTGAAATCTTTGCCGGAAAGAAAACGGCAATTGTTCTTGACGGCGGGTACCGGGCAACTGATGATTATCCCGATGCGGTTAAGAAGGGAAAAATCGGAGGATACGCGACAGCAAAAGCCGGCTTGAACTTCTATCTCGGTAGAAGCGAGTACGACGATGACGATAACGACGGTCTCACGAATGGCGAAGAAGCTACCATCGGGACTAATCCTGACAACCCGGATACCGATGGCGACGGTTTAAAAGATGGTGAAGAAGTGAAGCAGTACAAGACAAGTCCGCTGAAAGCCGACAGCGATGGCGACGGACTGTCCGATGGAGACGAAGTAAACAGGTACCGTACCGATCCGGCAAAGGGCGATACGGACGGCGATGGCCTGATGGACGGCGAAGAAGTGAACCAGTACAAAACCGATCCGCTGAAGACCGACACCGACGGCGACGGCTTAACGGATGGCGATGAAGTGAAGAAATATAAGAGTGATCCGACGAAGGTTGACACGGATGGAGACGGGCTTTCGGATTACGATGAAGTAACCACATACCGGACTGATCCATCCAAAGCAGATACAGACGGTGACGGTCTTTCCGACAGCGACGAAGTACGCAAATACAAGACCGACCCGACAAAATCCGATACGGATGGCGGCGGGATGGCGGACGGCGAGGAAATTAAACGTGGGCTAAATCCTCTCGATCCGAAGGATGATGTGTTACAAAAGACTAATACTATCATTCTGGAGAGAGGCAAGACGACTATACTGCGAGGCGTTAATTTCGAGTTCAACAAGGCAACGCTGACGAAGGATTCTGAAAAGATTCTCGAACAGGCGTATGATGCGCTTGTTGCTCAGCCGGACATAAAGGTTCTGATTGTCGGCCATACCGATGCGGTTGGTTCGAATGCCTATAATCAAAAACTATCGCTTCGCCGTGCACAATCAGTGAAAAACTGGATGGTCAAGAAAGGCGTCTCCGCCCGGCGCATGACGGTAGCGGGTAAAGGTGAGACAGAACCGATCGATGATAATAACACTGAAGACGGCCGTGCAAACAACCGGCGCATCGAATTCCGTGTTCTGAAATAATGTTGTACTTCTGAACGTTCCGCTCTCCATGAGAGGGCGGAACTGTTCATGGAGGAATGAGTATTTGCACAGTGCAAATTGCTCAAATACAACCATCCTGAAGGGATAACTCTTATGCTTTACACAATTGCTGTTGTTCTTGTTGTGCTCTGGCTTCTTGGCCTTGTCAGTTCGTACACGATGGGCGGATTCATCCATGTGCTTCTGGTTGTCGCCATTGTAGTCGTAATCTTCAATGTCATCAGTGGGCGAAAAGGTCCCTGAGCACAAAAGAGAAATTACCCATAACATACACGCACATTTAGCAAAAGGAAAAACATCATGAAGACGGGAAATATTTTACTCGGTGCATTGGCAGGAATTGCAGTAGGTGCCATTGCAGGGATCCTCTTCGCTCCGGCAAAAGGAACAGTGACCCGAAGGAGAATTTCAAAAAAAGGTAATGACTACGTCGACGGGCTCAAGGAACAATTCAATGAGTACGTCGATAACGTGTCGGAGCAGTTTGACTCAATAATAGAAAAAGCCGCTGACCTGGTTGATGCCGGCGGCGAGAAAGTCCACAATGCCAAGGCAGAAGCAAAATCGACGAGATAACAAGTTGTGCTGGTGAATCCAAAAACCATCAATCAAATTATTAGGAGAGAAGATGAAAACCGCAGGCCTGGTCGTTCTCGGAATTGGACTGATAATGACATTGTATACCGGATTTTACTATGTTACGAAAGAGAAGGTTGTTGATCTCGGTTCGGTTGAAATAAATGCGGACAAAGAGCATAGCGCACACTGGTCGCCGGTAGTCGGGATAGTAGTCATGGTGGTGGGAGGAGTTATGCTTGCCGTAGGCAGCAAAAAATCGCTGACGTAATTTCATTTTTATATCATGCATCTCTTACATGCGAGCACGCCCTTCACGGCGTGCTCGTGTGTTGACAGGGGCTGGCGAGAGACAAATCAACCATTCTTTTACTTCCTGCCAGAACAACTTCAAGAAAATATTTGTTCTCTCAACAGATAGGAATTATGAAATTTCCGACGTCGTATGGAGAAGAATAGTTGAACCGCCCCCCAATTCTTAAATCGCTAATGTTTTGGCGCTCTTTTCCACAGGATACCGACGAACCGATCCGGAGCGAAATATTCAGTGTGGAGCGTCTTGAGCAGCACGCGGAGACACTCGCAGCCGCACAACGTGTAACAGGGAAACCCAGCAGT
>JBKJJX010000209.1:0-27650 GCA_046597825.1 Bacteroidota bacterium | reverse complement strand
ATCGATTTTTTAAAAGGAGATAAAATGCGGTTACCATTTTTAATAATTGCATGCATGTTGAGAATACACTGTCACGACAATCAACATGCATGCAATTATTAAAAATGGTAACCGCATTTTATCTCCTTTTAAAAAATCGATGTGTGTACGAATCAACCTATCACTTCATTAAGTTCATCTCTCACTAACATCAGAATTGCAGTTTGAGGAACGACCAGGTATTTCTTTTGTTCAAATTCGATTTCGATCGCCTGGTCGCGCAGGAACAATGCGTAATCATTTTCCTTCACCTGCAAGGGAATATAGCGGGCAGGATCTTTAGGCTTTGTCCATGGCTCATCTTCTGTGTAGTTCGGATTCGGAACAGGAAAACCCAGACCGACTTTGACTACTCGCCCCGTGGCAACCTTGTCTTTCTCCCTCACCGTCTCGGGAAGATACAGCCCGGCTTTGGTTTTATCCTGTCCCGTTTCCAACTCAAGCAGAACCCGGTCGCCAACCACAATCATTTGTTTGCTCATTTGAATCGGCATGTCGGCTTTCTTGTTGTGTAATAACTCGTCTGCAAAGTAAGAAATTAGAGAGGCATCGGCAAACAGCTTGTATCTTATTCCAGCCTGTCGCATATTTCCCGCAGAGAATCGAGGAATGAGTAATGTTGCGCCTGACATTTGTTTTTATCGCCGTCTTTTTATTGACTTCTCAAACAATCTCTGCAGAGAAGTTCTCTGCTCGACTGTCTGCCGAACTCCAACGTGCCGGCACCGACACACCTGTGTATGTGTGGATTTATCTAACCGACAAACCCGCACCTCAGCAGTCGTTGTCTTCTCTCGTTTCCAAACGATCATTGCAGCGGAGAAGCAAGGTTCGTCCACCCCAGGCACTTGTTGATTACTCCGACATTCCTGTTTCATCAACTTACATACATCAAATTGCGTCTCTGGTGCTCCGGGTTCGCAATCAATCCAAGTGGTTTAATGCAGTGAGTGTCGTGGCAACACATCAGCAGCTCGCGGAGGTTGAACAGCTTCCGTTTGTAAATTCAATAGACCTCATGGCACGTTTCAGAAGAAATCGATCTGAAGAAGCCCGCACTCCAATCGCCTTGGCCAATCCTGAAACACATCAGCCTGCGGGAGTGTATTCACTCGACTACGGTCCTTCGTACGACCAGGTCAATCAAATAAACGTTCCCGCCGTTCACGATGTGGGATATAACGGCAGCGGGGTGTTTGTGGGTGTGTTTGATAATGGATTCAGATTGCTGACACATGAAGCCTTCTCCTCAATGATAATTCACGCAACGTATGATTTTGTGGATCATAAAGTTAGTGTCGTGCCGAACAATCCAAGCGTCTCGTTCGGCTCACATGGAGTAAACACACTCTCCACAATCGGCGGATTCAAATCCGGAAGTCTCATCGGCCCAGCCTACGGCGCAACCTTTCTTCTTGCGCGAACAGAAAATGACAGCAGCGAAAGACCAATCGAAGAAGACAACTGGGTCGCGGCGATCGAATGGGCGGACAGCATCGGGGTTGATGTGGTCAGTTCATCACTCGGCTATTTGGATTATGACCCGCCCGGCATAAGCTGGACGTGGCAGGATATGAACGGCAATACAACCCTGATTACAAAAGCTGCCGACGCCGCCGTGGCAAGGGGAATCATGGTAGTAAATTCCGCCGGGAACAACGGACTGAACATACAGCACAACACACTCAACGCCCCCGCAGATGGAGACAGTGTTTTGACGGTCGGTTCTGTAAGTTCGACGGGTGTTCGCAGCAGCTTCAGCTCGGTGGGACCAACAACCAGCACCCCCCCTCTCATCAAACCGGATGTAATGGCTCGCGGAGAAGCAACTGTGTTTGCCAGTTCAACATCTACGACGGGCTATACCTCGGGAAACGGGACTTCGTTTTCCTGTCCCCTTACGGCGGGAGCGGTGGCATTGATCGTGCAGACGCGGCCAAACGCAACACCGGTTGAAATCATGAATGCCCTACGCAGTACTGCAAGCCGCTCATCAACCCCCGACAATCTTTATGGTTGGGGAATCATCAACACGTTAGCTGCGATGAATGACATTCCTCTACCGATTCAACTGAGTTATTTCAACGGCAGAGTTGAGTCAAATTGTGTTGCGCTTCGCTGGGGAACGATAAGTGAAATACATAATTACGGTTTCGACTTGCAGCGTTCGCAGAACCGTGTTACGATCACTACACTACCAAACAGTTTCGTTCCCGGACATGGAACAACCAACGAACCGCACAATTATTTATTTTCAGATTGCAATCCGGGGCCGGGTCTTTGGTCCTATCGCCTTCGACAAATGGATCTTGATGGAACAGTGACATTCTCCGAATGGATTGAGATTGAATCGCCAACGGGCGTCGGTGAAAACAATCCGATTGAGTTTGCGTTGTTGCAGAATTATCCGAATCCATTTAATCCCTCAACGCATATTGGTTTTCGGATCGCACAGCCGGGAATGGTTTCTCTCAAGTTGTTTGATGTCGTGGGCCGCGAAGTCGTTACACTCATCAATCGGGCTATGCAGCCGGGTTCGTACGAAATTGAATATGATGCAAAAAATATTTCCGGGGGAGTATATTTTTATACTCTGAAGAACGCACAATTCGTTCAGACGAGAAAGCTTGTCCTTTCGAAATAATTTTTTGGTCATATCAACCACACATCCTCACCATCTGAATGTCATTCATCCGCTCCAGAGATTCTGCACTCTATTATGAAGAACACGGCACCGGCGAAACGCTGATACTGTTGCCGGGGCTTCTCGGCACGATCGAGAGTCAGTGGCATCGTTTCATTCCCCACTTTGCAGAACACTTTCACGTCATTGCGGTTGATTTGCGTGGCCATGGCCGCACGGACAATCCGTCGGGCCAACTGCATTTGCATACATTCGTAGCCGACTTGTTCGCGTTATATGAATCGTTGCAAATCGAATCGGCGCGGATTTGCGGGTACAGTCTGGGCGGATATGTTGCGCTTGCATTCGGCATCCAACATCCGGGCACAGTCGAAGCGCTGCTCCTCCACGGGACAAAAGTGTATTGGACACCGGAAAATGTTGATGCGACGATAAAGGAATTCGATCACGAGAGGATACTTCAGAAGGTCCCGGTGTGGGCGGAACAACTGCTGCACGATCACTCCCACGCAAATGGTGAAGATGGATGGAAACATTTGCTGCAGCAGGCAAAGGCCTTTATTCGGACAATGCCGGTCGAAGGATTAACCACCGGCGCGTTGAAGCTTGCCAATTTTCCCGTTCTCGTTTCGGTTGGCGATTCGGATGAGATGATTCCGCGAAGCGAAGCAGAACAGTTGGCGGATACACTTCCATATGGCATGCTCAACATTTTTCCCAACACGCGGCATCCGATGCCTCAAGTCGACTCGAAAATGTTTCTGGATATCGCCGACTCGTTCTTCAACGTAACGCACCAGCAGAATACAAAGTAAGTCCCCTTATCATCATAGAAATCCATGAACAAACTTTCACGCCGGACATTTGGCAAACGACTTCTCATTGCCGGGGCAGTACCGCTTGTTCACCTTCCTTCATTCGCACAGGAGACTCCGAAAACCGAAGTGGCAGTGCCCGATTCGATTGCGGGATACAAGCTTACTTCCGAAGAGAAGAAACTTGCGCTGAAGTTTCTTAAGACCCACGAAGGCAACATGTCGGCGTTGCGCGAGAAGGAATTGCTGTACAGTCTTGCTCCGTCGTTCATCTTTGCAAGCCCCCATCTGAAGAGTGAAACAAAAGCGAAGTAAGTTCAAATCCGCACCCATTCATCAACCCCATAAACCCCATGATTGCAGAAGAGATTCTCTACTCCCCCATCTCTGAACTTTCAAAGCTGATCAAGCGAAAGAAACTTTCTCCGGTAAAGCTGACAGAAGAATATCTCAGTCGAATCGAAAAGATTTCTCCCCGCCTGAACGCATTCGCTACAGTAACGACTGAACTCGCATTGCAACAGGCGCACCAGGCAGAAAACGAAATTGAATCCGGATTGTACCGCGGGCCGTTGCATGGAATTCCGTATGCTGCGAAGGATTTGTTCGCGGTAAAAGACTACCCGACGACATGGGGCGCACGGCCATATGCACAACAGATGATTGATGAAGACGCTGCAGTAATCAGAAAATTGCGTGAAGCAGGAGCCATACTTCTCGGCAAAGCAGCGATGAGTGAGATTGCCGGAGGCCCGCCGACCGCGACTGCAACCGGCGCGTGCAGGACACCGTGGGATACGACTCGCTGGTCCGGCGGCTCATCAAGCGGATCGGGAGCGGCTGTTGCCGCCGGACTCTGCACATTTGCCCTTGGCACGGAAACGTGGGGATCGATCATGACGCCTGCATCATTTTGCGGCGTTACAGGTTTGCGGCCCACATTCGGACGCATAAGCCGCGCCGGCGCGATGGCGCTGTCGTGGACGATGGATAAGGTCGGAGTTCTTGCGCGTAACGCGGGCGATGCAGCCACCGTTTTCTCAATCCTTCATGGAGAAGACGAAGCTGATGCAATGAGCAGACAGTCGCCGTTCAAGATGTCGGTGAACAAAGCGAGGGAGAATATAGCAGGCCTTCGCGTCGGATATATCAAAGAAGATTACGGAAAGTGGGGAGAGCCGGATGTTGCAGCCGCCTTTGCGCAAGCAATTGAAATGTTCAAGAGCCTCGGATTTCAACCTGAAGAAATTCATTTGCCGGAGTATCCGCATGAAACGGTTGCGGCGACAATTATTTCCTCGGAGGAAGCCTCGGCGTTTGAGCCGCTCGTGCATGCCGGAAAAATATCGGGCATCATCGATCCGGACCGGCGAGGGGAGTTGTTGGGTGCGCAGCTTATTTCTGCCGTGGATTACCTGCGGTGCCAACGAATCCGTACACAAATTGTACAGGATGTGGCCAAGATGTTCGAATCGCACGACATTATTCTCGGCTCAAGCACGCTCCAATGTGCCCCGCCAATCGATGCGGATATGGATGCGATCTTCGGCGGCGGCAACACAATAGAAGCCGCCGAAAATCTTGTCGGGCTCCCGGCTGTTTCTGTGCCGTGCGGATTCAACAAGAGGAATCTTCCCATCGGATTGAAAATCATCGGCGCTCCGTTTGCAGACGCCAGGGTTTTGGAGGTTGCTCACGTGTTTCAATCTGTAACACAATGGCACAAGAAGCGGCCGCGGGTTTGAAGCAACTCAGATCAGGTTGCCTCCGGACGGGGCTTTCGGTTGCATACTCTGAACGATTTTTGTTTAAGGGAATGCTCTTAATAAGCTTGGAATACAATTGGATGGTTAGTTGTCCAAAGTAGTTTATCGGGTTCAAATAGCCGGAGTCTTCCTCTCCGGCTATCTTATTTTATCGCATTTGGCATGGAAATCTTCGCTTAATTGTCATTCATCCTACTTGATTTTTTTTCCGCGACTATGTAGATTTTTTCTACTTCAACAACCTACTACGATACGTTGTTTATAACAGGCGAAATCATTCCGAATTATTTTCAAACCATTTAAGAATACCATGGCAATAACAGTACGCGATCTCACCAAAAATTATGGCGACCAAAAAGCCGTCGACTCCATCTCATTCGACGTAAAGTCAGGAGAGATTCTGGGCTTCCTCGGTCCGAACGGCGCCGGCAAAACAACGACGATGAAAATCATTACCTGTTACATGCCCCAAACCTCCGGTACGGTGGAAGTGGATGGCCTGAGCACAGTAGACAATTCCCTCGACGTGCGCAGGAAGATCGGTTACCTGCCGGAAAATAATCCGTTGTACCACGAAATGAATGTGATTGAATATCTCGAGTACGCGGCGCAGTTGCACGGAATGAAGCGTGCACAGATTGCCCACCGCATTCGCGAGATGGTGCATGTGTGTGGTTTGGAAGACGTGCGACACAAAGACATTGGCGAGTTATCGAAAGGCTACAGGCAGCGGGTCGGACTCGCACAAGCCATGATCCACGAGCCGGATGTGCTGATACTTGATGAGCCGACCAGCGGACTCGATCCAAACCAAATCGTTGAGATCCGCAATCTGATCAAGCAGCTCGGGCGGGCAAAGACCGTAATCCTTTCGACACACATTTTGAGCGAAGTCCAGGCAACATGCGACCGTGTGCTTATTATAAATGATGGAAAGATTGTTGCTGACGGAACTCCGGAAAAGCTTCGCGCAGATTTTCGCGGCTCAGAATCTCTGACGCTTGAGTTGCAGACAGGGTCAACCGATCCACTTGTACACATTGCCCCCAGACTTCGCAGTCTGCCGGGCGTTGGGAGTGTAGAATTGCTGGGCCAGCAAAACGGCGCGGCCCGATTCGAACTGCATGTTGAGAAAGGGGTTGACGTGCGCGAATCCGCATTCCGTATGGCAGTCGCAGAAGGTTGGATAATTCTGGAGATGCAAAGAAAAGCCACAACACTGGAAGAAGTATTTCATAAACTCACAACAAGCTGAAGCATTCGCCCGGTCCGACACCACACTGATTTGTTTAACTACATCTAAAACCCATGAATTCATTTCCAAACATTTTTCCGATATTCAAACGCGAGCTGCGCAGTTACTTCAACTCGCTTGTTGCCTATGTCGTCATTGTTGTCTTTCTGGCGATTCTCGGTTGGTTCTTTGCCAATAATTTGTTTCTGAACAATGTCGCTTCCCTGTATATCGTATTCGATTCGCCGCTTGCCAAGATTCTCTTTCTCGTCATCGCTCCGGCAATCACTATGCGTCTCCTTGCTGAGGAACGAAAGTCCGGAACAATCGAACTCCTCACCACAAAACCTGTCAAGGATGTCGAGATCATTCTTGGAAAATTCCTGGCGGCGTGGTGTGTTCTCGGAGCGGCGCTGCTTCCCACTCTTTTCTATGTCATCACGATGGCAGTGCTTGGCACGGTCGATATCGGGGCAATCATCAGCGGTTATATCGGACTGATGCTGATGGGCGGCGTGTTCATTGCGCTTGGGGTGCTCGCCTCAAGTCTTACGGAAAACCAGATTGTCGCATTCATCCTTGGATTCATTTTCTGTTTTGTGTTCTTCATGCTGGATAAAGTGCTCCCCTACATGCCTTCGTTCATGGCATCGACGATTGAATTTCTTGGAGTGGATTTCCATTATTCCAGCATTGTACGCGGAGTGATAGATTCACGGAACATCATTTACTTCTTCTCGCTTCTCGGCTTTTCTCTGACGCTCGCAACTGTTTCACTCGAACGAAGAAAGTGGTAATCATCGTATGGCAAACAAAAATCTAAAAACTCAAACACTCACACGGGTCGGCATCGTTGCCGTCATTCTCATTCTCCTGAACATCGTTTCAGTCCGTTTGTTCGGCCGGCTCGACCTGACGAAGAACAACCTCTTCACCCTTTCCGATGCAAGCAAGAATCTTGTCAAGAATCTCGATGATAAACTGACCGTCAAGGCATACTTCACCGAAGAACTGCCCGCCCCGTATAACAACATCCGCCGCTCGGTGCTCGATCAGCTCAACGAGTACAAAGCATATTCGAAGGGCAATCTCCAATTCGAATTCATCGATCCGACAGGAGAAAAAGGAGAGCAGGAAGCACAGCAGCAAGGCATTCAACCCGTTCAGGTGCAGGTAATCGACAACGAGCAGATGCAGGTGAAGAAGGCGTACATGGGGCTCGTGTTGCTCTATGAAGACAAGAAGGAGGTTCTGCCGGTTATACAAAATACATCAACGCTTGAATACGATCTTAGCAGCACAATAAAACGTTTGACAAGCAGAGACCAGAAGAAGATTGCATTCCTTGCCGGACAGGGCGAGCCAGTGCTGCAGGAACTTCAACGGGCTCAACAGTTACTCAGCAAGCAGTACAACGTCCAGACAGTCGACATCAGCAAGGGTCAGCCTCTGGGGCCGGATATTGCCGCTTTGATTGTAATGGGGCCGAAGAACGAATTCTCCGAGCACGTGAAGTATCTGCTCGACCAGTACATTATGAACGGTGGCAAGGTCGCATTTCTGTTGAATAAAGTCGATGCGGACCTGCAGCAGCGTTTCGGGCGTGTTGTTGATTTGAAACTTGAGGACATGCTGGAGAATTACGGCCTTCGTATCAACCCCGATCTGATCCGCGACGCACAATGTGCCCCCATCAGTATCGTCCAGCAGGAGGGTGGTTACTCCATTCAGAGCCAGGTTCAATTCCCCTTCATTCCTGTTGTCAACACCGTCAACAAAGAGAACATGATTGTGAAGAGCCTGCAGAGTATCGTGATGTATTTTGTGAGCTCGATCGACACAACCAATCTTGCATCGAAGGGATTGAAGGGAGAAATACTTCTTTATTCCTCGAAACAAAGCGGACGACAAACACAGGTTTTCTTTTTCGATCCGATGGCGAAGTATACACGCGAAATGTTTAACGAGCAGCATATCCCTCTTGCTGCGGTGGTCAGCGGACGATTCAAAAGTTTCTATGCGGGCAAGCCTGTTCCAACGGATAGTGCTGCAAACCCCATGGGATCAATCCTTGCAACGACGGACCAAAGTCCAGAGACGCGGATCATTCTGGTTGGTGATGGTGATTTTGCAAAAGATCAATTTATGGGCGGGCGCGATAATCTGACCTTCTTTGCAAATATGGTGGATTATCTTGTGGACGATGCCGGATTGATTTCAATCCGATCAAAAGATGTGTCGCTGCCTCCGCTTGAGCAAGTGTCCGATGGAACAAAGAAGGCGTACAAGTTTGGAAACATGCTTCTCCCCGCGCTGCTTGTTGTTGGCTTCGGGATCGTGCGATGGAGAATGCGAAAAGCAAAACGAAAAGCCTTGGAAACTGCATAATTAGAGAACTCACATGAAACGCAGCTCAATAATTTTAATAAGTGTTGTCGCCATTCTCGCGCTTGCGGTCTATTTCGTGTCGCGTCAACCGGGCGAGCGAAGTGTATCGGATTCAACAGGCGAGCCGCTGGTGAAATATGATTCTGCCGCAGTAGATAAATTGGAAATCCGTTCGATGTCGGAAACAGTAATTTTGGAACGACAGGGAGGGAAATGGATGATCATTTCTCCCACACGATACCCGGCAGACGAAAGCGCTGTTACAGCGGCCGTTGGCAAAGGAAAAGAGTTGAGTGTTACGAATCTTGCTTCATCTAATCCGGCGAAGCAGGAAATCTATTCGGTGGATTCTACGGCAACGCTCGTGCAGGTTTTTACGAACAATAATCTTGCCGCATCGTTCAGAGTCGGAAAACCAAGCAGTTCGTATACTGAAACGTATGTCCGCAAGGAAGGCTCGAACGATGTATATTCGGTGTCAGGCGTACTCACAGCGACCTTCATGAAGGGCGCAAACGATTGGCGGGATAAAACAATTTTCAAAACAAATCAAAACAACATCAACTCCGTAAAATTTCAATTCGGTGACACAACGTTTGTCCTGACAAAGAAAGACAGCGCGAACTGGGTTATCGGCAATGACTCGACCGTGAACTCAACAGTGACTGCATTTCTCGGCGCGCTTTCGAATCTTCAATCTGATGAATTTGTCGATTCCACAATCTCATCATTGCCAAAGCTGACGGCAATTATTGAAACGCAGGGCGCGCAGATAAAAATCTACCGGCGGCAGGACGGAAGGCACTACGTTCAGACTTCGGGTTCGCCTCAATGGTTCGTTATACAAGAATGGAAAGCCGGACAATTGCTGAAAAGGAAGAAGGAATTCCTGCCTTCTCTCCCGACAAAAAAATGAGTTGACCGTTTAAAACAAGAAACCCGGACGCCGTGAATTCGACGTCCGGGTTTTTAATTGTGCAGCCTTCTTCTACCTTCTTCCACGCCCTTCCCGTCCGCCTTCGTTTCGTTCACCTCCCGATGATTGCCGGGGTGAACTATCGCGCTGGCGTTGCGGCGTCTCCATTCTTCTTTCCGGCGTTCTTACTTCTTGTCTGCGTTCAGGTTGTGCCTGACGTTCGGGTCTTGCTTCCTGTTGCCGTTGTGCAGCCCGTCGATCATCTCCGCGCAAGCCGTTGTCGTTTGTTGCATCTCGTTGGCGTTCTTCTCTTTGTACACGCTCTTCGGCTCTTCGGCCATTTTCATTTCTCGTACGGAATTCTCCTTCACGCTCGATCTCACGGGCACGGACATCTATCTTTCGCGTGTCAAGATCAACAGAGCGTCCGCCCTCTTCGCGTACATTCGCCGGCCGTTCTACCCGATTGTCGCGCTCCTGAATGCGCGGGCGGTACACTTCAATTTGCTCACGGTTTCCATCGCGCACGATGCGGTCGTCCTGTCGCCGGTCAACGTCACGGATCGTCACCTGGTCAATCCGGACATTACCGCGACGCTCGATGAACTCGCGCTCGGGACCCCGCGTCACAATCCGACCATCACGATATCGCACACTGCCTCCCGTGCGCGTTCTTCCGATAAAACGCGTGTTGTCATCATTTCGATAAACGTATCTGTGAATATCGGAGTGCGCTATGTTTCCACAATCCACGAATGACCACCATGTGTAGGGCGTGTCCCAGCGTGTGCGATAATGTATGCCCCAGTTTACGCTAAACACTGCATACGGACTAAGGGGAGCCCATCCCACACAATCATCGCCATATCGCCATTCCACCCACGCCGGTGCCCAGTCGTATCCGGGAATCCAAATCCACCCATAATAATCATCGTACGTCCATCGTCCATAGTGGTACGCGGCCCATCCCCACGGTTCACCGCTCACCCAATACCATCCGTCATCAGTCCATGCCCAGCGTCCAACAGTATACGGCCGCCAATCGGCTGCAACACGGACAGGTCGCCAACCATATACTCCACTTCCTGCGGAGACCCATTCACCGTATGGACTGAGGCCATCATAAAACACATTGAATGATACGCCGACTGGTTGTGCGCTTGCAGATTGCGGAACGAAATTCCACACCGCCAACATACAACTCAAACCGAAAACAATTCCTTTCATACGCACCTCGCTGGTAAGTAATAATTCCCATACAAAAGAAAGGTCAATCTGCGTGCCAGAAGAAAAAGCCCCGATTGGACAAAGAATCCATCGGGGCTCACGCGATAACGTAGATTAATAAGGTCAATGAAGTTATTTCAGTACACTCGCTAAGGACGGTGTCCAAGAAGATAAGCGATTATACCTTTTTGAATATGCAGCCGGTTCTCTGCTTGCTGCAAAACAACGGACTGTTTACCATCAAGAATATCGCGGGTAATTTCTTCGCCCCGGTTTGCCGGCAAGCGATGCATGATGGTCACGTCGGATTTTGCAAGTTTCACAAGTGCGGCATTGACCTGGTGTTGTTTAAAAATTATTTGGCGTCGTCCTGAATCGCGTGCCGTCGGCCATACATCCGTGTAAATAACATCGGCATCCTTCACCGCAACCGCCGGATCTTGAATGAATTCTATCCGGCTCGTCTTCGAGACCTGCGCCTGTTCCATCACACCGGGGTGAGGTTCGTATCCTGTGGGTGAAGAAATGACAAGGTGGATGGGAAGTTTTTCCGCAAGCTCAAGCCATGAGTTTACAATATTATTCCCGTCTCCCACAAAAACTATTTTGCTGGATACAGAGCTTTTTCCGAGTTCCTGAAGAGTGAAGAAGTCCGCAAGAACCTGACACGGGTGGACAAGGTCCGTCATCGCGTTGATAACAGGAACAGTCGAGCTTTCAGCAAGCTGTACAACTGTTTGATGCTTTGTCGTGCGTGCGACGATCAGTTCGTTATAGCGGGAGAGAACAGATGCAACATCGTGGACAGATTCACGGGTCGCGATGCCGATTGTTTCCTGCTGAAGAAAAATCGGGTGTCCGCCGAGTTGCGCAATACCGACTTCAAATGAGACACGGGTACGCAGAGATTCTTTTTCGAATATCAGGGCTGCACTTTTGTGAGCGAGGGGAGTAAAATTCTTGAGGGTACCGCTTTTGATTCTGGTCGCGAGCAACAGCATATCCAAAAGTTCCTGATTGCTCCAAGAGGTAAACGAAATAAAATCACGCTTCATACAAAATTCCTTTATTGTCAAGAAATACGAGCCACACAGCCGATAATGAACGGCATCGATGAGAATATGATCAGAATGGTAAAAAGGTAGGCAACTACGCGGAAAAATCCAACTCGATTTTCCCTCCTCTTACGTGGTCAAGTGGGCAGCGTAGCGGACAGAGGATGGGGCGTGAAAAAACTTTTGTTCACACCGGTCGCAAATTCGCTGCACAGGCTCGCGATCCAACACATCCTGACGGATATGAGCTTTGCAACTGATACAAATGCCATATGATCCATCTTCTAGCCGGTCGAGAGCATTCCGTAATTCTTCGAGATGGGAATCGCTCTTGAACGCAAGAAGAGCATCAATGTCGTTGAGGGAAAGTTCTCCACTCAGAAAGGTTTCGCGAGAATAGAATATCTCGTACTGGTCTTGCAGAACATCGTACAACCGTGAAAGTATTTTTTGGCGGATTACACGCTTGCTCTTTTTCATATCGCCCTTCTTCTTATTGGTTAAGAAGACCCCCGTCTTCAACACTGGAGAGCTATGAACGGTCGATTGTAAACCGACTCTAAAACTAAGCTAAGAAAGATAAAGCAAAAGTCAACAGAGGATGGGCGTAGAATGAAAATTAATCTGTGGGGTTCATCGCAAGCGAAAACTTTTCCGCACCATCAAGCGATGATCAGGAATGATGTAGAAGCCTGCTTTCTCAACAATTTCTTGAGAACAAGAATGGCACGATCTCTGATGTGATTATTCTTTAAACAATTCTAAATTATCTCAGCGGCGGTCTGGTCCATCCAACCAACTTTCCCGTCTGCGAGGCGAATCTTCCACCAGTTGCTCACCTTGTCGATGATAGCAACCTTGATTCCGTTGTGAAGAACAAAGGCGTCTGTGCTATTCAAGTCTGGCGAATTCTTGAGGGTTGTGATATTAGCCGTAACGATCGCGGTGCCCGCACTTCGCACGGCATCAAGCTTAGCGACAAAAACCGTTGCACTGAAAATCAGAAGCAACAAACTTAGCGAGCCTGCAAGGAAAGCTGTCCGTCGCCATGCATAGGACGGAGCGAGAATCATAACGATGATTGCGCCGATGACCAACACAAAAAACAGATATGCGATCCAGGTTATTCCGGTGAGCGTAAATGCTGACTTGATTGAATCCCACCAATCCCAGACGAACAACCGTGGTACCGGCTCTATCTTGTCGGTAATCATGAGGTTCGCAAGCTGCAGGTTATGGTGTACATCGTCATCGTTTACCATCCATCTCATCGCTCGTTCGTAATTGAGGATAGCTTTCCCAAGGTTCCCCGCTTTGTAATATGCGTTCCCCAGATTATAGTATACGTCGCCGCTCATGTTTCCGTCAGCAATCTGTTCGTATTTCTTTATTGCTTCGGTATACTTCGCCTGCCGGTATGCCTGATTTGCCTCATCGAAAAGCTGTTCCGGCGTTTCAGCAAAAAGAGGGACGGCAAAAAGGGCAACGAGTCCGAATATGAAGCTCCGCAAAGAAGTCATAGCGTTCGCTCCAGTTCGATGATAATTCTGCTTGCATCGTCGTAGGTTTTCTTCATCACGTCCACAGAGAGAATCGTTGGAGCAAAGCGGGCCATCTCACAGGTTTCGAGAAGCGATTTAAGGGCAGCAGACGTTTCAGCGTTCACGGAGCGTACAGATAATTCATTCACCGCCAACTCAATCGAAATATCTGCCTGCTGGATGTTCAACTTATCGCCGAGATACTTCCACATTGCCCGCGCAACTTCGGAATAGAATGCAATTTTTTTCTGCGCATTGTCATTCCCGCCAGAAACTTCCTTCAACAGAACTTCAGCATTTTTCAATCCCTTACGGGCAACTTTTATGGCTCTCCTGTTTCGATACCCTACCACATCGCTCATGACAGCCTGACGCTTTCGCGTGTATACCAACGTGCCGCCCAGGCCGGCGAGCGGAAGAAGCAATAGCGCAATGAATGTTCCGCTCGTATACAGGTATTCTCCACGCTTTACAAACGCGGGACGATCCACTTTGATAAATCGGATGTCCTGGCTGAGCATCTGCACGTCTTCGCGGGGACTCGAGGAAACAAATGGAGTTGCTCCCGCCGGTCCTTGCTCCACGTTGATCTCTAATTGGGGCGACTTCAGTGTCACGTATTCATTCTTCCCGAGATCAAAATAGCTGAACTCAACCGGCTTGATTATTTTCTTTCCGGGATAGCGGGGAACGAGAATGTATTCGAACGTTTTCGAACCTGAAATACGCACATCGCGACGATTGATATTGTCTGCAACTTTGGGCGTGTACTGTTCGAAATCAGTTGGCACTTCTATGGAAGGCGATTCAAGGACTTTAATGTTGCCGGTTCCCGCAATTGTTACTTTGTAGCTGATCGGTTCATTCGTTTTTGCATTTTCCTTATCAACTTTTGCGCTGATGGAAAATTTGCCGACAGCACCCTTGAAACTTGCCGGCGCGCCCGGCGGCAGCGGATCGACTTTAATGCGAATCGGCTCGCTCTTCACAACGTATTCAATCTGCCGGCCGAACGGATTACCGTTAAATACATCAAACGGATCCCACGTCCGCTTGTCACGCACAGTAACCAACGTGGTAATCTCCATCGGGCCGATTTCCAGTGTGCCGGACTGCGTGGGGAACAGGGCCGACCGTTTGATAACGCCAACCTGAAATTGTTTCCCGTTATAGGTTTCTGTTGCGAGCTGGATTTGTTTCGCCATCTCAACGTCTTCACTCCAGAATCCCGTCATGGTTGGAGACTTAGTGAGATTGTAATTCTGTATTTGAACACGCGTATACAATTTGTAGACGAGGTTAATTTGCTGTCCCTGCACAACGCGAGACTTATCGATTGTCGCACGCAGAAGAAGATTTTCCGCCAGCTGTGCTTCGACATCTCCCGATGCGCCGCCTTGTTGTTGCTGTTGTTTGTTGGATTGAACTGAGCTCTTGGAAACATCGATTGTGAGAGGAGGTGATGAATACGTCTTCCCGCCAATTTCAATATTTGCTGCGCCGATCGTGAACTTGCCGACACTTTTAGGCTGCAACACGTAACTGTACGTGAATGATGAAGACACGACGCCATTGATATACTGCATGTTCGAAGTCGTGCTCGGCCCCATCATAATGCGAAAGTTATCAAGGTTCGGCAGCTTCAGGTTTTTTCCGCCACCGGAACCGGCGTTCTGCAACGTGAACGAAAGCGTAAACTGATCGTTTACGCTCACGGGATTCTTGTCCAGGGTAGCCACAAAACTGGCATCCTGGGCGAGCCCCCGGACTGCAAGGAACGCAATTATAAGAAGAACGCTTTGAACTCGTCTCACGTCACCAGTCCTTATCAGTCTTCGGGCGCGTCATGACACGTGCGCGGAGTTTTTTCTGAACATCTTTTTCGTTGTTCTTCAACACGTCGAGAATTCGTTCGGCATCGGCTTTCGACATTTTCTTTTCCTGCTGTGCCTGCGGTTGGGGTTTCTGTTCTTGCTGCTGATCGGGCTTTTGCTGATCAGATTTTTGTTCATCAGGTTTTTTCTGATCTTGTTTTTGGTCCTGCTGATCCTGCTTGTCTTTGTCTTTATCCTTGTCCTGCTTCTTGTCGTTCTTCTGATTCTTTTGCTGTTGCTGCTGATCGCGGAGTTTCGTCAGCGCATACGATAGATTGTATTTCGCATCCTGATCATCGGGACGGAGTTTAAGCGATTGCGTGAACGACTTCACTGCCTCTTCGTATTTTTGCGATTTAAGCTGCGCATCTCCCAGATTGTAGTAGGCCTTCGCCCCGGCGTTTTTTGTTTCGCTCTTCTGAACCGCCTCTTCATAGGACTTTATTGCTTCATCGACTTTGTTCTGCCGGTAGAAGGAGTTGCCGAGATTGTAATGCCCGGGCATCAGCGTGATGTCTTTTTCCACAGCCTTCTTGTACTTCACTTCAGCGTCGCCGTACTTCTTCTCTGCGTAGAGATCGTTGCCGCCGTTGACAAGCGAGCGGACCGATTGAGCATTCACGACACTCACGAAACAGAGCGATACTGCAATTACCGATAATACCTTCATGGCGCCTTCACCTCTTTCCTCAATGGATTCCATTTTGCAATCCAGACGACTTTCTTCTCTGAGATCAACAACTCAATCAACAGCAGAAGAATTCCCCCTGCAAGCACATACTGAAACCTTGATTCAAAATCTGTAAACTGTTTCGTTCCGAATTCTCTTTTCTGCAGAGCGTTAATCGCTTTGTAGATTTCATTTAGTTCGTCCTGATTGTTTGTCCCGCGGTAATATGCCCCGTTTCCAACCGCAGCGATCTTTTCAAGACCCGCCTCATCGAGCTTCGTCATAACAATACTTCCGGCTTTATCCCGCTTGAAATCCACTTGTTGTCCGCCGGAATTGTACACAGGAATGGGCGTGCCGGTCGGCGACCCAAGCCCGATTGTATAGATCAGAATTCCTTTCTTTGCCGCCTCTTCCGCAACAGCGAGCGCATCGCCTTCGTTGTTTTCGCCATCTGTAATGATGACGAGAACTTTCGTTGTCGGTTCTTTGAAGTCAAACGATTCTATTGCACGCTGAATAGCGGTTCCGATTGACGTACCGGGCACGGGAACAGCGTCCACATCCACAACATCAAGGAACAATTTTGCGCCGCTATAATCCGTTGTCAGCGGGAACTGTGTATACGAATCGCCCGCAAAGACAATCATTCCAATCCGATCGCCACCCAGCTTGTTGATAAGGTTCCGGATTTCAAACTTTGCTTTCTCCAACCGGTTCGGCTTTATGTCCTCGGCCTTCATGCTCAGCGAAACATCAAGCGCAATAAAGATATCAACGCCCTCCTGTTTCACCTCCTGCAGACTGGTCCCGATTTGCGGATTGGCAAGAGCGACAACGACGATCGCGTACGCGATCATGAGCAATATGAATTTGAGGAATCGCTTAGGCGCGCTTGCGGATCCTGCAAGCCGCGCAAGAATATCCAGCGACCCGAAACGGCCAAGCGCGTTCTTTCGCGCTCTGCCCACAATCCAATATAAAAGGAGAAGCACCGGCACAAGGCCGAGCAGATACAAATACTCAATATGCGCAAAGCGAATCATCGTTACGGCAGCTTTCGGAGATATGTTTGTGAAAGCAACAACTCAAGCGCAAGTCCGATCAAACCAATCCACACCCAATCGTAAAACAGTTCTGTGTAGGAGCGGTATGAGCGGACTTCAATTCTCGTTTTCTCAAGCTCGTCGATGTCTTCGTAAATTTGTTTGAGTGAACGGTTGTTCGTCGCCCGAAAATATTGGCCGCCTGTCATCTCGGCAATTTTCGTCAACGTCTTCTCATCAACATCCACGGGCATGTTCTGATATCGAGTACCGAACGGCGTCTGCACCGGGAACGGCGCCTGCCCCTGATTTGTACCGACGCCAATTGTGTAGATTCGAATGCCGAATGTCTGCGCAATCTGCGTCGCCGTAAGCGGGTCGATTTCACCGCGGTTGTTCACGCCATCGGTAAGAAGAATAATCACTTTGCTTTTCGTCTTGCTCTCCTTCAACCGGTTAACACCTTGGGCGATTGCCATTCCGATTGCAGTCCCGTCTTCGATGATACCCTGCTTCACTGCTGCCAGCTGATTTTTGAGTACGCGATAATCGAGCGTCATCGGACATTGAGTAAAACTCTCGCCGGAAAAAATCACAAGCCCGATCCGGTCGTTCGTCCGTGCATCGATAAAGTTCATCATGACATTGCGCGCTGCTTCAATCCGGTTCGGACGCAAATCCTCCGCCAGCATACTTCCCGATATATCAAAAAGCAGAACAATGTCGATGCCCTCAGTGTACACATTCTCTCCGTGTGCCGTCGTACGCGGGCGGGCGATGGCAACAATCAGAAACCCGACAACCAGAAGTCGCAAAACGAACGGCAGGTGCCGGAGCCGTTCCTTCATCGTGGGGCGAATTTTTTCAAACGGTAGCAGGGTTGAGAATCGGATGTCGCTGCTGTTCTTTCTGTAGCGACGAATATACCAGAATACAAGTAACGGAATTATTGCAAGTCCGTACAAAAACTCCGGGTTCGCCCAAGTAATATTCGGATCAAACATTTGTTACCTCGCCCCCGGCCTCAACCGTCGGACTTTCACTTGTCACGGCAGAAGCAGATTCCCTCACTTTTGTTTTCTCAATAATATCGAAGGCGACCGCCATCATCTCTTCGTGCTCGGGTATTGACGGCTCATACTTCGCAAATTTCACAAGATCTGCACGGCGCAGAGTTCGGGCCGTCTCATCCATAACCGGATGCGCACCGGCAAAGCGGTGCAGGTCATCCAGAGTTTCATCTGTCGTTTTCTCGAGCGCCATGAAGCCGTAACGGTTTTCAAAATACCGGCGGAGAATTTCAGTGACTTCAGAGTAATACGGTTTGATGAGTCCCTGCTGCCAGAGCCGTTTTTCCTTGAGTTGCGCAAGCTCGTCGAACGCCAGCGCGTGTGCAGCTTTTGGCGGAGGAACATATTTTTCCACCGGCGTTCGCGCCTTCTTTCTTTTTCTATATATATAGATTGAATACACGATCAGCGCAATCCCGACAACGGTTCCGAAAATAAGGGAGATCTCCGCCACCGTCAGCGGAACAGAAAGCACCGGCTTGATATCTTTTATTTCCTTGCTCGTGTCGACTTCAACAAGATGGATGCGGAACACCAGAGGATTGGTGGCAACAATATGCAGCGCCGAGTCAGCGGGAAGCTTGTAGGAAAATTGAAACGGTGGAAGAATCGGCGAGCCGGAATCGTACGCCGCAACGGTGAATGTGGTTGAGGATGTCGTCGCCGAAGATTTTACGGGATCATGGGAAAGGATGTGAAACACGCCGAGCGTATCGCCAACGAGCGGAGAAAAAGCCAGCTTGCCGTCGTGCGTTATCTCCACGTACACAGTGATCGCATCGCCGACAACGAAATCAGTCGAGTCCGCCCACGCACGCGCAGACAGGTTTTGTGCGACAACCCGCGTCGCACAACACATAGTCATAACTACCCAGAGAGCAACTCCAGCCCGTTTCATCATTACAATCGTCGCTCTCGCAATCTGAAAAAATCCACAATAGGTTTTATATACGGCCGGTCGATGCGAATGGGGATGGCGTCCACTCTGCTGCCGGTGAAGAGCTGCTTGCGGGCAGCGTTGCGGTCTGCCCAGTACTTCGCAAATTGTTTTCTGGTTGCAGTATCACCCGTGTCGATCCAGCGCTCCTTATTTGTTTCCGCATCTCTCATCTTCACAAGTCCGATATTAGGGAGTTCCTGCTCACGCGGATCGGATAATTCTATCGCAATCACATCGTGTTTTTTGCTGATGATGCGAAGAATTTTATCGTAACCGTCATCGATAAAATCAGAAATCAAAAATGCGATCGTCCGTTTCTTGTTGACGTGATTGAAATATTCCAGCGCCTGCTTGATGTCCGTGCCGGTGCCGGCCGGCTCAAACGAAATCAATTCCCTGATGATGCGGAGAATATGTGCGCGGCCCTTTTTCGGCGGGACGAATTTTTCAATCGTGTCCGTAAACAAAATCAGCCCGACCTTGTCGTTGTTTTTGATTGCGGAGAACGAAAGCACAGCGCATATCTCAGCAGCAATTTCATTTTTCAGCTGCGAGCCGGAGCCGAAACTGCCCGAACGGCTGAAATCCACCAGCAGCATTACGGTTAACTCGCGTTCTTCTTCAAATATCTTCACAAACGGATGATTGAACCGGGCGGAAACATTCCAGTCAATCGTGCGGATATCATCGCCGAACTGATACTCACGCACTTCGGAAAACTCCATCCCCCGTCCCTTGAATACACTATGGTATTCGCCGGAGAAGACGTGGTTCACCAGACCGCGTGTTTTTATCTCGACCTGTCTTACTTTTTTAAGAAGTTCTCTGGTGTCCATTAACTCTCATGCAATTCGGGCTCTTCAACAAAGTCCCTCTCCTTTGGGAGAGGGATTTAGGGTGGGGGTTTTTGCCCTCCCTTACGGCACTTCAATCTTGTTCAGCACTTCCTGAACAATCTGTTCGGAGGTTACTTCTTCTGCTTCCGCTTCATACGTTACCGCAACGCGGTGGCGAAGGACGTCCAGTGAAATTGCGCGAACATCTTCCGGTATCACATAGCCGCGACGTTTGAGGAATGCATACGCCTTCGCGCCAAGCGCCAGATTTATTGTCGCACGCGGCGACGCCCCATAGTTGATGAGCGATGCCAGCTTGGCAAGATTGTAATCTTTGGGCGATCGTGTTGCAAAAACAATATCCAGAATGTAGCGTTCGATCTTTTCATCCATATAAATTTCGCTCACGACTGCGCGGGCTTTCACGATCTCCGCAGGATCTGTTACATGATTCACGGCAAGCGTCGTCCCGTTTACGTTGGAGCGCATGATTTGCAGCTCCTCGTCTTTTGAGGGGTAGCCGATTTTTACTTTGAGCATAAAGCGGTCAACTTGCGCCTCGGGCAAAGGATACGTTCCCTCCTGCTCGATAGGATTTTGCGTTGCAAGTACGAGGAACGGTTCGGGCAGCTTGAATGTCTGTTCACCGATCGTGACCTGACGCTCCTGCATTGCTTCGAGCAACGCGCTTTGCACTTTTGCAGGCGACCGGTTGATTTCATCCGCAAGAATAAAGTTTGCGAAGATCGGGCCTTTCCTTACCTGAAACGTACTTTCCTTTTGGTTGAAAATCATCGTACCGACAAGGTCGGCGGGAAGAAGATCGGGAGTGAACTGAATGCGTTGGAACTTCGCATTGACAGTGCTGGCAAGAGTTTTTATCGACAGCGTTTTCGCGAGTCCGGGCACACCTTCAAGCAGGATATGACCGTTGGCGAGCAAGCCGATCAGCAAACGCTCCACCATATACTTCTGCCCGACGATGACTTTTCCGATTTCCATTTGTAGGACATCGATGAACGCACTTTCCCGCTGAATCTTCTCATTTATCGCTTTAATATCGTACGACATTCAACCTCCATATAGTAGCTCAGTGATACCGTTGTTGACGGACAAAAATATAAAAATGTTGCGTGGGAAAATCAACGAAACCCGTGATTCGAAAGATAATCCGATTAAGAAAAATTTAAGTAGAATAGGTTGCGTCAGAGGATAATGTTTGATGAGAGTTATGGGGTTGAGTCAAAAAGGCAATGACTGCAGCGTATAAGTTGGCTTTTTGTTCACGTCAGATGGACAGAAACTGAAGGCGGAAGTAAAAATTCCATCGAGGCACATTTCCCATAGCGCAATGTTCCGGCGACAAGTTTGCATACGCCGCCTTTCTTCATGGAGAAGGTAAAGCTTGAGTCGCCGGTTACCAGCACGGAAATCAAATCGCTGAGATAGGGTTCGTGCCCGACGAGAAGAATCCTGTCAACTTTCCCTTTCATCGTCTGAAGGAAATTGATGAGTTCTTTGGGATCGCCATCTGATGCAAGAGTTTCTGTTTCGTGGAGCTTCTTACGGGCACGATAAACGTCCGCCACAATATCCGCCGTGTGTCTCGCTCTTGTGTACGGACTCGTATAAATAATGTCGAACCGGATTCCTGCTGCTGCCATGCCTTCCGCAACACGCCGCATGCGCTTTTTCCCGCGGGCAGTCAACGGACGGAGTGAATCATCGGGATATTTTTCAGGATCACGTTCTTCGGCGATGGCATGCCGTAAGATAAATAATTCCATGGGTCACTTTGAGAATGGTTTCTTCCGGAAATCGTTCGTCGGCTTTAGTCTTACCTATTCATCCAGCGAAAACTTCACACTGAATACTTCTTCGAACATGCCGGACTTCTTCATGAGCGCCCATTTTTCCAAAAGCAGATCGCCTTCACCGGTCAGCCGTAAAATAAACTTTGGCTTCTTATACTCTACGGAAAAACTTGTCACTTTCGTTGCATGTTCATTATCCATCGCGTCCGCGAGACGAAGAATTGCGGCGAGTTTCGAAACAACGACACGGTCTTTCGACGATAACATGTTGTACGGCTCATGCTGCGGTTTCGGAAATGACTTGCGATGGTAGCGTGCAATGTTTGCGACAACAGCTATTTGCGTTTCTTTCAGGCCTATGATCGGCGTGGCCATCAGGAGATATAGCGTATGCTTGTGGTGGTCGGTCATGTTGATGAAATGCCCGACATCATGCAGCAGCGCCGCAACTTCGAGCAGCGTCCGGTATTCAAGTGAAAGATTGTGCAGCATTCTTGTTTCATCGAACAACTGCACAGCGTAACGCGCCACCGTTGTCCCGTGCTGTTCGTCGAACATATATTTTCTTCCCAGTTGCATCGCCGAAGTCATGACCTGCTCGCGGGATGAAGTTTTTTTCTCGCCGTACAGCTCCTGAACCATATCCGCAAGAAGCCCGTCCTTCAGCCCAACTCCCGGAACCTCGACTTCATTCACGCCCGCCTGCTTTACAATCTTCTGCAATACAATCGAAGCGGGCACGATAACATCGGCCCTGTCCGGACGAAGGCGAAGCTGCTGCACACGCTCTTCATACGTCAGACTCTGCAACTTCTTGACAAGAAGGTCCAGCTCTTCCGTCGTGATGACCGTGTTCTTGTCTTTGTTGAAAAGTTCTTTTCGCAAATCTCCAAGCGACTCAATATTGCCGCCAGTGCCGACGCAAAGATTGATCTTCTCCTTACCCAACTCTTTCTTCATCCGCTTTTGAGTTGCATCCACATACTCGTTCACCAGCCGCGTGAAATGCTTTTCGCCATGCTTCTTCTCTTCAAGAACCTGCAGCAGGCGGACCGACCCCATCTTGTAGCTTTCAGTCGAAAGAATCTGGCCGTCCGACGTGAGCGTGATCTCTGCACTACCGCCGCCGATATCGACAAGCATGGCGTGCTTGCCTTTCAAATTTATTTTCGAGGATACGGTGAGATGGATGAGGCGGGCTTCTTCTTCGCCGCTGATGACATTGATTTCGATACCGCTCACCTGCTCAATGCGGTCGATGAAGATTTCTCTGTTCTGCGCTTCGCGTGTAGCGCTGGTTGCGACGGCCTTCGTCCACTTTGCATCATGCGCTTCGATCAGATTCTTGAAACGTGTAAACGCATCGGCAGCTTTTTCGATTGTCTCTTCGGCGATTGTTCCTTTCGTGAACACATCCTGTCCCAGACGAACGGGCTCGCGCACGTTCTCGACGATGTGCATATTGCGGTCGCCGTTCACCTCCCCGATAACAAGGCGGATTGCATTTGAACCGACATCAATTGCAGCGAATGTAGGCATAACAATAAAACAAAATGATTTAATTTTGAATAAATATAGAAAGATTGACAGTCTATTCAAAGAAAACGGCAGCAGACGGACGCTGACCAAAAAACATCAGCATGAAATATTTTTTGGCAGGCTTACTTTGGCGGGATGTTGCGGATCAAAATTTCTTCCGGCTTCTTTCGGTGAATGTCGGGCACGTGTGTTCCTTCCTTCGGGTAGCCGACGGGGATGAGCAGGAACGGAACTTCGTTCGCGGGACGCTGCAGAATTTTCTGCAGGAAGTTCATCGGACTTGGCGTGTGCGTTAGCGATGCGAGTCCGGCGTTGTGAATTGCGGCCAGCAGGAACCCGCAGGCAATGCCGACAGATTCTTCGACGTAATAATTTTTTTTCTGTGCCGTTCCTTCGATACGATACTTTTCCCTGAACACAATAATCAGGTACGGGGCGACTTCCAGAAATTCTTTATGCCAGTCCGTTCCGAGCGGCTCAAGATCGTCGAGCCAGTCCTGCGGCATGCGGCCATCGTAGCTTTCCTTCTCTTCCTCTTCAGCCGCAATGCGAATCTTATGCTTCAACTCCGGATCGTCGACAAGCACGAACTTCCATGGCTGCTTGTTTGCGCCCGATGGTGCTGTGCCGGCGCTACGGATGATTGTTTCGATCAGCTCACGTTCGACCGGCGTGTCGGAGAACTCGCGAACACTGCGGCGGCGGCGGCAAAGTTCATAGAATTCCCGGGCACGGCGAAGTTGCTCTTCCGGTGCAAGGATTTGAAAATCAAGCGGTATGAAGGGGTGCTTGCTCATTATTATGACGAGATACTAAACGTTTCTTCGATCAAACAGTCAAGCATAGCCTTGCCGAGATGTTCTGTCACGGTACGCGGATTGGTTCAGGAAACCGTGACAGCCGAGTTATGGATCACGCCACGACCTTCGCTCCGGGTCGTCGCGGCTACATGTACCCTCCTGCACCGTGACGACATTAAACCTCATCCGGCATACGAGGTGTCAACATAAAGCAGAGAGTGATCACCAAGAATGTAATTACGGGCGCTGGAATATTTGTATTGTTCAGCCGACTCAACTAAACCCGCCTTGACTGGATTGTTATGAATATACAAGAGTTTCGCCATGAACATCTTTTGATTGCGTATTACCTGATCATCGAACCGTTTCATCCAGAACTTTCGTCTCTGATCGGCAATACCATCACTTGAGTGTGTGAAGAGAGAGATCAGATCGTCCTTTCTCTCGCGGGCAAGTTCCGCCATGACGTTTAACGCCGAATTTGATTTGATTTCTCGCATGATGTCAGAAATAGTGCCGTGCGCAGGTTCGACTTCAACAATCCAGTGAAAGTGGCTCGGCATGACGACGTAACTGAGAATCTTGAAGTTGAAATGCGCCTGCCAGTTTTTTATCTGTTGTATGAGCAGATCACAATACCGCTCTTCGGAAAAGACACGAGCGCGCTGTACGACTGTTGTCGTAACAAAGAAGAAGTTCTCATTAGCAAGGCTTGCTCGTCCGCGTCGTCCCATAAGGTATCTTGCAATAAACTATTCGTTTTGTCGTCGTCATGTTCTGTCACGGTGCGTGGATGGTTCAGGAAACCGTGACGACACACCAGTGGAACGGACAAGCATCGGACGACCTGGATGTTCTGTCACGGTACGCGGATGGTTCAGGAAACCGTGACAGCCGAGTTAAAACGTTTATTCGATGGAACAGTCAAGCATTACCTTGCCGGGATGTTCTGTCACGGTACGCGGATGGTTCAGGAAACCGTGACAGCCAAGTTAAACTGTTATCTTCGCAGCCGCAAAACTCCCGCCCGATCTACGATTGAACCGACTGCAATAGTTTGAGAATGTTTCATGTCCACACTGTACAATTGCAGGTTATTGGTAAAACGAAACATCGGACCAACCTGTATACCTGTCGAGCCGTTGTAATGCATAACGGTGGTGCGTTCGCCGACTGCAATGTAATCGTTGTATGTGTTTCCGCTGATAGAATGTATCCCTGAGCGAGTGAATAGTGTTGCGTACAAAAAATTATCCGGAATTCCTTGCACAAAACTCCATTGGCCGTTTTGATATCTATAAACGTAATCACCTGCGGCGTAGAGCGATCCCCGATCATCCGTCCATACACTTGTAATCAGGCCATAGAGTTGAGTGCGGAATAATTGCGTGCTGTCGAAGCCGTTGTTGGAGTAAAAACTGTCCACCATCTTCGTCCATCGTGTCCCATCATATCTGAGCACAACCCCTCGCCCCGTGGTAAAGTCGGATCCACATGCATAGATTTCACTTGCCGAGCGGCCGTGAATGTCGAGAAGAGGCAGGGTGGTGCCACTTTCCATGCGTTCCCAGCTGTTACCGTTAAAGTGAACAATACATCCGTTGTTCCCGACAACATATACGTCTTGAGGACTAACAGCATATATTTTATTCAAAGCTCCAGTCAATAATGAATTCATCCTACAATCCATGATCGCATTCGTTCCATCATATGTCACAAGGCTTCCACCATTCGTAACCAGCATACGACTCTGTCCGAACGTCCAAATTGCCCGGAGTCGAGGGTAGGTTACGGCACTACACACTCCAACAAATGGAATTCGCCCTAATTCCCATCGTACGCCGTTCCACTTCGCCAGATTAAATATTTGGGGATCGTATTGGCCAGTTGAATCTCTCAAGTACATTTCCCCAACGGCGTACGCAACACTATCGTTCGTTATTACGACGTCAAAGAGAGCACTGTTGTTGCCGTCGCCTAACGTATCAACTGCCCAAGAAGAAAAGATATGGCTTGTCGTATCAATTCCACTGGGCGGAGATGGGTCGGTTGACTTTTCTTTACAGGAGAAATTCAAAAGGATGAGAACGTAGATAAGAAAAGAAACATATCGAATAAGAACAGACGGTGTTTTCATTTTGGTCTCTCTTGGTCGTCACGGTAGCCGGGTTTACTTACACCGTGACGAGACACTAAACGTTCGATGGAACAGTCAAGCATAACCTTGCCGGGATGTTCTGTCACGGTACGTGGATTGGTTCTGGAAACCGTGACAGCCGAGAAAACGGATTCTGCCATTGCCATTGGGCCGCGGCGAAAGGGGCTGAGAAGAGAATGAGGAGAATGAAGGAAAGTGTTCGATTCATGGCGCGCACCTAATAGATGTCCTGTCAATCAAGAGAGAGGGAATGAAAAGGAAATCGTTCCGCGCCAGAACTGGATGCAGTGTAAGAATCGGATTGAGCAAAGGCAACGGAACCGCGCATTTCAGATTCCGAACAAAAGCGATTCGGAATGACACTTCTCACCCGCCTATCGCGCTCATAGTCCGTTCGGGCCGGACGAAACCGGGGCGGTTAATGAGGTGTCCTTCTTCCTTCTTCCACACTGCGGCAACAAGCGCGGCTGAGATTTCTTCATCGGTTGTGCCAGCACGCAGCATCGAGCGCAGATCCGTTTCGCCGAGAGAAAACAAACAGGTGCGGAACTTCCCTTCGCTGGTGAGCCGCACGCGGTCGCAATCCGAGCAGAACGGTTTGCTCACCGAACTGATGAACCCGATTTCTCCCGTCCCATCGGCGAACATGTATTTCTCCGCGGGTGCGTTTTCATTTACAGAGGGAACAGGAGTCAGCGCTGCATACGTGTTGATTGTCTCCAGCACTTCCTGCGTCGTCACGACTTTGTCATTCGACCAGCCGTCGTCTTTCCCGATGGGCATGAACTCGATGAACCGGATAACGAACGAACGCTCGCGTGCGAGGCGGGCAAAATTCAGAATCTCGCCATCGTTCACGCCGCGCACCAGCACGACGTTGAGCTTGATGGGATGCAAACCAAGCCGGTCGGCTTCTTCAATTCCTTCCCACGTCTGCCGGAAGTAATCGCGGCGCGCCATTTCGGCAAACACACGCGGGTCAAGCGAATCGAGGCTCACATTGATGCGGTCGAGTCCGGCATCGATCAGCTCCGCCGCCTGCTCTTTGAGAAAAAATCCGTTTGTCGTGAGCGCAATGTCGTCGATTCCCTTCACGGGGCGCAGCATCTTAACGAGCCGCCATAATTCCTTGCGCATCAGCGGTTCGCCGCCGGTTAAACGGATTTTGGTAACGCCGAGGGATGCAAAGACCTGCGTGAGGCGTGTGATCTCTTCGAACGTGAGAAGCTGGTCCCGCTGAAGCCATTGCATTCCCTCTTCAGGCATGCAGTACGTGCA
>JBKJJX010000094.1:0-3752 GCA_046597825.1 Bacteroidota bacterium | reverse complement strand
CGATATAGCCGAGTGCCCGCGTTGCCCCGAATCGTGAACCGCGACCGGCAGAGCGACTGAGGGCGTATGATATCATAACCTCGGCGTGCACACCAAGAGTCAGTGCATGAATGACATTGTTCATAGACTCAGGAGTTCCATCGGCATTGATATCTTTCACACCCGTGTTTTTAAGAGTCAACTTCACGATGATAAAGTCATTGAAGTTATTCCAATTCAGAGTGAACTGATGAATTTCTACTTTCACATCGACACCGATATTTGTTGGCCAGCCTGCTTCATAGATTGCATGATGTCGCGTTATCGGATCAACCCATCTGGTCTCGCGTTGATACTTGCGGGCGGGATCGTTGAAGCCCGGAACATTGACGCCGCCCGGCAATGTTACATTCCGCACGCTCGCAAAAGCATAGTTGGGCCCCGATGCCGAAGTGTAAGCAGGATTTGCAACTCCACCGATGGTTGGCGGATTGAAATTAGGGTCAGGATTCCATTCCGTTACGTTCATGCCTTTCGCCCAAAAGTTTCCGTAGTTCCATCCGCCGGGCCACATGTGCGTTGGACTTGACCAGGCCCGGTCGAAGTTCCCGATGCGCATAAATTCTCCTGTGAGCGTAGTAGCAGCTTCGCTATAGTATGGTGCAACGGATTGAGGGAGAAATGAATCCCACAATTCACCTGCGATCATCACAACCGCACCGTTGGCAGGATTGGCTGTTGCATCGGTTTTGGCAACTGTTGTGAAATCGTACGGGTCATTGTGGATTTGCGCGTTTGCTTTTAGTGCGAACAAGATCAGGCTGATCAGCGCAAAGCCGAAGAACCTCATCAGGATTTTTCTAATTCGGGAGGAATAGATTTGCGAGCATTGCATAGGCTTCTCACTTTGTGAAAATGCAGCGATGCGATTCGTCTTTCAGCCGGGTGCAAGCGCTTGTACGAGGATGAGAGGCTTTTTTTCTATTTGTGCGGGAGGACGTTTGAATGCTAAGGGAAACTTGTTCAAAAGTCAATTGAAGTGACTGCCGCCTGTCCGTTTGATTTTCCCTCATAAAACATCTACTTTGGTTCTGTAATCATTCCTCAAAATGGTGTATCCACTTGGTCGGTCGCTTTCGATTTCTTACAGTCTTCTTTTTTCTCCTGCCGTCCTTTTATCTCTTCTCCCAGACAAAAATAACATACCGTCCACAGTACGATGATTCATTGTCGGCACGGCACGGACAGGTGTATCCATTTCGGCTGCAAAAACGTCCTCATGTAGGAATCGCCCTAAGCGGTGGAGGGGCACGCGGCACGGCACAGATTGGCGTGTTGAAAGCGTTGGAGGAGAACCATATTCCCATTGACTTTATTTCGGCGACGAGCATCGGGTCAATTATCGGCGGGCTCTATGCATCGGGGTACACAACCACGGAGATCGAAAGTCTTGCACTGTCAACAAACTGGGATGAGTTGCTATCGCTTTCCGATGAGGCACAACGATCAGATCTCGCCATCGATCAAAAGCTTGCGGATGATTGGAGTTTTCTGGTTGTTCGGTTTGAGGGATTGCAGCCTGTTCTTCCGCATGCAGTTTCAACCGGGCAGCGGCTGACAAATTTTCTCAGCGAAAAAACATTGCAGGGAATTTATCATCCCAACCCTGATTTCAACGACTTGAAAGTCCCGTTCCGCGCAGTGACGACCGATTTGATTTCCGGGCGGCGGATTGTGTTGGACCGCGGTTCACTTGCCGAAGCGTTGCGTGCAAGTGCGACAGTTCCGTTGCTGTTCACGCCTCTTGAACGTGATACAATGCGGCTTGTTGATGGCGGGCTCATCACGAACATCCCGGTCGATGTTGCGAAGGATGCAGGCTGCGCCATTGTCGTTGCGGTCAATACGACAAGCGGACTCCGCAATGCCGGCGAACTGCTTGTTCCGTGGGAAACTGCCGACCAGATCATGGGAATCATGATGCAGTTATCAAACCAGGAGCAGTTGAAGAACGCCGATGTGACAATCACGCCCGCTGTGGGCAGACATCCCTCATCGAGTTTTTATGACCTTGATTTTTTGATTGATCAGGGCTATAAATCCACACTGCAGCAAATTGACTCGATCAGATTTCTCTATCAAAGATCGCTTCATGCCATAGACACCGCTCCCGATGGAGGAGTGGTCCGTATGTTTGACAATGTTCAGATTGAAGTTGTGGGAACGGGTGTGTCGGATTCTGTTCTTTTGAAAATAAAAAACGACGGCTATCTCGGACGACTTACAACCGAACAAATTCGCAAACACATCCGCTGGCTTGGCGACACCGGAAATCTGAAGAATGTTTGGGTTGATGTTTATTCGGATGCGTCGCCCGTTCGCGTTGTTTATCATCTTGAGCCGAATGCAATTCTCACCCGCGTGGAATTTACCGGCAACGACCTGGTACCGACTGAGCAACTTACGACAGAAATCAAATCGCTGCTCGGCAAATGGCTCAATCATTCTCAATACGACAAGGCGATTGAGCGGATACTCCGTTTGTACAGGAAAGAAGGTTACTCTCTTGCCCGCATCAGTGGAACATTCTTCGACGATTCGACAGGAACGTTGCATCTGACAGTCAATGAGGGCTTCATCGAAAAGATTGATGTCGAAGGCAGTGTCCGTGCGGAAGAATCTTTTGTTTTGCGTGAATTCGATATGAAAGAAGGCGATATTTTTCGGATTGAAAAAGCGAAGCGCGGCATCAGAAATATCAACAGCACAAAGGTATTTGAATATGTGTACCTAGAAGTGTCGTACGAGGACCAAAAGCCCAAGCTCACGCTTCGTCTGGCGGAACTTCCGTCGCAGCTCATTCGCCTCGGAATGCGGGTGGATGATGAACGGAAATTTCAGGGCACGATCGACATCCGTGATGAAAACTTTCGCGGTATCGGCACCGAGCTTGGACTGACGCTTTCTGTTGGCGGGCGGAATGGCTACGCAAACCTGGAATTCAAATCAAACAGATTGTTCAGTTCGCTGTTTACGTTCAGTATCGCGGGGTTTGCCAGTGTTTATAACAGCTATGTTTACCGCGACGATCCTGAAGTTGTGGCTCGCAATCGCTGGGACCGTTCGCGGGTCGGAGAATATTCGGATATCCGGTGGGGCGGGCGGCTGACCGCCGGCGCGCAACTCGAACGCCTTGGCAACGCGACGATAGAATGGACGCTGCAAGACTCGCGCATTCGCAGTGTCGCGAATGTCGAACAACTGCAGGAACATTACAGGCTGTCGCTGCTGAAAATCGGGACTGTGATTGACACGCGGAATATTATTCCATTTGCAACATCCGGGTTCAATATAAAAGTCTCGTACGAATTTGCATCAACGAATTTCCTGAGCGATGTGGGATACAATGCCGTGCGCGCAATGTATGAAAGCTACAGTTCATGGGGCGAGCGCTTGACGTTCCATCCGCGCATAACATTCGGCTTTGCTGATGTGACAATGCCGCTGGGCCAGCAATTCCGGCTCGGCGGAAGGGAAACAATGTTCGGTACCCGCGAAGACGACCGGCGCGGGCGACAAATGCTTGCGATAAATCTTGCATTCCGCTATAAGCTGCCCGTTCGATTGTTGTTTGATACATATTTGCGCATGCGCTACGATCTTGCCACCATCTCTGAAATCCCTGAACAAATCAAGTTTAGTGAATTTCGCCACGGCATCGGCGCTGAGTTGGGGTTTGATACGCCTATTGGCCAGGCGGCGTTTGGTGTTGG